>JBEQSW010000615.1:0-9754 GCA_040348565.1 Myxococcales bacterium | reverse complement strand
TCGTCAGGGTGATGCTGCTCGCAACCGCCGAAAGCGACTGGGAAATTCTCGCTGCGGTTACGAAGTCGCGTCCAAGGTAACCTTTGGCGCGAGGGAGTACGATCCAGAGACCGGGCGCTGGCTCAGTAAAGATCCCATTCGGTTTGATGGTGGGCAGGTGAATCTTTACGTGTACGTTGGGAATGACCCCGTCAACGGCTGGGATCCAGCCGGGCTTAGTGCCTGCGGAACCGCTGCCGCTGCGGCGATCGCCGCGTGTGGTGGCACAGCTGCTGGAATCGTCTCGTTCGTTGCTGCACCGGTGACGGGAGGAGCGTCGTTGGCGGCTTTTGGGGGTGGACTCGCCTTGGGATTCTTCGGTGGTTTGGGGTGCCTGGCAGCAGCCGAACAGGCAAAAGACGCTTGTGACCCACCGCCACCACCGCCCTCCTGCCCCTGAGACAATGTCCGAGTTGTCTGACATCTCGCGAATCACTCGTCCTCGGGCCCTGCGTCGCTGGGCCCTCGTTGGACTAATTGTTGGCGCGGGAATCGCCGCGCTGGTCTTCTTCTGTCTACGTCGAGCACCATCGGCCGATGTGGGGCCTTTGATCGTTGGTGGATCAGGCAGCGCGGTCTTGGCCATCACCTTGATTTCAGGCGTTCAAACGCCCACTCGATTCTTCGTTCAGGCGTCGTTGTTGATCGGGGCGACCCTCATGTACCTTCCGATTGGCTGGCCTGCGAGGGTGATTGTTGCGCTAGCGGGCCTGGCTCTTTGGAAGTGTGGCATGCTTGATCGGACCTGGGCGAAGGTGCTCCTGGTCTTAGCCCCGGCGTGCATTGGGCTGACGGCCAGCCTGCTGACGGTCAGAGGTCACGAATGCGTTGAGCTGCGCTTGAGTTCACCATCCGGCGAAAGCTCTCGCGGTCCGGCGCGAGGGATTACGATCCGAGCGTGGGAAGGTGAGCTGGTGCTCCGCCGATTGACGGGCGAGACGACAACTGTCGGACCGTTCCTAAAGGGGCTCGGGAGCAAGCCGAGAAATGGATTCGCGGCAGTGGTCGAGTTGGCAAAGCGAACCATTGGGCCCGTTAGTATCCAAAAACCGCGCTGTTGGAGTTGCCCCGGGTTGGATCGGACCCAGGGCGCTGCGAGCTATCAATTCTCGAGCGAGAACCCGACGTAATTCGCACCCAACGCGAGCTTGAGGCGGGGCGCGGCCGCGGCGGGCGTCGCCTTTTCGCGCGGGGGGCCCGAGAGCTGGTAGTACAGCGTCACGCCGCCCACCAGGACCGCGGCTCCACCGAGAATGTCGGCGATCAACAGCCGCGTGGAGGCGCGCGTCTGGGCTTGATCGAGCGCGGTGCGAGTCGTGGGTTTGTTCCTGAGGTCGCTCAGGTCACTGGCGGCGGTGGCTCCGAGGGCGCCGCTGACGAGCGCGCCCGCAGCGAGCACGCCGGTGGATGCCCAACCGACTCCAACCCAAGTGCCACGATGCGACGCGGGCTTGGGCGAAGGCTTGAGCGGCGTCGGGTGCGGCGTATCGGTCGGAGGCGTGACGGTCGGAGGCGTAGTCCCCGCCGCTTCCGGCTCCAGGGTGAACGAGGCGTCGCGCCGATCGCCGCCGGCCAGCGTGAATGCCTGACTTTGGCTTGCGTAGCCCGTCAGCTCGATTTGAACGCGATGCTCGCCGACGTCCACGACGAGCGGCTCCGCGAGCGGCGAGCGTCCGACCGCCACCCCGTCGACGCTGATTTGCGCGCCCTCTTGCTCGACCTGCACGCCGATGCGCGCAATTTTTCCGGCTAGCTGCGTCAAGTCGGCCTGAACGGCGGCGGCGCGGTCGGGCGCAAGCTCGGTGCCGCCGCGCGCCACGTACTCTTTGAGCGTACGAAACGCGCGCGCGTAGCGACCGAGCTGAATGCTGACCTGCCCGATGTTGTAAAGGACACGGTAGTCAGGCACGAGCTCGTACACGCGCTCGAACTCCGCCAGAGCCAAGGTGTAGTCGGCCTCTTCGTACAGCTTGATGGCGTGCTCGAAGCGGCGCGCCGCCTCTTGCTTGGCGGAAGCGTCGCCACTGGCTGCGCTTCCGCTTTTGGGCGCGGTGCGCGCGTCCTCTGCAAACGCGCGGGGGCTGACGAGCAAGGCGATCAACGGCAGGGCGGTGACGAGGCGAAGCATGGTCATGGTTCAGGGCGTCTCGAAGGGGTTGTCGCGATCGATCGGCCGCGGCTTCTTTCCGGATGGCTTGGACGTAGGAGCAGGCGCCTCCACGACGGGCGGTCGCACCGGCAGGCGTCCGCGTGCGACGGCCGGGCTGCGCACGCTCGCCTCGGGCTTGGCGGAGGACGCCTCGGGTGCGACGACGGCGGTGTCGCTGGGGGCGGCGGTCACGTTCGGCGTGAGCGGCGGCGAGGCCGTCGCCGCGGCAACGACGACAGCAGCGGGCTGACTGACCACCGTGGGCGGCGCGCTCGAGTCGCGCCCGCTCCACACGCCGCGCGAAACGAACACACCGACCAGGAGCAGCGCACCGGCCGCTACCCAAAGCAAGCGAGAGCGAGGCGCTTGCCCCTGCAACGCCTGCGTCACGCTGCGCTCGACACCACCCTCCGGGGTGAGCGTATGCGTCGGCTCGGGCGGCCGCGGTGTTTGCAAGCGGCGCAGATCCGTCTCGCCTTTGCGCAGCAGCTCACCGGTGGCCAAGATCGCCCGATTGCGCTCGCGCAGGCCGTCTCCGAGCTCACCGACGAGCAACTCAGCCACGTGCTTGTCGGCAAAAAAGCGGCGAGTGGTCGACAGGTAGTCCATCAGCGCGGCGCGCAGGTCGTCGGCGGTGGCGTAGCGCGCGTTGACGTCTTTGGACAGCGCCTTCAGCAGCACGGCTTCGAGCGCTTCCGGGAAAGCGGGATCGACCACACGCGGCGGCGTCAGGTCTGCTTCCAAGATTTTGTACATCGTGGCCAGCGCGTCGGCGCCATGGAAGGGTCTGATACCGAGGCACGCTTCGTACAGCACACAACCGAGCGCGAACACGTCGGCGCGGCGATCGATCGCCTTCGACGTCACCTGCTCGGGCGCCATGTACGAAAGCTTGCCCTTCACCTCGCCGGTCTCGGTCGCTTTGTGTTGTTGGCCGCGCGCCTTCGCGACGCCGAAGTCCGCCAGCCGAACGTGACCGCGCATCGACACGAGCACGTTCTGCGGCGACACGTCGCGGTGCACGACACCGAGCGGATGACCGTCGTCGTCCGTCAGCTCGTGCGCCGCGTGCAACCCTGCAGCGACGTTGGCGCCCACGAACGCCGCGAGCTCGTAAGGGATGCGCTTGTTGGGAGCAGCGTCGAGCACGTCGCGCAAGGAAGCGCCGTCCGACCACTCCATGACCAAGAAGTGGATGCCATCCTCTTCCCCCAACTCGTACGTGGCGCACACGTTTTGGTGATTGATGCGCGAGGCAAGCGACGCCTCGTCCGACAACATGGCCCAGAATTCGGGCGAGGTGACGGCGCCGGCCAGCGTGGTCTTGACGGCCACGAGCCGGAGCGAGGGCGCGGCCGTGTCTAGGGCCACCCAAACGCGCCCCATGCCGCCCGCACCTATGGGTGCGACCAGCTGATAGCGGCCAATCTTCGAGGCGGGACCGAGCTCAGTCACAAACGCTAGTCCTCCGATGGCATCTTCGCGTAGCTTTAGGTTTGGCCAGGCGCATGGGACCAAAGTTCATTCTGACATGGTTAACCGGGGACCGCGCTACCACTAAACGCATACGACCAATTCTGTTGCCCACAATAGTTCGATGAGTGTCACGAGGAGTACGACCAAGCCACACATGGCGTCCGACCCGGGCGACCAGCTATCACCGGGCGACGTCATCGGGCGCTATCAGCTGACGTCGCTCTTGGCGAGCGGCGGCATGGGCGAGGTGTGGACGGCGCGGCCCAGCGGCGCTGGCTTTGCCCGAACCGTGGCGCTGAAGCTGGTGCGCGGTGAAATGTCGGGCGACGAGAACTACGCGCGCATGTTCATCGACGAAGCCACCGTCGCTTCCTCGATTCATCACCCCAACGTGTGCGAGACCTACGAGCTCGGCCGCCACGGTGATCGCCTGTTCATGGCCATGGAATGGGTGGCGGGTGACTCGCTCGCGGGGCTGTTGCGCCAGGGTGATGCGCTGGTCGCCCTCGATTTGCGCATCGCGGCTCGCATCATCGCCGACGCCTGCGCGGGCCTGCATGCCGCCCACGAGACGGTCGGTCCGGACGGCGCCCCGCTCGGCGTCGTCCACCGTGACATCTCGCCGCCCAACATTTTGGTGTCGATGCAGGGGCAAGCCAAGGTGAGCGACTTCGGCATCGCCAAAGCGCGCTACCAGCTGCACGAGCGCACGAAGACCGGCGAGGTGAAAGGCAAGTTTGCCTACATTCCCCCCGAGCAAATCTCGGGCAGCCAAGTGGATCGCCGTGCCGACGTGTACGCCATGGGTTGTGTGCTGTACGTGGCCACGCTCGGCTCGCGACCATTCGGCAACGGCGCCGATGCGCTGCGCAAAATCCTGCTGAACGAGTACAAATTGCCGCGCGCCCTGCGCCCGGATTACCCCGAGGAGCTGCAGGCCATCATCGTCAAGGCGCTCGCGCCTTCGCCGGCAGATCGCTTTGCCACCGCCGAAGACATGCAAGTGGCGCTGGAAGAATGGCTGATCGGCACCGGCAAGCTGGTGACCGCCACCGACGTCGCCAAGTGCGTGAAAGACCGCATCAGCCCCGAAGTTCGCGCGCGCAACGACGCGCTGTTGTCGCAAAACCGCGTCGCGCCCGATCTGCTGGTGAACCAGCTGATGAACGACTACGACAGCGAAACGCCGACGGCCGGCAGCGGCTTGATCAACGCCCCCCCCGGGCTTTGGGTGGGGAAAAAGGCTCAAGCCGCGGCACGTCCGCTGGATGACCCAAACGCCACCCAGCCCGGTCAGGCGCCGTCGGTCACGCTGCCCATGGCCCGCCCGGCCCTGCCCGCGACCAGACCACGCGCTTCGGATGCCACCGAGCTGGTCGATTTCGTGCCCGTCAAGGCCGATGGCTCTTCGGCGGCTCCGCAGCCCCGCGCGGCCCAAACCCCGGTAAATCCGGGCGGTCGTCCTGCGCGCCAGGTCGTGCTGTTGCTGGTGTTGCTAGTGGTGCTGGTCGTGCTCTGGCGCTTCGTTGCACAGCAAGCGCTGCACAACTAGCGCAGTGCAGGTTGTGCACATTGCACAAGTCGGTGCACCCCGCGGAGTTAAGAACACGCTCTGCGCGCCCGACCTACAGCGGAGATTTCCGGAACATTTCCGCTCGATTCTCACGCGACTCACCGTCAGAGGTTTGGCATGTGCCGTGCAAAACGGATGGCCGAGCGTAACGAACCCGAGCCCCGCTCGGCACACCCAAGGAGTCTACAAGATGTTTAAAAAGGTAACTGCCCTCGCCCTCACTGCTGTCGCGATGGGCGCGTGCAGCGTCAACAGCGCCACCCCCGAAGACGTCGGCGCCATGCAGCAAGAAGTCGTCAGCTGCAGCGTGACTGGTCTCGAATGGAAGCCGTTTCTCGCCCACCTGGCCTACGACGCGGCCGAGGACTTCGGGCGTTGGGAGTTCACCACGGACCTGCAAGTAGCTCCGAGCGGTGATCGCCTGCAGATTTCCTCCGCGGGTTACTCGCTGTGCGCGAGCCGCGGGCGCAGCGGCTGCCCCTCGGTGACGGCCGGCCTGGGCGCGCAGGACGGCGATCAGGACGTGATCGTGAACAGCAAGGCCGTCATGAGCCCGAACCAGATTCGCTCGATGCTGATGAGCGGCTTTGCGGCTCAAAAGCAGAACGAGGACTACATCGGCTACATCTCGGACCCTTCCGAGCCGGCGCCCTACACCACGGTCAAGTCGCCGACCCGCACCGGGCTTCCTCACACCGTGGCCCTCACCAACTGCGCCGCCACCGTCTATGCCGGCGCCAGCTTCACCGGCACGTCGCAGTGCTTGCGCACCGGTAACTACCGGATGGCGGACCTGAAGATTGGCAACGACCAGTTGTCGTCGCTCAAGGTGCGCTCCGGCATGAAGGTGACGCTGTACCAAAACGACCAATTCGGCGGAACGAGCGTGGTTCAAACCGCAGACGCCGCCAGCCTCGGCGCATTCGACAATCAAGCCAGCTCGATCGTGATTTCGACCAGCGCGCCCACCTGTAGCGCCGTTGACACCTACAAGGTCACGGTCACCAGCGGCAACTGGACCGACATCCGCGCGAAGTTGGTGACGCTCGGCTATATGCGCGGCAACGACGTGCTCGACGTGCGCATCGATCTGGCGAACGGCACCATCGACGTCGACCCGTTCAACGTCGACTTCGTGCCCCCGAGCCAAATCGGCGGCACCGTCTACGGCGTTGACGTGAAATCGCCCACCGCCGAGACCTGGCGCAGCACCGAAGACCCGACCCCGTCGATCTTCCCGATTGGTGCCAGCTGCAAGAAGAAGCCGTACGGCGCGCTGGACTTCTCCCCCGGCATCGTCAAAGCCTCCGGTAGCTACCGGTACTGCTACCTCTAAGCTTCGCCTTCGCCGCTAGACGACGTACAACCTACGCTCGCTTCGAGCCGGCTCGGTCTTTCCGAGCCGGCTCGCGGTTTTTTGTCGCGGCTGGAGCAGCTAAAACCACAGTGGCCTACATGATTCCTCCGCAAGCCTAAAGCGGGACGGTTGATACGCCGTTGCACAACACGGTCGAGTGGTGATTCACTGACTGCTTTGGCTTGTGAGGGAAATCATGAAACAGCGAATGAAGTACGTATTCGTGTTGGCGCTGGCCGCGGGTAGCATTGCGCTCAGCGCATGCGGTGACGACGACTCCAGCAGCGACAACAACAATGGTGGCAGCGCAGGTGCTTCCGGCAGCAAGACGGGTGGCTCGTCTCCGGGCGGCTCCTCGAACAAGGCCGGCAACAATAGCGGAGGCAAAGCCAGCGCAGGCACCGGAGCGGGCGGAGCCGCCGATGGCGGCATGGGCGGTACCAGTGAGGCTGGGGCCGGCGTGGGCGGAGACAGCGCAGGCGCTGGTGGCAACGTCGACATGGGCGGAGCCGCGGGAGCTAGCGGTGCTGCTGGTGCTGCTGGTGCCGGCGGTGCGGGCGAGCCCGAGCTAGTTTACGCCTGTGGCTCGGCCACCCTGATTCAGAAGAAGTGCTCCGCGCTGGTCGCGGCCAACTGCGACCCCGCTACGGACTGCTCCGATTGCGTGGCCACCGCAACCTCCGACCGCGAGGCATTCCAGACCGATCCCCCGTGCGACACCTGCAACGCCAAGTGGGACGCCTTCGACCAATGCCAGGTGGATGCGCTCGAAGGCGGTGACGTTTTCGCCGGTGTCGAATGCGTCGACGGCTACGGCGCCGATGGAAACGCGAACTGCTACCCGTTTCTCGACGATGCCATTGCGTGCGAGCAGTACGTAGGCGACGACGTAAACCCCCACGCCTGCCCTGCCACCTGGCCCCCGCAGTAGATTCGAAAACATGGTGGCAAGCGTGCTAAGTTTCCTGGCTTGAGATGCAGAGCACTTGGCGGAGATTGACGGCAGCGGGCTTCTGGCTCGGGTTTGGGGTGCTGGGAACAGCACCCGGTTGCTCGCTGCTTTACGATTTGAGCGCCGATCAGTGCTCGACCGTGGATGATTGTCGCAAGCTTGGCGCGGCCTATTCCGAGTGCCGCGCCGGCGTGTGCGTGGCCCCGATGGCCATGACCAGCGGCGGCACTGGCGGCGGCGGCGGCGGCACTCATCCCAGCGATGGCGGCAGCCCGACGAAACCCGAAGCGGGTGACGGCGGTGCTGCCGGCACGCCAGGCGTCGCCGAGTGCGCTGACAACGGCGACTGCATCGATGCCAACTTCGGACAGCCGTTCGTGTGCCAGGCTGGGCAATGCGTCTCGCTGTTGACCGAAGAATGCCCGCTGGTGGTCGGCGCTCAAAATCTGCGCGCGGCCGAGCCGATCGTGTTCGGTGCCTACGCGCTCGCGCCCGACGGTGTCAGCCGTTCGATCGTCACCCGCAATCTCGATCTCGTGGTCAGTGAGTTCACGTCCAAAGTGACCGGTCTGCGCGGTGGCCCCAACGGCACCCGCCGCACCCTGGCCTTCGTGGTGTGCAACTCGTCTTTCCCCGACAACCCGCCCGGCACCATCGACGCCTTCACTCCCAGTCTCGAGCACCTGGTCGATACGCTCCACGTCCCGGGAATCGTCTCGGGGTTGCAGGCCAAGAACCTGCAGGCGGTGTTTTCGCAGAAGCTCGACGCCGCTGGCACCTTCGTCATCAGCCCCTACGAGCAGGACAGCGAGCTGGCCGCGCTCAACGACGACGGACGTCTCTGGCATATGCTGGGCGCCACCACCGATCTGGCCCCGGCGTTCGGTCCGCTGCTCAAGCGAACGGAAACGTACCTCCGCCGCGACGAAACCTACCTGAAGCTGCCCAGCGCCGGCGCCCCGCTGCGCGTCGCGGTCGTGGCCGCCAACGTGGCGAGCGAGACGGACGTGCGCGACGCCCTGCTCGAGCTGCCGGAGCTCGCCGACTTCCAAGTCAAACCTTTCTCAGTCGACTCCGCGTTGCTCAGTGACAGCCCCGACGTGGCGACGCTGGCCGCCAACCTGTTCGACTTCGCCCCGAACATCATCGTGGCGCTGGCCGGCTCCGAGTTCATCGAAGGCGTCTTCCCCCTACTCGAAAACGGCACCACCTGGTCCAGCAAGACCAGCCAACAGCAACGCCCGTTTTACGTGCTGGGCTCGACCATGGCGCCCGAAACCTGGTCGCTGTACGCCGCCAAGCGCAACGAAACCGCCGGCGGTTGGAAATCATTTTTCAACCGCATGGTCGGTGTCGCCTACGCCTCCGCTCCGGACGCGCAGCTCCTGGGTCAATACGAAGATCGCTTGATCGCCGCCAGCGGCGATCTCTCCGACCCGTCCGTCGTGCTCGGCTCCGAGAGTGTGTATGACGCGGCCTACCTGTTGATTTATTCGGCGGCGGCTGCCGGCGAGGTGCCTTCGCTGCGAGGACGCGATCTCGCCACCGGTATGCAGCGGCTGGTCAAAGGTGCCTCCTACAACGTCGGGCCCATGGCCATCTCGAGCATCCTGACCGCGCTCGACAACGACGAGGACATCGGCCTTCGCCTCACGCTCGGCGAACCGGACTGGAACGTGGCGCGCGGTACGCGCAAGGGAGTCGGCAGCGTGTATTGCCTCAACGACGCCGGCACTACGACCGAAGCGACGTTCCCCTTGGGCCCCGACCGCGACGTGCTGCGCTACGATCCCACGAGCAACATGTTGGAAGACAAGCCTCTGCCATGCATCACCAACTTCTGAGGCACGGCCTCGGTTGCTTAGTGGTGAGCGCGACGCTGTTCGGCTGCGGCGCACCTGAGCCGGTCGCCGAGCAGAAGCAAGGTGTCATCGGCGGCACCCAGACCGGCAACGACCACGCGGGAGTCGTGTACGTCACGGCGGAGATCGCCAACTTGGGCGGTTCGCCAGTCGCGAAGGCCGGCAGCGGCTCGGTGCTCGCACCGAACCTGATCGTCACCGCGCTTCACGTCATCTCCCGCAACCCATCGAACATACCGTTCACCTGCGACGCCACCGGCAACGACGTTTCGGGCAGCCAAGGGTCGCAGCTGGGTGCCACCGTGGCCCCGGAAAAGGTGACGATTTATGCCGGGCCCGTGCCTGA
>JBEQSW010000600.1:0-37716 GCA_040348565.1 Myxococcales bacterium | reverse complement strand
CCGCGAAAGAACGCCGATCGCGACGCCGTCTTCGAGCGCGAAGCCGGCGGCCTCGGCCAGGCCTTCGTAGGTCCAGCCGCCGTCTGGGTCGGCGAAGAAATCGACCGGGAATTGGTCGAGAGCGACGGCGTAACAGGCCACTCGGTAGCCGCTCGGAGTGACGAGCAGCTTCATGGGTGCGGGGTCGAGGGGGATGAGGTGGGACGAAGGCGGGAGGGCGGTGGGGCGAGCCATGGATCGCCGATATCAGGCCACTGAACGGAAAAACAGTGAATGTTGTAAAGGTCGGACATTGTTTGGCTAATCGCCGAAAGCGCGCCCCCGGCTATGCTCCGCCCGTGTTCCGAGTCATTCCCGAGACTTGGCCGCGCCCGGCCCCCGAAATGGGCCGCGGCGGCCCTGATGATCCAAGCTGCCCAGGACCTCGAGCCACCCGCGAGACCTCCCTGTCATGACTCCGAAGAATGGCGGAAAAATCGAGCTACGGCTGGGCGCGACGACGCCCGAGTCGCCGGGCTCGGCCGAGTACGAAGCGCACCTGCAAACGGCGAGCGCCAACTTTCACTCCCGGGTGCAGGTCGGGGCCAGCGCTGGCGCCAAGCAAGTGGAGTTCGGCGCCTGGACGAGCGACGCCGCCGGTGAGCCGCCCGAGTGGCTCATGGCCGACGCGCGTGCCGCGCTGAAGGCCGCCCTGCGCACGAGCCAGAGCGAAGGTCGTTGGCCGCGTCGCATCACTCGCTGGCGCCCGGAGCCGAGCGACTGATGCAAGCGCCGTGCGGCTTGGTCACGCTGCTTACGGACTTCGGGCTCGGAGATCCATTCGTAGGCGTGATGAAGGGCGTGCTGTTCGGCATCGACCCGGAGCTGCGGGTCATCGACCTCGGCCATGGCATCCGGCACGGCGCTGTCGTCGAAGGCGCGTTTTGGCTGGAGCGCAGCTATCGCTACTTTCCGCAAGGAAGCGTGCACTGCGCGGTGGTCGATCCCGGCGTCGGCTCGGCGCGCGCGGCGGTGGTGGTGGCGGCCGAGCGGCAATTCTTCGTCGGGCCCGACAACGGGCTCTTGGCCGAGGTGACGTTGCACGCGCCGCACGTGGAGGTGCGCGCCATCGAGCCAGAGCGTCACGGCTTGACGGGCGCGAGCAACACCTTTCACGGGCGCGACGTGTTTGCGGTCATCGCGGGGCGGCTGGCGGCGCGCCAGCTTGCATTCGCCGACGTGGGGCCGCTCGCGCACTTGCAGGTGCCGAGCCCGATCCCCGGTGTCGTGAGCGAGGCGGACGGCTTCGTAGGCAACGTGCTCACCGTCGACCATTTCGGCAATTTGCTGACCTCGCTGCGCGCCTCCGAGGTGCTGGCCGCGAGCGAGCTGCCGTTTCGCCTGCAGATCGCCGGCCAGACCCTGCGCAGCGTGCGTACCTTTGCCGACGCCGCGCCCGGGGAGCTGGTGGCCCTGGTCGGCTCGTTCGGCACGATCGAGGTGGCGGTGCGCGACGGCAGTGCGGCCCAGCGCTTGGCGCCCGTGCCCGGCGCCAGCGTGAAGCTTTTCCCAAGCTAGCCGCGCTCCGCCGTGTCGGACATGATGCAGCCGATGCGCACGCTCCTGATCGGTAGTGTTTGCCTGCTGACCGGTTGCGGCTCGGCCGCTTTGGTCAAGCCCGCGCCCCCTCCGCCGCCAGCCGCGGGCAGTGAGCGCGAGCTCACGCCGGACGCGCGCCTGGCGCGAGGCATGACCCGCCTTGGGCAAAGCCGCTACGCCGACGCCGAGGCCGATCTTACGGCCGCGTTGGGCGGTTCGAAGAAGGGCGCGGCGCTGCTCGGCCTCTCCGAGCTACTGCTGACCACGGGGCGTTATACCGACGCCATCGAGCGCGCCAAGCAGGCGGCCGGTGCAGGGGCCGACGCGGAAGCGTCGGTGGTGGCGCAGGCGCGGGCGCTGCGCGCGTCGGGTGAGGTGACCGCGGCGTTGGACCTGCTGCGGGTGCGGCCCGCCGCCTCTGCCGGGCCCGAGGCGCGGCTCTTGTCGGGTGAGCTGCTGCTCGAGCTGGGCCGGCGCAAGGACGCCGAGCCGCTGTTGATGAGCCTGATCGAGGACTACAACGCCGATCGCATTCCGGAGACCGACGGCCCGGGCATGATGCGCGTCGGGCGCGCCGCGCACCTGCTGCGCAGCCCGAAGGACGCCAACGACGCCTTCGATCAAGCCGAGCGAGCCGAGCCCGGCAGCGTGCGGACCTTGCTGTATCGCGCGGAGTTGTACCTGGAGAAGTACGACCCGGGTCACGCTGAAGAGGTGCTGACCGAGGCCTTGCAGATTGCGCCGCAACACCCGGAAGCGAACATGCTGTTGGCCGAGGTGCGCTTGGCCCAAGCGCTCGACTTCGACGAAGCGGAACGGCTGGCGCGGGTGGCGCTCGCGCAAAACCCGAAGCTCACCCACGCCTACTTCGTGCTGGCGGGCATCGCGGTGCGCGATCAAGACCTGCCCGCCGCCGATCGCTACGTGAGCGAAGGCTTGCGCGGTAATCTGCGCGATTTGCCGCTATTGAGCATGCGCGCGGTGGTGCGCTTTTTGGCTGAAGATCCGCGCGGCTTCGAGCAGCAAAAAGCCGCCATTTTGCGGCTCAATCCCGAGTACACGCGGCTCTACTCCATCGTCGGAGACTTTGCGGATTGGGAGCATCGCTACGACGAGATCGTGAGCTTGATGAAAGAGGCGGTGGCGCTCGACGCCAAGGACGCCAAGGCCGAGGGTGAGCTGGGCTTCAACTTGATCCGCTCAGGCAACGACACCGACGGCGTGAGCGCGCTCGGTCGCAGCTTCCGCATGGATCCGTACAACGTGCGCGTTTACAACACGCTCGAAATGTACGAGGGGGTGATAGCCAAAGAGTACGTGACCGTGAGTCACCCGCGCTTTGCCATCCGCTACAAGACCACCGAGAAGGATCTGCTCGAGCGCTACGTGCCCGCGCTGCTCGATCGCGCTTTCGACACGATGCAGAAGAGCTACGGCTTCACGCCGCTCACGCCCGTCGGCGTCGAGCTCTACGCGGAGCGCGAGAACTTCGGCATCCGCACCAGCGGCCTGCCCCAAATCGCGATTCAGGGCGTTTGTTTCGGCAAAACCCTGGCCGCGATGAGCCCCGCCAACGAATCGTTCAACCTGGGCATGACGCTGTGGCACGAGCTCAGCCACGTCTTTCACATTCAAATGTCGAAGAGCCGCGTCCCGCGCTGGTTCACCGAAGGCTTGGCCGAATACGAGACCATCATCGCTCGGCCCGAGTGGGTACGCGAGAACGATCAGGAGCTGTTCGAAGCCGTGCGCGGCGAGCGCTTGCCGGCGCTCGGCAACATGAGCCGTGCTTTCACGCGTGCCGAAGAGCTGGAGGACGTCGGCACCGCTTACTACGCTTCGAGCCAGATCTTGGTGATGCTGGCCAACCATTACGGTCACGACAAGCTGGCCGAGATGCTGCGCCAGTGGGGCGCGGGTAAGAGCAGCGAGCAGGTCATGGAAGGCGTGCTCGGCAAGAAATCGACCGAGCTCGACCGCGAGTTTCGACAATTCGCCGACCAGAAGCTGTCGCGCTTCGCGACGCAGTTCATGCCGTTGCAGCGCAAGGGTCGCGCCGAACGGCTGGGCAAAGAAGCCAAAGCCGCGCCCAAAGACGTCAAAAAACAGCTGCGCTATGCGCTTTCGCTGTTGCGCGAGGGCGAGGCCGACCACGCCGAGCAGCTGCTGGCTCAAGTCGAAAAGCTCGAGCCGAGCAACGCCGATGCCCGTTTTTTACGTGCCGAGCTGGATCAGCATGAGCACCCCGAAAAGTCGATCGCGATGCTGGGCAAAATGATCGAAGCCAAGCAAGACGGCTACGCGGTGCGCCTGTTGCTGGGCAAGCTGCTAGCGGCTGCTGGTGACGACCCCGCCGCGCGCACCGCGCTCGAGAAGGCTGCCAGCTTCGATCCGCTCTCGGCCACGCCTCAATACTTGCTGGCGGAGATGGCGCACACGCGTGCCGACGACGACGCCGAGCTCGCTGCTCTGCGGCGCTTGGGCGAGCTGGAGCAGCATGAGAACAAGGTGTACCGCCGATTGCTGAGCCTGCTGGTCGCCAAGAAGGGTTGGGACGAAGCGGTGAAAGTCGGTGAAGTCGCGATTTACGCCGATACCGAGGGCTTCACGACACATCGCTTGTTCGGGGAGGCGCTGGCCCAAACCGGCAACAAGGAACGAGCCGTTTTCGAGCTGGAAAGCGCGACGCTTTCCCCGGCCGAGCCGCTGGATTTGGCGGAAGCGCACAACCGTTTGGCGGAGCTTTACGGCTCGCTCGGGCGTGCTCGCGACGCCGCTAAGTCTCGCAAACGAGCGCAGGAGCTGAAAGCTTCGGCTCCGCCGTCCGAGTAGCCGCAGCTAGTCGTCAGCGTTGCCGTCAGCGTCGCCACGTAGCCCGAGCGCCTTTGCCTTTTTGTACAAGTGGCTGCGCTCGAGGCCGAGCGCGCGCGCCGTCGCTGCCATCTGACCGCCGTGGTGTGACAGCGCTTCTTCCAAGATGGTGCGCTCGGCTTCTTCGGCCAAGACGCGGAACGGAATACCCGGGCGGTAGAGCCCCGCGCTTTGCGGTGCGTCGGCCATACCGATGGCGCGCCGCACGTCGCTCTCGGTGACGTCGTCATCCGGGTTCAAAATGACGATGCGCTCGATGACGTTGCGCAGCTCGCGCACGTTGCCCGGGAACGAATGGGCGGTCAGGGCCTTGAGCGCGCCCTCGCTCAACGAAAGCCCGGGCCGCCCGTTGGCCAGTCGCGCGCCCTTCAAAAAGGCGGCTGCCAGCACCGGGACGTCGTCACGCCGCGCGCGCAACGGCGGCAAGTCCAGCGGCAGCACGTTGAGGCGATCGTAGAGATCGGCGCGGAAGGTGCCGGCCGCCGCCGCCGCTCGCAGGTCTTTGTTGGTCGCTGCCACCACGCGCACGTCGACCTTGAAAGTCTCGCTGCCGCCCACCCGTTCGATTTCGCGCTCTTGCAGGACGCGCAGCAGCTTGGCCTGCATCGGCAGCGGCATGTCGCCGACCTCGTCCAAAAATAGAGTGCCGCCGCCCGCGCGCTCGAATTTGCCACGGCGCTGCTTGGTCGCGCCCGTAAAGGCGCCCGCTTCGTGCCCGAACAGCTCGCTCTCGATCAACTCGGCGGGTACGGCCGCGCAGTTCAGGCGTTCCAGTGGGCCCTTGGCGCGCGGCGAAGCGCGGTGAATCGCCCGCGCAATCAGCTCTTTGCCGGTACCGCGCTCGCCGATGACGAGCACGCTGGCGTTGGACTTGGCGGCCCTCAGCACCTGTTCGCGCAGCGCGAGCATGGGTCGGCTTTCGCCGATCAGCTCGTCCCCCAGGCCGGCCTCGCGCCGGAGCTCTTGCGCCTCGGCTTCGGCGCGCGTCAGCCTCAAGGCGTTGTCGAGGACGACGAGCAGCCGGTCGGTCGAGAGCGGCTTCTCCAAGAAATCGAGGGCGCCCAAGCGCGTGGCCTGCACCGCAGCGTCGATGGTCGCGTGCCCGCTCATCATGATGACTTGGGCCTCCAGGCCGCCCGACATCAGCTTGGACAGCAGCGACAACCCGTCGCCGTCCGGCAGCGCGACATCCAGCAGCACCACGTCGTAGCTCTGTTTTGCGAGCTTGCTCTCGGCGACCGCGACCCCACCGGCTACCTCCACGCCGTAACCCTCGAGGGATAGGACTTTCTTCAAGGTGGCGAGAATGGAGGGCTCGTCGTCCACCACTAAGATTTGGGCGCGGGGCATGGCCGCGAAACCTAGCATTGGGCCGCTCGCCTCCGCAGAGCGCCGTGCTCCAGTGGCAGGAGAATCCGGCTCGAATAGGATTCTGGGCCCCTGGGCGCCCGACCCCAAGCTATGCTCCAACTGGCACTGGGCGTGGGCCGCGGCTGACGTTCGTTGCCTTCCGCAGCCAGCCTCGCGTCGCCTTTCGATGAGTCTCGAAGCCACCGCCACCGGCACCCTCCAGGCCACCCCCTTCGGCCACCTGCTGGTGTATCTGCTCGACCGCGGCCTGACCGGCAGCCTGGTGCTGGAGGAGCCGAACGGAGACAAGCACGCCATCTGGTTCGAGACGGGCGCGCCGGCCAAGGTGAAGACGGCGACGCCCGTCACGTACTTGGGCCAGGTGCTGGTGGAACAGCGCGCCATCACCCGCGAGGTTTATGAGCGAACGTTGCAGGGCGCGTTGCGTGAGCGTCGCTTGCACGGCCAAGTCTTGTTGGAGACCGGTGCTATCGAGCTGCGGGTGCTGCGCGACGCCTTGCGCGAGCAGCTGGCGCGGCAAGTGCTGTGGCTGTTCAAGCTGGGGCCGGGCACCGCCTACGGCTACTACGACCAAGTAAACCTGCTGGAGCGTTGGGGCGCGCCCGAAGGCTTGCGCACCCGACCACTGGCGTTGATTTGGCGTGGCCTGCGCCGCCACGCCAGCGCGGCCGAAATCGAGGCCGTTACCGGCCGACTCGGCCAGCGGGCGATCGAGCTGCACGTGGACGCGCCGATTCGGCGCTTCCGCTTCGAGTCTTCGGAGCAGGCGCTGATCGACGTGCTGAGAGCGAAGCCGCAGCCGCTGTCGTCGTTGATTGCCTCGGGGCTGGCCGCGCCCGACGACGTGAAGCGGCTGGTCTACGTGCTGGTCATCTTGCGACAGCTCGAGCTCG
Organism: Myxococcales bacterium; assembly: GCA_040348565.1. Classification (GTDB taxonomy): domain Bacteria; phylum Myxococcota_A; class Polyangia; order Polyangiales; family Polyangiaceae; genus PMG-095. The sequence goes on along the minus strand of JBEQSW010000600.1, from coordinate 31,003 downwards.
GTGTGCCGGGTGCGGAGCCAGTTGGGGTGGACGAGGCGCCGTCGTCCTCGCGCATTCCGGTGGCGGTGCCGGCGGGTCGCGCCAGCATTCCCGATGTCGAGAAGACGCGCGCCCCGGTGTCGTCGAGCCGCGGCTCCATCCCGGACGTGGAGCACGTGGTGCCGTCGATGCGCCCGTCGTCGCCACACCGCACGATGACGCCGATAGCGCCCGCTCCTTCCTCGACCCCTCCGGTGATTTCGCTGCCGCCCGGCGTCTCTTCGGTGCCCGCGCCGGCACCCTCGCCGCCGCCAGAACGGCACGTTTCCTCGCCGATTCCGGCTTCGCCTGGCACTTCGCTCGCGCCCAGCGGCCAAAGCGGCGCGCAGTTTTTGGGCACCGCCGAGCTGCGGCTTGAGCTTCAGGCACTGTCGGCGCGCTTGGCGGGCACGCACTACCAGGTGCTGGGCGTGCCCGCCGACGCCTCTCCCTCGGTGATCCAGAACGCCTTCTTCGCGTTGGCCAAGAAGTGGCACCCCGACCGCTTGCGCCCGGAGGTAGCCGATCTGAAAGATCAGGCGTCCCGCGTCTTCTCGCGCGTGAGCGAAGCCAGCCAGGTGTTGTCCGACCCTTCTACGCGCAAGGCCTACGACGAGTCGCTGGTGGCCGGGGACGGTGCCGACGAAGCCGAGCAAGTGCAGAAGGTGTTGAAGGCGACCAACGCATTTCAAAAAGCGGAGGTGCTGCTCAAGCGCGGCAACCTGGCCTTGGCCGAAAAAGAAGCGCTGGTTGCGTTCCAGAACGATCCATCGCAAGCCGACCACGTCGCGCTTTACGTGTGGATTCAGGCTCAAAATCCCGAAGCGAATCTGATCGACTTGGCCGTGATGCTCGAGAAAGCTGCCAAAGCCGAGCCCAACAATCTGCGTGTGCGCTGGTACCGCGGCCAGCTGCTCAAGCGCCTCGGCCGCATGCGCGAAGCGCTGCACGACTTTCGCTTCATCGTCGAGCGCGATCCGCGCCACACCGACGCGCATCGTGAGGTGCGGCTCTACGCCATGCGTCGCGGCAACAAGCCCAGCGATCCACCGGGGCACCCGTCCAGCCAGCCCGCAGGTCCTGACTCTCAGGGGGGCCGGAAGACCAGCCCGCCCGCCAAGACCTCGACGCCGCCCGGCAAACCCAGCCTGCTGAACAAGCTGTTCAAGAAGCCGTAGCTAACCCGGCTCGACCACGCGCAGCACGTCCAACTGCTCGACGACGGACGGACCGTCGCCGCCGCGCAGCCCGAGCTCGAGCCGGCCCGTTTCGACCGGGCAAGAGCGGCTTTTGCCTTGAAAAAGCAGCACTGCTCGCCCCCCGTGGCGGGCGATCGTGGGTAGATCGAAGTCGCCGCCTCGTGCGTCACCCGTCGGCCAAGGGCATTCGGCGCCGCCGAGCGGCGTCGCGCCGAGCAGGACTTGCGGGGGAACGCCTTCGCTGACGTGGAGCTGGATCGTGACGTCGGCGTAGTCGGTGTCGGCGACGCGAACGGTCACGCCGTCGGCGCCTGCCGTGTTGCCGCTGAAGCGCAGCTTGCCGTCGTAGCTCACGCCGTTGCGGAGCGGAGCCTCGGGCACCAAGTGCTGCGGGCGCGCCTCGAACGGATCGGACAGCAGCACCAGGGCCAGGTCTTGCGTGTAGCGGTTGCGCGTTCCGAGCCGCAAGCCGAGCAGCGCGCCTCCCGAATCGTCGTCGTCGATCCAAACGAAGGCGTCAGGGTCCACCATCAGCGGGCGAGGCCCGCCCGGTTTCGGAAGTCGTAGGCCATCGGGCACGTTTGCCGGCCCGAAGCGCTCCGCCCACGGATTGAACCGGAAAAGTCGCGGAATGGTGGGATCTTCGGCGCTGGCCGCCACCAGCCAGGGGCTGCCATCGCTGCCCGGAAGCAGCACCGGACGAGGCGCGACGATGCCCTCCAGCGACACCGCGCTCGCGCTGCCGTCCGGCGCTATCCACCACGCGTCGTACTCGTCGTCGAGCGGCGGGCAGCCGTAGCGGCACTGCTCGGCGCACCTCGCTGCGTCTTCGGCGGAGCTCGCGGGTCGATCCTCACAGCCCCCGACGGCGAGCACGCCGCCGCCCGTCGTCGCCACGAACGCGCGATCGAAGCGGAGCGCGACGTTGCGGCTCAGGCGCGTCTCGTCCGGGCGCCCCAGCGCGGTCAACCATTCACCGGCTGGCTCGGTGAGCGCGCCGTCCAGCCCCACGCCGCCGCCGACGAACACACGGCCGTCACTGAGCCGTAGCGCTTGCGGGTCGATGCGCGGCGCGATGGCATCGCCGACGCTGGCGCGCATGCTCGCGGGATCGACGATTTCCAGCTGGTATTGGGCGATACTGGTGTCGCCTACTTTGCTGCGGCCGCCCACCAGCAGGGTGCGGCCGTCGACGAGGGTGACCGCGGCGTGGTGAGTGCGCGCGCTGTGGAGCGCGATGGTTTCGGTCGCAAACCGACCTAGCTTCGGATCGAACACCTCGGCGCTGGCGTTGGGCAAAAGGTCGCGGTCTGGTACGCCGAACACCGGTACTTCACCGCCCGCGACTAGAAACCGTTTGCCGAACGGCGTTGCGGTGGCGAAGGCACGCGGCTGCGCGAGCGCACCCTCATCCGAAGTGTCGACGGTGGTGATGGCTCCGGTCGAGACGTCGAAGGACAAGGCGCCCACGATCGCATCGCTGACCAGCGGGTCGTTGCCACCGGCCGCGAACACCAATCCCGCGTCGGCGTCGAAGGCCAAAGCTTGGCCGCCGTGTCGCCCTGGATAGGCCTGGGTCCCCGTTGGTCGCCACGCTTCGCACGTGGCTTGGTCGGGCCAAAGCACGAGGTCCAGGCTATTTCCGCGCCGCTCACCATAGCCGGCGAAGGCTTGCGCGCTTTTGCCCACATGCGCTTCCACCGCTCGCGTCGCCACCGGAAACTTCAAGGCCTGGCCCCGCGCGTCGAGTCGGAGAACTTCTGCCGACTGGTTGCTGGCCTCGAAATCGCCCAGCGCCAGCAGCTCCACGGTCCCCCGCGAAAGGTCGGTCGGAAGCTCGCAGCCGGGCAAGGTGTGCACGCGGAGCGGCAGTGCCTGGGGCGCGCTCTGTTCCGTGCAGGCCAAATGGCACGGCACGGCCGCGACGAGTAGGCTACGCTGGAGACGTCCGAACGCGCTGATGTTCCCTCAGATCTTCGGCAAGTACGTGCTGGAGCGCGAGCTGGCCTCGGGTGGCATGGCCCGCGTTTACCTGGCCACTCTACGCGGCGCCGTCGGCTTCGAAAAGCGCCTCGTCGTCAAACAGATCCGGCCGGAGCTCTCGCTCGACGAAGCGTTCGTGAAGCGCTTCGTGGAAGAGGCGAAAATCGCGGTCGAGCTGAGTCACCCGAACATCGTACCGGTCTACGAGCTGGGGGTGGAGCAGGGGACCTACTACATCGCGATGGAGCTGTGCGAAGGCCTCACGCTGACCGAGATTTTGACCGACACCGGCCCGCTCGACGCCGCCGAGGGCGCGCAAGTCGGCATCGAAATTTGCCGTGCTCTCGACTACGCGCATCGTCGCGGCAACATCGTTCATCGCGACGTCACGCCTCGCAACGTGCTCTTGGACGAGGAAGGCGCGATACGGCTGATCGATTTCGGGATCGCAGCGCCGGTGACGAGCGCGCTCAGCACCGAGCGAGTGGAGGTGTTCGGCTCGCCTGGCCACATGCCGCCCGAGCAGATTCGCGGTGAGCGCCTTACGCCCGCGACCGACGTCTTCGCCGTCGGGGCATTGTTGATCGAAGCCTGGACGGGGCGTCCGCCCTTTCGGCGCGGCAGTTTCGAAGCCAGCGCTGCCGCGCTGAAGGACCCGCTGCCCTCGCTGGCGGAAGAGCACCCGGAGCTTGCGCCCATAGCGTCCGTCATCGCCCAAGCCGTCGCGCTGCGCGCCGCCGACCGGCCGCAAGAAGCCGAAGCGCTCGCGCGCAAGTTGCGCGAATTTTCGCGGCAATTCGACAGCGGCGACGTAGCCAAGCGGCTTGGCGCGCGCGTGCGCCGGGCGCGCCGCCGCAGTCGTAGCTCCGCTCCGTGGGTGCCCGGTGACAGCAGCGGGCCGCTCACGCCCGCTGCCTCGCCTCGCGCGTTGTTTTCCAGTCGTCCGCCGGGGGCGCCGCAGACGCCCGCGACGCCACCCATGTCGTCGCTCGCTCCCGCGACGCCGGCTGCTGGCGCGCCCATCACCCGCACGTTCGCGGCCAGGGACGATCTGGTCGAATGGACGCGCAAGCTTGCCAGCGTCCCGCCGCCGGCAAACGAAGATGGAGCCTCCGAGCCGTCGAGCCCACCGTCCGTCGTCGAAACCGAGGAGCCCGGAACCCGCGCCATGCCTCGCTCGAGCGCCCCTGCCGTCGCAATTCCGAGGTCATTTCCCTGGTTGGCGGCGGTTTCGGCGGCCGCGCTGGTGGCTGTCGTGAGCTGGGTTGGGTTGCGCCGTGGCGCGGGCACCCCCACCCCGTTGCGCGCGTCGACCGATGTCGAGGCGCGCCCGCTCGCGCCTCCGCCCGCAGCTGCGGCGGGCATCGTGAGCGCGCTTCCGGCTGGCGTAGAAGTCGCGCCCTCCGCAAGCGCGCGCGACGCGGTGAGGTCGTCGTCATCGTCATCGCCGCGCTCCAGCGCGGCCAGAGCTGCAACGCCGCTTGCAAGCTCCCCTTCCGCGTCGTCGTCGGGGGCCGCCGCGGTGGACGTTACCGGTGCCGCGCAGCTCCGCTTGACCGCCGATCCGCCGGCAACGGTGACGGTGGTGGGCGCGCACGTTTCGCAGACCCACCTCACGCCCGTGTCGAGCTTGAGGCTGCCGCCTGGGCCTTACTCGGTCACCTTCCGTTCGCCGACGTTTGGCGCGCCGGTCGTCGCGCAGGTGGAGCTTTCGCCCGGCGCCTCTCGCAGCGTTCACGCCGATTTTCGCGCCGCCGAACCCACCGTCAGCGTTCGCTAGGCGCCGCGCAACGTCACGTCGAGCACGCCGGTTTGGCGTAGCGCTTCGTACAGCGCGATGGCCACCGAGTTGGCAAGGTTGTGCGAGCGAACCAGGCCAGACATGGGAATACCGACGACTTCGCCCGCACGCTCTTGCAGCAACTGGTCGGGCAAACCCACGCTCTCTTTGCCGAAGATCAACACGTCGCCCAGCTCGAACTTCACGTCCAGGTAGCTGCGCGTCGCGTGTCCGCTGAAGAAGTAGCGGCGCGGAACACGGCCGAACGGGCGCTCGGCGTCGATGGCGCGCTCGGCGTCGGCCAACGTCTCGTGCGTCTTTACGTCCACGAGATGCCAGTAGTCGAGGCCAGCGCGCCGCACCGCGTGCTCGTCGATTCGAAAGCCGAGCTTGCCTACCAGGTGCAACGGCGCGCGCGTCGCGGCGCACAGTCGCGCGACGTTGCCGGTGTTGGGGGGGATCTCGGGCTCCACGAGCACGACGTGGAATGGTCGCTCCACCGGCTGCGAGCGGAGCCTCAGCTCGGGCTCGGGTTTTTCGGGATTTTGCTCGTGGGTCATGTCGGCCAGCGGGAAGCTCCCACACGCGTCTCTCGGGGCCAACATGCCAGAATGAGCCGAACTTGACAGAGGCGCGCCTCGATCGACCTAGGGTTGGAGAACGCCGAAGCTCCCGCAAGACAGCTTGCTTGACGTGGATCGGGGGCGGCAAGTAGCCTCGCCCGACGGACCGCCAGATGCGCGTACGCTTAGCTGCCTTTGTCGCTGCAACCCTAGTCGCCTGCGTCAGCGCTGGAGCGAGCGCGGAGCCCATGGATCCGGCGCTCGAGCGTCTGACCATCGACCCTCTCACCCAGAAGCCGAGCTCGGCCTGCCACCCGGGTGGCGAATGGGCGAACGACCCTTCGGGGGCAACGGTCAGCAACGCCTGCGTGCCCGATCACACGGCCTTCAAGCGCTTGATCAGCCAGTACGCGTTCGCTCTCGCGCCCACGGCCATGCACTCGGCGCGCACCACTGGCTACGGTGGGTTCCACCTTTCGCTCGAGTCGGACTACACCAGCATCTCGAGCGGCAAGTACTATTGGAAATACGGCACCCAAGGCGCGGTCGATCCCTCCAACGGCTCTTCGTCGACCTACAACAGCTCGCCGCAGTCTCTGCTCCAGCTCTATTCGCTGAAGTTTCGTAAGAGCTTTGGCTTCGGTCTGGAGATCACCGGCATCGTCGGCTTCATGCCGAAAACCAGCATTATTTCCGGCGGCTCGGACGTGCGACTCAGCTTGTTGGAAGGCTTTCGCACTGGTGTCGGCGGTATCTTGCCCGACGTCGCGGTCGGCGGCGGCGTGCGCACCATCACCGGTACGCCGCAGTTTCAGCTCACCGTGGCCGCGCTCGACGCGCAGATCAGTAAACCTCTGCCAATTCAGGACTCCTCGGTTTTGACGCCGTACGTCGGCTACCAATACCTGTGGATCTTCGGTGACTCGGGCCTGGTTGACCTGACGCCAGGCACGGACGCCTTGCGCTACTGCAACTACGCCGGCCAAAACGTGCCCGGCAATTCCGACCCGGGTGCGGGCAAGGTTCAAGACAACGGCCAGCCCGTTTGCAAGGGTGGCTCGCCGCTCGACTTCAACAACAACGTGGTGTTCAAGCCGGCTCGGCTCGAGCGGCATCGGCTGATCTTCGGCCTGAACTATCGCTACGAGATGGTGATGGTCGGCGGGCAATTCTTGATCGATGCCGTGCCGCCTGCGGACGCGCAGAACAACGACGCCGACAAGAAGGCGCTCAAAGACGAAGATCGCCAGTACACGTTGTCGTTCGAGCTGGGCGCCATGTTCTGAGGCGCGCGGCGGCGTTCAGTGCGCCGCCCACCACAGCCCGAGCCCGAAGCCGAGCACGATCAGCGCCAACAGCGGCACGAACACGATGCCGACCGCGCGCCGCGAGACGCGCGTCGCCACGTCGCGCTCGAAGTGATGCACGTGCGCCAAGTAGGCCAGAGCCGCGCTGTTCGGCGCCGTGAGACCGCGCGCCGAATGGCGTAGCGCGGAAACGGGCCCATCCGTCGCCGAGAGCAGCAGCAAGCCGAGCGGCAACGTCACCAAATCCCAACCGCAGGCATAGAGCCCAAAACGAAGGCCACGACCGATTTGCCGGGAGCCTTCTTTGCGGGCGGCAGCGTCCAGCGCCACCCCGTGGGCCGCGTGGAGCAGCACCATCGCGCTCGCCAAGCCGGGTATGCCCCAAGCCGCCGCGCGCAGCACGATGCTCCGCAGCTCCGGGTTACGCAGCAGCTCTCCGCCGATGGCGGGCAGGATGAGCAGGGCCACGCCCCCGACCGTCGCGCACAGCCCGAGCGCGGCCAGCGTTTCTGCCAACACGCCGAACAGCAACGGCGACAGCAAGCCGCCGGGGGGCAAGGCCGAGAAGAACGGAGCGGGCGACAACGTCCCCAGCTTGGCCGTCGCCCAGAGACGCGACAGCACGGTGCCTCCCGGTCGCTCCCAAGGCACGATGGCAACGACGCCCGAGAACGCGGACGGGCGATCGCTCTCGCAGTTGCATTCGGGCAAACCGCAGGTGGCGCACACTACGGTCGCCGGGACTTCCGACAACTCGAGCGCGCCTTCGTCGACCTCCACGTCAGGTCGCGAAGGGATTCGCGGGACCGGAGTCCGGAGCGCGCCCATGCACCCTAGTAGCACGTCGCGTCATGACAGCAACGCGTGGGACGTCAGTGCAGGGTTCGTCCGGCGCTGCTCTCGCTCGTCACGTTCTCGGGCGCGTCCGGCGGAGCGTGCGTATCCAGTAAGAATTTCGGCAGGTTGTCGAGGCTGCCGCCAAAGCGTGCGGCGACCACCATGCCTGCGATCGAGATTGCCCCGCTGACGAACAAACCATAGCGAAAATGCAGCTCGAGCGGGGTCACGCCGCGGTGCGGTGGCATCAACCAAAGCATCAACGCTTCGGTGAGCGTCATGGCCGCGAACATCACGGTCACGATGCGCACCCCGCGCATGCGCGCGATCGTGCGCCGCGTGATCACCAAGGGAATCATCACCAACCAGGCGGTGGCACCGCCCCACAAGAACCCAGCGCGTCCGCGCGCCAAGTCGAACGCGCTGTACACCACCGACTCGGGCGCGGTCAGCTCCACCCACGGCAAGAAGAACGCAAACAGACCCAGCGCCGAAAGCGCCAACAGCGAGCCGCGGCCGCGACCCATGTAGCTGGCCGGCAGCGGCAGGTTCTCCGGGAACGTGACCTGACCAGCTTCGGCCTCGTCCTCGAGGGTGTCGAGCGACGGCGGCAGCTGGCTCATCGCTACGAGCGCAACGTCGCACTCGGGGCAGGTCTTGGCCTCCCCACTCGTGTACAGCTTCCGACAGAAGGGGCAGGCCCTCAGTGCCGCCATCACGCCAGAATAGCCGAGGCTCATCCCGGCATCCGACAAGCGTACGGCGGAGATGTTTCGCGCTCGCGGGAGCGCCGTTGACGCGGCGCGTTAGGGTTCAGCCTGCGAACGCGATGCTAAGGTCGGCCCGTTCGCCGTGAGAAACGACTTTCCGGAGCAACGAGATCGCGTCGCCGCCCTGGTCGGGCTTCCCAGCGACGCCCCACGCTTGGACGAAGCGCTCACTCACCCCAGCTACTCCAACGAGCGCCGCGACCTACCCGACAACCAGCGGCTGGAGTTTTTGGGCGACGCCGTGCTCGGGTTTTGCGTGGGCGAGCTTTTGTTCATGCGCGAGCCCAACGCCAACGAAGGCACGCTGACGCGCATGCGCGCCCAGCTGGTCAGCGCCGAAGCTCTGTCGTTGTGGGCGCGCGAGCACGAGCTATCCAAGGCGCTGCGCTTGGGGCGCGGCGCCGAAGCGGCGGGTTTGGGCGACGCCACGAACGTGCTGGCAGATGCCGTCGAGGCCCTGGTCGCGGCCGTGTTTCTCGAGCGCGGGCTCGAGGCCGCGCGCACCCTCTGCAGCTCCATCGCCGGCCCGGCGTTGCGCGCGGTGGGCCCGGAGCTCGACCCGAAGAGCGAGCTGCAGGAGCGCTTGCAGGCGCAAAGCGGCGTGGCACCGAGCTACGAGCTGGTCGAAACCGGCGGCCCGGCGCACGACCGCTGGTTCCGGGTGGAGGTTCGCCATCAAGGCATGTTGCTCGGCGAGGGACGGGGTAAATCCAAGCGCGGCGCCGAACGGGCCGCCGCCGCCCAAGCGCTCTCTCAGGCCCAATCAGCGGCCGAAGCAGTGCCCGCCACCGACGAGGCCGAGGCGGTGACGTGAGCTCTCGGCGCGGCTTTCTCGCCTTGGCAGGGCTGTGCCCGCTGTTGCTCGTCGGCTCGGCCGAAGCTGGCAGCTACTTGAGCCGCGCCGCCATGCTGGTCGTGCAGGCCAGTCGCGAATCGGAGTACCTGCGCGGCCGGGTCAACGACAAGGATCTGGCCGAGCTCGTGCACCAAGTCGCGGCCGCCCGGCTCGAGGCCGCTTCGCGCATGAACGTGCCGAAGGAGGTGGTGCAGGCGCATCCGCACCTGCTGCTGACCCTCGAAAACTACGAGCGGTCTGCCGACGCGGCCGTGCAAGGCCACAACGATCGGTTCTTGGTCTATCAACAACGCGCCCGCGACGAAGAAGTGATCCTTCGTGGCGTGCTCAAGCAGCTGGGCTGGGCCCTCCCGGACTTCAAATGACCAAGCTTTACCGCCTTTCGGCACTCTCGCTCGCGCTGGCCAGCGTCCCGGCGTTCGCGGCCGACGCGCCTGGCCCGGTGGTCAGCGCCGGTCCGGAAACCGCGGACGCCGCAACGGTAGCGCGCGCCCTCCGCCGTGTGCCGGCCTTTCAGCTGGCGGAGCTGGGCGCGGACGACGCCGCTCGACGCCGAGCCGTGGTTGCGTTGCGGCTAGCCCCGGAGCTGCAGCAGGTCGCTGAAGCGCGCGCGCGCGGCTTGGACAAGCGCGCTCGCACCGCCGATCGTCTGCGCGAGCTGTACGCGCGAGCGATGGAAGCGGAGCTTGGTCGCATCACCGCCGAGCAGCAGCCCATCTCCGACGCGGACGTGCAGAAGTATTTCGACGAGCATCGCGACCGCTTCGAGACGCCGCGCCGCATCCGCATCTGGCGCATCTTGGTGAAGGACGAAGAGCTCGCCAAAAAGATCATCGCGGAGTCGCAAGGGGCTCCCGGTCCTGCCAAGTGGCGGAACTTCGCCCGCGAAAGCTCGCTCGATACCGCCACGAAATTTCGGGACGGGGACTTGGGCTTCGTGCGGCCCGACGGCAGCACCGAGACTCCGCAACTACGCGTAGACCCTGCGCTTTTTGCCACGGTGGACAAGCTGGCCGACGGGCAAATTGCTCCCGAGCCGTTGAAGGTTTCAGCCGGCATCGCGGTCTTGTGGCGGCGCGGAAGCCTGCCCGCCATCGCGCGAACCGTCGCGCAGGAAGCGCCGGCGATTCGCACCGTGCTCAGCCGTCAAAGGCTGGAGGCAGCACGCCAGGGCCTGATCGCCGAGCTGCGCAAGGCGAGCCTCAAGGCGTACGATTCGCAATTGCTCGAGACGCTGCCGGACTCCATGTTCGCGCCGTCGGAGGCTCCGGCGCGCATCCCGCCGCCGCTACCGAGCGGAAGCGCCGCGCCCGCCGGTGCAGCGAAGCCCGAGCCGGGCGAACGCGGCACGCGCTGAGGCGCTTTCAGGCAACCACGCGCGCCGCCGACTTCGCGGGCGCGACGGCTTCCACGGACTCGGCCAAGCTCAGCTCCAAGGCTGGAAAGCCGGCCATCTTCAGGCGCCTGCGCGCTACTTCCAGCGCGCGGGCGCTCTCGTCGATGGACAGCGCGGCCCGCCCTAGCTTGCGCGCCACCGTCGCAGTCGTGCCGCTGCCGGCGTAGGCGTCCAGCACCCAGTCGCCCGGGCGCGTGCAGCTCTCGATCAAGCGCGACATGAGCGCTTCGGGCTTCTGCGTCGGGTAGCCAGTGCGCTCTTTGGCGACGGGCGCCACGATGCCAATCTCCCAAACGTCGCCCATCGGCGCCCCTGGCGTCGCTTCCGCCGTCACGCTGGAGCGTGTGCGACGGCCGGTCGAGTCCGTGACGGCGCGTTGTTTCTTGGTGCCCCAAGTGGCCAGGGTCGAAGGCGCCAGCGGCTCGTAAAGCTGCTGAAAACGCGGCGCCACCCGCGCGTCCTTGACGTAGCGCAACAGCACGTCGTGGACGCGCTGGAAATTCGGCGTCTTGGCGGGCCAGCGGCGGTAGCGCCAGATGATTTCGCTGGCGAAGCAGTCCCGGCCGAAGATCTGGTCGCACGCCACCTTCAGGTAGTGACTGGTCTTCGGGTCGACGTGCAAGACTAGGCAGCCGTCCGGCAGGAGCAAGTCGCGCGCGGCGGCGATGCGCGGCTTCAGCGCCCCGAGGTAGTCGTCCAAAGATTCCCAGCGGTCATCGAAGGCGGGCTTCAACGTGCGCACGATTTCCCCGCGCTTACCGCGGGTCCGCTCCACCAGCGCGTGCTCTCGTCCGGTCAAAAAGGGCGGATCCAAGTACGCCAGCGCGAAGCGAGTCGGCCCCCGTTCCAATGCCCTCAGCGCCGTCAGGTTGTCGCCGGCCAAGAGCACGCAGTCGGGGTCGCCCTTGCGGACCAAGGACAGCTCGTCCGACGGCAGCTCCGATGCGGAAACGGGGCGGGTTTTTACGGGCGAAAGGGGGGCTGGCATGCTCGCGTGAAATCGTAGCGGGCCCGACTCCCATCCTGCCAAGTTCTGCGCACCCTTTGCCGCTGCCAACCTTGCCGGGGGGCGTGCGCTGCCAAATTTGCGTCGGTGGAGCGGGCTGGCGCGTGCCGCCCCCATCAGGAAAGGCTAGCCTCCGGCCCCCGCGATGAATCGCATCTTCTCTGGCATGCAGCCGACCGCCGGCCTCCACATCGGTAACTACTACGGCGCGCTCAAGAACTGGGTGGCGCTCTCTCGCGAGCCCGACACCGAGACGATCTTTTGCGTCGTGGACGCCCACGCGATCACGGTCGAATACGAGGCGAAGGAGCTGCCGAAGCGCGTGTTCGACTGCACGGCCGCGTACCTGGCCGGCGGCGTCGATCCAAAGCTCTCGACGCTCTTCATTCAGAGCGACGTCAAAGAGCACATGGAGCTCGCTTGGTACCTGACCACCATCACCATGATGGGTGAGCTGAATCGCATGACTCAGTACAAGGAGAAGAGCGAGCAGCACAAAGAGAACAACAACGCCGGGCTGTTCACCTACCCAATCCTGATGGCGGCCGACATCCTGCTCTACAAGGCCACGCTCATCCCCGTCGGCGATGACCAGGTGCAGCATTTGGAGCTGGCGCGCGAGATTTGCCGCCGCTTCAACCACCGTTTCGGCAAGGTGTTCCCGGAGCCGATGCCGCGCCTGTCGTCGGCGCCCCGCATCATGGGCCTCGACGGCAAGCAGAAGATGAGCAAATCGAGGGCCGCCAACGCCATCGATTTGCAAGATCCGCCCAAGGTCATCGAAAAGAAGCTGAAGGGCGCCTTCACCGATCCGCTCAAGCTCAAGCTCGGAGACCCGGGCCGCCCCGAGATCTGCAACATCTTCACCATCCACAAGGCGGCCTCGACGCCGGAGGCAGTCGAGGTCATCGATCGCGACTGCCGCAGCGGCGCGCTGCCTTGCGGTACCTGCAAGATGCAGCTGCGCGACGCGGTGGTGAAGGATTTGGCGCCCTTGCAAGAGCGCTACGTGGAGCTGCGCGCCAAACCCAACTTGGTGACCGACGTCCTGGCGGAAGGCGCAGAAAAGGCTCGCGCTATCGCGAAGAAGACCATGGGCGAGGTGTACGGCGCCATGGGCCTCACGTCGGCAGCGCAGAAGGCGCAGGGCTGAGATGGGCGCGCGCCGGGACCTTCTGGCGCTCGCTGGCTGCGCGCTCGTGGCGTCGCCGTTCGCCTTGCTGGGCTGTGAGGAAGAGGCGAGTGACGGCGAGCCGGATCGCGTCGTCGCCGAGTTCATTCAGCGGATGCAACGGGTGCACGGTGAGCGAAAGGCGGCCCGCGCCGCCTACGACCTGTTGTGGAGCGACGCGCGTCGCAACTTGGCGGAGCGGGCCAAGCGCGCCAGCGACGTTGCGGGACGCGAAATCGCGCCGGAAGAGATGCTGCCGCCGTCTCGCTTCAGCTTGCATCACAAGCCACGGCAGTACGGGCTGCGGATTGACGGGGACTGGGCGGAAGTGACCGTCACCGGCGAAGACGCCGCCGTCGATCGCGTGAAATGCGTGCGAGAAGACGGCAAATGGCGGGTCGTTCTGGAGCTGCCGCCCCTGCCACCCATCGAGCGGCGCCTGGACGGCGGCCTCTAAGCGGGTCGGCTCAGAGCTCGAATTCGTCGCCGAGCAGCTCGATCGGCGGCGGGACGTCGCTCGGCTCACCGTCGGTTTCCGCCTTTTCGTCGCTGGCTTCGATGGCGGCGTCGATTCGTGCCAGCACGCTGCGCAGCATCTCTTTGGAGCGCGCTTCGAGCTGCTGGCGCTTGCGCTTCTCTTCTTCGAGATCGTGCGCCAGCGAGATAGCGGCCAGCAGCAGCGCCTGCGGCGAGATGGGCCGGCCGGGCGCGCTCATGCTGCGCAGACGCGCGTCGACCAAATCGGCGAGGCGCTTGAGCTCCGTCTCTTCGGCGGAGGCAACGACGCGGTACGTCTGGCCCCCCACCTTGAGCTCGACTGGGCTGCCTGCCATTCGCCTTCGACCGTAGCACTCTGCCGGACGCATGGAAATGGCGAGAATGAACCTTCCGGACGAGCGCCGAATTCCGACGCCGAGCAGAAACGGTCGCGCCTTCCGGCTACTCAGATTCTCCACAGGGCGCCCACAGCTTGTGCCCCGTTTGGACGAATTTGGTCGCTGCGAAGAGCGCGCTTTGCCGTGCCGACGGTCACCGCAGCAGTTTGGCCAGCAAGTCTGCCAAGGTCCGCGCGGCGTCTCGTATTGGGCGGCCGGCGAGATGGCGGCGGGTCAGCGCTTCGACGGCTGCGGCTGCGGCCAGGAGACTGACGTCGTCCGCGCCCGCGAACCAACCTGCGCCTTCTTGCCTTGCCGAGTGCGCGCAACGCTCGAGCATTTGATGCAGCAACTTGCCTGCTGGCGAGAGCAGGTCGCTACCGATGCGTCGAGTGAGCGCTACGCTCGCCTCGACTGGTCGCGCTTCGAGCTCACTGAGCCAGCTCCGCGCGATCGCTCGTAGGCGCTCGAGCGGTGTTCTGGCTTCGTCGAGTGCAAGCTCGAGGGTGGCTTGGAGCGCGCGCAGGGTGCGCTGTTCCAGGTGCTCCAAGAGGTGCTCGGGGCTGTCGAAAAACTCGTAGAAGGTGCTGCGGCCTACGCCAGCGCGTTCCACGATTCGAGCCACCGTTGGTGGGCCTTGGGCGAGCACTTCTGCCGCCGCCAACAGCAAGCGCTCCCGGTGCTGCGCATCGCGCTCGGCGCGGCTGAGCGTGCGATCGTAGGCACCTCGGCCGGGTGCGGGGAGCTGTATCGTCGACGCCATTAAGAACTTGACGTCTTAATATTCACGGTCGTGGGGCGGAAGAACAGGGCTTTCGTTGGCTGGATGGGGCTAACCCAGGGCGAGCAAAAAGACAATAGATTCTTATTGGGCGAGGCGGCGTCGCGACCCGACTTAATTAAGTGTCGAGAAGCACTCCGCAATCTTCATAAAGACGTAAGCGTATTTATGTTTCACGTGAAACGCGTCGCGGGACGCCGGCGGATGTTCGTTCCGGGGGGTGAGGGGCCGTGAGCGGCCGTGCACCATGGGACGTCCGAGCCGAGCTGTAGTGCGGTGGGCGCCTCGCCAGGTGGTGGAGTTCACCGTCCCGCGGCGTCGGCAGCGGTGGCCTGGGCGCCCTAGTTTGAGGCGGCTGCAGACGGTCGGGGGAAGGGCCGCCGGTCGTCGCCATGCGAGGGCGATGACATGCTGGACTGCGGTAGGTGGCCGGTTCGACGGGGCGTTTGATCTGCCCGTCGAGGTCGAGGGTTCTGAAGTTTGACCGCCGTGGTCGCCTCCACGGGCAGGTGGGAGGGACATCCCGTCGGTTCACGTGCAGGGGCTATTGGGGGTCAGGCTGGAACTCGCGGTGCAGTGCTCCCGGAATCGAAGTTCCCGAACCTCAGGCCCCGATAGGGGCGGTACTCAGGTGGGATCCTCACCAGCAGCCGGTCCCCCGACTAGTCACTTCTGGCGAGTTGCCGGCGAGCGTCGTTGGCTCGCCCCGTCGCCTATTCGGGGTGACTCAGCTCGAACTGCATTCGCCGTCGCGGCGGCGCGGACTGGGGTGGCAGTCGAGGCCGCAGTCGAATTGCGCTACGCCAGCTTTGCCTCCCGCCGAAGGGGCTCAGCGAGGATGGGTCGCCGCTCAGGACTGGAACCGGTCCGAGATCCGCGCCTCGGAGCCGGCCTTGCTATCCCGCGCTGCTCTGCGCAGCGGTTCTCCGTGCCGGCGGCGCAATGCGGATCGTAGCGTACGGAGCTCGGTCAGGCGCGGATGTAGTTGGCTAACGGCACCGCGGGTTCGTGCGCCGCCCCGCGGCAGGCACAGGGCCGTTGAGGGAGAGCGGCGGCAACCCGTCCATTGCGGCCGGGACTAGCGGCTGGTCGGCTTGCGCTCGGGTCGCGAGACGGGGGGCACGCCGCCCACTCGACGCCGGGCCGTCGCGCCGCTATCCGGTACCCAATGCGCGATTGGATCCGGACGCGGTTGGAGGAGCTGGCGGCTAAGCAGCTGCTCCGGGACCCCGTCGACTCCGAGCTTCATCAGTCGGTCGCCCCGAGCGGAGGCGCGTGGCTGGATGTGTGCTCGAACGACTACCTCGGCCTCGGGGCGCGCTCCGTTTCACGTGAAACTTTGGATGCGCTGGCCGGCGCTCGCGTCGGCGCCGGCGCTTCGCGCCTGGTGCAGGGCTCGTTTCCGGATCATCGCGAGCTCGAGATGGAGCTCGCTGATTGGGTGGGTGCTGAAGGCTGCTTGCTCACCCTGAGCGCATTCGCCGCCAACGTGGGGCTGCTGCCGGCGATCGCCGAAGCGGGCTCGTTGATCGTTTCGGACTCTCTCAACCACGCCTCGATCGTCGACGGCTGCCGTCTGGCTCGCGCCAAGGTCGTCGTGACCCCTCACCTCGACGTCGCAGCCGTCGAGGCGGCGTTGGCAACCCATACCGGAGCCGCGCCAGCGT
This sequence comes from Myxococcales bacterium, assembly GCA_040348565.1. Taxonomy (GTDB): domain Bacteria; phylum Myxococcota_A; class Polyangia; order Polyangiales; family Polyangiaceae; genus PMG-095. The sequence continues at coordinate 14,794 of JBEQSW010000600.1, read as the reverse complement.
GGGTGGTGGTCGAAGGGCTGTTCAGCATGGACGGGGACAGCCCAGACTTGAAGGCTTTGCGGTCCGCGTGCGACCGCTTCGGAGCTGGGTTGGTCGTGGACGAGGCTCACTCGCTGGGCGTGCGTGGACCGGGAGGTTCGGGGGAAGCAGCGGCTCAAGGTGCCCGCCCCGACGTGCTGGTAGCGGGTCTGGGCAAAGCCGTCGGTTCCCAGGGAGGCTTGTTGGCTTGCGGCAACGACCTGCGGCAATGGCTCTGGAATCGCGCTCGGTCGTTCGTATTCTCGACGGCGCCCTCCCCGCTTCTGGCCCGGCTCACCCTCGCCCACGTACGAGCTGCGCGCGCGGCGGACGCGGCTCGGCAACGGCTAGTCGCGCGCTCCACCGAGCTGCGTGCGGCGCTGGCCGCGCGCGGCTTGCCGGCGCTGCCGGGCGCGGAAGGTCCAATTCTGCCCATCGTGCTCGGCTCGAACGAGCGCGCTCTCGCCGCGATGCAGGAGATGCGGCGCCGCGGCATCTTGGTGCAAGCGATTCGGCCCCCGACAGTGCCCCAGGGAGCCGCCCGCCTTCGTCTCACCGTTCACGCGGACTGGCCCGACAACGCCGTCGCGCGAATCGTTGAAGGCTTGGAGGCCGCGTGCGCGTCGTAATTCTGGGGACGGGCACGGACGTCGGAAAGACCTACGCGACCGCGTGTATCGCGCGTGGGTTGAGCGAACGCGCATCGGTGCTCGCGCTCAAACCGATCGAAAGTGGCGCGCCCCCCGGTGTCGTCGGAGACGCCGGGACCATCGCCACGGCCGCGGGACACGCGGCACGTCTCTCGCCCTGGCGTTTCCCCAGCCCGGTCTCGCCGCACCTGGCTGCACGTGAGCAGGGCGCAACCCTCGATGTTGCATCCGTGGCGGCTTGGGTGGCCGCGCAGGAAGCGGTTGCGCAGCCGTCAATCTCGCTGGTGGAGCTGGCGGGCGGCGTCTTCTCGCCGCTTGGCCTCGGCGTCACCAACGAGGACTTGGCGCTCGCGCTCGAGCCGGCGGTGTGGTTGCTGGTCGCGCCGGATGCGCTGGGCGTGCTCCACGACGTCACCGCAACCCTGCGGGCGATGCGGCGCGCGCCCGACGCTCTGCTGTTGTCGGGCGCCCGGAACACCGACCAGAGCACCGGCAGCAACGCCGCAGAGCTTTCACGGCTTGGAATCGCCGAAGTGCTGGAGGTCCTCGCAGCAGGCGCCACCAGCTGCAGCGCGGCCGTGGAGTGGCTGCTTCGTAACCGGGATTATAAGTCCGGTATCCAAAGTCAATAAGGAATTAGGCCTTCGGGCCTAATTAACGACCCGTCCACCCTCGATACGAAGACGGCGGGCTCCGAGTCGCTCGGCGGTGCCGGCGCCGTGGGTGACCGCCACCACCAGCGAGCCACGCGCCACCTCCTCGCGAATGACGGCTTCGAGGCGATCGACGCTGGCGACATCGAGCCCCGTCCACGGCTCGTCCAACAGCAACACTCCCGGATCGTGCACTAGCGCGCGCGCCAGCGCGATGCGCTGCCGTTGCCCCCTCGACAAGGTGCCGACAGGACGCTCGGCGAAGGGCTCGGCTCCAACCCGGGCAATCACGCGCTCGACTTGTTCCGTCGGTCGCGCCAAGCCGTGAATCTGCGCGACCAGCTCCACGTTGCGTCGGCCGGACAACTCTCGGTAGCAATGCGATTCGTGCGCCACCCAGCCGATGTGGCGTCGCGCGTGCGACTGGTCTTCGCCCAGCGGCTCGTACCAGACGGTGCCAGAGGTCGGGCGCAGCACCGTGCCCAGGATGGCGAGCAGGGTGCTCTTGCCAGCGCCGTTGGGACCCTCGAGGAACGTCAACGAGCCAGCCTCGAAAGAAGCCGTCACTTGGCGGAGCGCCAGCGTGGCTCCGAAACGCCGCGTTACGCCGCGCACCTCGATGCGCGAGACCTGCATCGCGGCCCAGGTGACCACTGCTCGCACGTCCTGGCAAGGGCGGAGGCTCGGCCTGCGTCCCACGCGCAGATCACCGAACAGCCTCACGGTTTTGGGCCTGGGACCCGATGCCGATTCCCCGGTTGGGAGGCGCGTGCCTATCGGCAGAACAGTCATGCTACGATGCCGTCGATATGTCGTCTTCTGTCCTGGCCTTGCCGACAGAGCAGGCCCCGCGCGTGGCTGAGCTTCGGAACGCTGTGGAGAGCGCGCTCGAAGGGAAGGCGGAGGTCGTGGAGCTGGCGCTGGTCGCCTTGCTGGCTCGCGGCCACATTCTGATCGAAGACGTGCCCGGCGTCGGCAAGACCACGTTGGCGCGGGCGTTGGCGCGCGCCGTCGGCGGCGAGATGCGCCGCGTGCAGTTCACGAGCGATCTTCTGCCGAGCGACGTAGTCGGCGTCGTCATCTTCGATCAACGGACTTCGGAGTTCGTGCTGCGTCAGGGGCCGGTCTTCGCCAACGTGCTGTTAGCGGACGAGATCAACCGCGCCAGCCCGCGCACGCAGTCCGCCCTGCTCGAAGCCATGAGCGACGAGCAAGTCTCGATCGACGGGCGGACGCTGCCGCTGCCGGAGCCGTTCTTGGTCGTTGCCACCCAAAATCCGACCGATTTTGCCGGCACATTCCCGCTGCCCGAGTCCCAGCTCGACCGCTTCTTGATGCGCATTCACATCGGCTATCCGCCCGCGCACATCGAGACGCGGTTGATGCTGGACCCCGACGTGGATCGCGTGAAGCTGGTGGCGCCCGTGCTCGACCCGCAGTCTTTGGTTTCGCTGCAGCGCGAGGTCGATCGCGTTTCGATGGACGGCGCCCTCGGGGCCTACCTGCAGGCGCTGATCACCGCGACCCGCACGAGTCCCACGTTGTCGCTCGGCGCCTCCACTCGCGCGGGGATGAACCTGGCGCGCGCTGCTCGTTCGCGCGCGCTGCTCAGCGGTCGCGATTACTGCATCGCGGACGACATTCACGGCTTGGCCGTCCCGGTGCTGTCGCACCGCGTTCGGCTCGCCGCTCACGCCGAGGGCTACGCGCCGTCGCGTGAGGAGTCCGAAGCTGCCGTGCGCGACGTGGTCGCTCGCGTGCCCGTGCCGCTCTAAAACCGTGGAAAAGCCTGGGGTGCAGAAGCCGCCGCCCTCTGGGGCAAAACCGGCCGCCCCGGCGGTCCCGCCGCCGCTCAAGCCCGCGCCCAAGTCGAAGCCTCGAAACGATGCGCTCCGGACCGGTTTTTGGGGCAAATGGCCACGCCGGCTGAAGCTGACCCGCGAGGGCAAGTACTTCATCTTCATCACTTTTGGCGTGGGTGTTGCGGCGATCAACACCGGCAACAACCTGCTCTACCTGCTGCTCGGGATGCTGCTGTCGTTGATCATCGTATCGGGCGTCTTGAGCGAGCTCAGCTTGAGGCACCTCACCGTGACGCGCCGCCTGCCCCCGCGCGCTCAAGTTGGCCGCCCCCACTTGGTGGAAATCGAGGTCTACAACCACAAGCACCGCGTCCCCTCGTACGCGATCGAGGTCGAAGATTTGCGGGCCGGGCAGCCGGCAGACAAGCGCTGCTTCTTCCTCAAGATCAGCCCTCGCTCGGCGCAGGTCGCCGCCTACCGGCGCACCCCTGCCCGGCGCGGTCGCGACCACCACGTCGGCTTTCGAGTGGCGACGCGCTTTCCGTTCGGCTTGTTCGAAAAGTCGCGGGAGGTGAGCGCGGACGACGAGCTCATCATCTATCCCGCGGTCGATCCGGTGCGGCTGCCGCAAACCGAATCCGGCGATCGCACCGGTGGGGAAAGCGCGCTCGGGCGCGGCAATGGCGACGAAATCCACGGCCTGCGTCTGATGCGCGAAGGTGACGATCCGCGCGACATCTACTGGCGCAAGAGCACCTTGCCGGACCAGCGCGTGCTGCGCGAGCGCGCCACCGACACCCGCCGTGACGTGGCGTTTTCAATCGACTCCAGCCATTCCGGCAAAGCGCCTGACGACGACTGGTCCTTGCGTTTCGAGCGCCGGATCCGCGATGTGGCGTCACGCGCGGTCGCGCATCTGAAGCGAGGCGACACCGTCTCGGTGTTGGCGTCGGGCGGTGAGCGTGTGCGCGCCAACACGTCGGTCGGGGCCGACCCGCTCCTACGTTTTCTGGCTCTGCTAGAGCCATCCTCGGAGGCCGACCTACTGCCAGAGAAGTCGGCGAAGCTTCAGGTCTCGGCATGAGGTTCGGGCTGATCCACCGGATCATGACCGACGCCCTGGCGGCGCTCGGCTTATTGTCTCTGCTGGCCAGCGGGGAGCTCAATCGCTGGTTCGTTCTGGCGACATTGCTCGGCTTGGTGGTCGCGGTGGTGCTGCCGCAGCGCTATCAGGATTCCAGCATTTTGCGGCGCATCTCGGTGGTGTTGCCGCTTTCGTTGCTGGCGCTCCAGACTTCCCGGCTATTTTCCGGCGAGAGCCTGCTGCCGCTGGCGGTCGAGTTTGCGGCGGCCTTGCAGGTGGTCCGCTTGGCGACGCGGCGGGGCGCGGCCCACGACCAGCAGGTGATCGTGCTGGCCCTGATGCATTTGATCGCTGGCACCGTGCTGGGCGGCGGCTTGTCCTACGGCTTGTGCTTCCTCGGTTTTCTGGTGGTGGCGCCGGGTGCCCTCGTGCTCAGCCACTTGCGGCGCGAGGTGGAGGGCAACTACCGCCAAGGCGCGCGTGATCGCACGGGTCTGCCCGTCGACGTGCCGCGGATCCTGCGCAGCCGGCGCGTGATCGGCCGCTCGTTCTTGGTCTTCACCTGCTCGCTGTCGATTCCGATCTTCCTATTTACGGCGCTGATTTTCGTGATGTTTCCGAGGGTGGGGCTTTCGCTACTCCTGCTCGGGCAAGACCATCGCGAGCGGGTGGTCGGCTTTTCCGACCGCGTCGACCTCGGCGGCGTCGGCCGATTGCGGGCCGATCCGACCATCGTCATGCGCGTCGAGCACCCCAATTTGCCGGCAGAGCCCCCGGTTCGGTTGGCGCTCTACCTGCGCGGCGCCGCCTTCGACCGCTACAATGGCCACTCGTGGTCGCGCACGACGCCGCCCACTCAGCTGCGTGCCGAGCAGATTGGCACCAGCGTTCGCATCCGCCGTTGGCCCGATGCGGTGCACGATCGCAAGCTGCGCATCGACCTGGAAGCCATCGATCCGAGCGTGGTTTTCGTCCCGCCCGACGCGGTGGGGCTCACCATTCTCACGCCCACCAACGTGGTGCCGACCGCGATTCCGACCTTGTACGTCACCCAGGAGGGGCAGTTTTCGTATCGCACGCAGGCCGACGGTGGCCTGCGTTACGAGGTGGCGCTGGCCGACGGCAGCGAGGGGCCGGTGCCGCCGCTCGACCCCATCGCGCGTGCGCGCTACTTGGCGGTCCCGTCGGACCTGCCGGCGCGCGTCGGTGAGCTGGCCAAGTCTTGGATTGGGAACGAGACCGACCCCGAGCGCCGCGCCAAGCGCATCGAGGCGGCCCTCCGCAAGGGCTACCGTTACGACCTCGAGTCGCCGTCCGGTGGCGCCAAGAACCCGCTGGACCACTTTCTATTCGTCTCCAAGCGCGGCCACTGCGAGTTTTACTCCACCGCCATGGCCGTGATGCTGCGGACCCAGGGTGTCCCGACTCGCAACGTCAACGGCTTCATCGGCGGCACTTTCAACCGTTTTGGTCGCTACTACGCGGTCCGGCAGGGAGACGCCCACTCCTGGGTCGAGGTGTACGTCGACGGCAAAGGCTTCGTGCGCTTCGATCCGACCCCGCCGGCCGATGCCGCGCCCCAAAGCGAAATCAACGGCGTTTTGGCGTTCGTTCGCGACATGGTCGAGGCGGCGGCGCAGCGTTGGGATCGCAACGTCGTTGGCTACGACATGCGCCAGCAAGTGAGCTTGCTGCGCGCGGTGCGCGACCGCTACGGCGAGCTGAAGACGAAGAGTCGCGTGGCGTCGACGGTCTTGGCCTCCCCTCGCCGTGCGTTCTTGAGCCTCACCGGCCTGGTGCTGGTGATCGCGGCGGGCGTTTATTGGTTCCGTCGCCGCGGCAAGCCACGGCCGAAGCTCACGCCACCCAGCGAGATCGAGGCCCGCCAGCGCGAAACTGCCGAGCTCTACCGCGCGCTCGACGCCGCTCTCGCTCAGAGGGGAGCCCCGCGGCCCAGCGGTACCCCCCCGCTCACGCACGCGCGTGCTCTCGAAGCTCTCGGCCACCCGGTGGCTGAAGCGGCGCTACAGCTCACCGAGCGCTACCTGCGGGCCCGCTTCGGTCACGAAGCCTTCTCGCTCGACGAACGCCGCGAGTTTTTGCGGCAAGTACGGGAGCTGGCCAAGCCTCCGCGCGAACAACGCGCGGCCTAGCCCCATACCTGCTGTGCCAGGCGTACGCGGACGAAAGTACGCGGACGAAAGTACGGCTCAGCTGCGAGCTTTGAGCACGACCCGCGCGGCGCCAAGCTCGCGCGATTCCGACGAGCCGTACCAGGCGCCTTCGCTGGGGCGAGCCTCGGCGCCGTCGAACTCCAGATCGGCCTCGCCCTGTTCGATCCAGGCGACGATGACCTGAGACGCATCGACGGATTCGCCGACACGCAGCACGTCGACCGCGACTCCACGCGATAGCTCCTCGGCCGTGACCGAACGCTGCGCCGATGCCAGCGGCTTGTGGCGTAGGCCCGGCAAATTGCCTGCGGCAACGCTTTCGCGCGCATACGATTGAACCACCAGACGATAGCGACCGCCGGTGGAGCCCAGCGCGCCCTTATCGGCCGAGACCTCGGCGCGGACCCGGTCGAGATGACCCAGGCCGATGGTGGTGGCAGCGAGGAGCGCCATCCATGAAGCACCGACCGCGGCGGACGACGCTACGACCGTCGCGGCGCGGCTTACGCGCCCGGGGGCTTTCTTGTCGTTCGGGTTTGCCACTTGGATAATCTCCACTTGCTACGTAGGAGAACCTAAGCAGGTTTCATGCCAGGGGCAGAATCGCGCCAAGTGTGCGAAGCGGGGTCGTTTCGACCGTCTAGGATCGCGACATCGAGGTCGCGGCGCACCCGGCGACCAGGTCATATGGACCCCAGAGACGGCCGGCCGCCCTTCTCAAACTGGTCCACGCGGACGGCAAGAATGCAATAAATTCAATTATTTGCGATCTGGCGCGCCCAAGCCAACGTTGAGGCACAAGCCAGGTCAATCCCGACCGCGGAGCTGTTGCGCTCGAAGGGGCCGAGTGTGACGCCAAGATCGCGATCGTGACGGACCGCGGCAATGGGGCCCTGGCTGTGCCTGGGCCGACACACTTTGTCGCCCAGCCGCTTGGCCGAAACCGCCGAGTCAGGAACGGCGCGCTCCTCATGCCTACGATCGGTCAACGGTAGCGAACGCGCCAGGGCCACGAAGGCTCGCTCGGCCGCTTCCGCCGAATCGAAGCGAATGTGCCAGGCGACGGCCCAACGCTGACGTGCGTCGTCGCTGAAGATGGCGATGCGATCTCCGCCCCAGTCGGAGGCGCCTTCCGCGGCGGTGCCGGCAGGCAGCCACTCTTCGAAGAGAATCCGCAGCGTCTGCTCGCCCATGACGTCGTGAAAGCGCTCTTGCAGCTGCGGAGCGAAGGCGGGCGGAGGCGGCAACGATACGACCAATGGCGGCTCGTGCGCCAAGAACTTCTCGGGATGCAGCAGCTGCTCGGTGCTGATGGGCGGCGAACGCCACGCCTCGTCCACGGCCGCGAAGCCCCCGCGCCGGCGCAGGTAATTGGTGAAGGCCAGGCCGTCGACGTAGGGCGCCAAGAGCGAGCGAACCAGCACGGGGGGCGCGGTGAGCGCCGCGCTGCCCAGGAGGGTTTGGGCGCGCATCAGCCCATCGGGCATCTCCAGCGCAGTGGCGCCCCGGGGTTTGAGCATGGCGTCGAGCATGGCGCTCGTCGCGTCACCTTCGGCCAGCGCATGGACGGCGGCCTGGCCGTCACCCTGATCTGGCTGCCAATCGGTCAGGTGCGACAGATCGTAATGTTGGTCCTGGAGAGCGTGTACGAGCTCGTGCCAGAGGGTGACGTCCGCTTCGTCGCCGTCCAAGTCGCCTCCGACGAAGAACGTCTTTTGCTTGGGGTCGTAAAAACCAAGCAGCTGCGACGACATCAGGTCGGTGACGCTCGCGCGGTAGTCGAAGCTGGCGTCGACGGCGCCGAAGCCGTAGAGCAAGGCCTCGGTCGCTTCGAGCACGTCTTTGGGCGTTTCCTCGTCGAGCTGGGCTGCGATGTAGCGTTGAATCTCGGTGCGCCCGATCAACCGCCCTTGGACCGCCGACTTGGCGGGCAGGTGTCGAATCTCGGAAACGTAGGCGAGCGCGCTCTGCAGCTTGTCTTGCAAGGCTTGCTCTTTGGTTCGAGGCGCGGTGGTAGGAGCGCTCGCCGGCACCTCCGGCCTAGCCAAAACCGCAGCGGCGCTCACGCGCGGCGCGGGTGTGGGCGTGGCTGGCGCACAGCTGACGCTGAGGGTGGCCGTCGCCAGCGCAAAGGCGAGCAGCTTCATCCGACGGCTGCGCTGCGCAACCGCTCGAGCGCGACGCCGCGGTCCTTCTGTCCGAAGATGGCGCTGCCGGCCACCAGCACGTTCGCCCCCGCTTCGGTGACGAGGTGGGCGTTGTCAGGTCCGATGCCCCCGTCGATTTCGAGATCGATGTCGCGCCCGCTGGCGTCGATCATCTGCCTGAGGTGGCGGAGCTTGGGCAACACTAAAGGAAGGAAACTTTGGCCGCCGAAACCGGGGTTGACGCTCATCACCAGGATCAGATCCACGTCGTCGAGCACGTAGCGAATGGTGTCCTCCGGTGTGTGCGGATTCAGCACCACGCCTGCGCGCTTGCCCAGCGCCCGAATCGCGTGGAGGGTCCGCTGGAGGTGGGGCGACGCTTCGACGTGCACGCTCATGATGTCGGCGCCAGCGTTGGCGAATTCTTCCAGATACCGCTCCGGCTCGACGATCATCAGGTGGCAGTCGACCACCGCCTTCGTCGCCGCCCGGACTGCCCTAACGACTGGTGGCCCCAGTGTAATGTTGGGCACGAAGCGCCCGTCCATGACGTCCACGTGGATGTACTCGGCGCCGAGCGTTTCCACCTGGTGGACCTCTTCGGCCAGCCGTCCAAGGTCGGCCGCCAGAATCGAAGGGGCTAGCTTCAATCGTTTCATAGCGCCGAGTGTTTTACGCCACTTCCCATCCTGAGTCGAAAATCACATGTTACGCTGGAATCTCCACTTGGAGCTGTTCGCTAGACGCCCATGATCACGCGCCCCCTTGGTAAGCAAGACTACGATCACATCGTCCAGATCATCGATCGCTGGTGGGGCGGGCCGACGACGGCGCTCGCACATCCCATCTTCTTCTACGAGCTCGGGGCCATGGCGCGCGTCGTAGAGCACGACGGCATCCTGGTTGGCTTCCTGCTCGGCTTCGTAGCGCCCGGTCCACCCAAGACCGGCTACGTGCACCTCGTCGGCATTCATCCCGACTACCGGCGCCGCGGTGTGGGCAAAGTGCTGTACCAAACCTTCGAAGAAGATTCTCGGGCAGCCAACTGCACGCGCCTCAAAGCCATCACCACGACCGGCAACGAGGGCTCCATCGCTTTTCATCGCGCGACGGGCTGGAGCGTTTCGAACATCGAGGACTACGCAGGTCCTGCGCGCCCGCGTGTCGTCTTTCACAAGAGCCTTTGATCCCCGACAACGCCACCGTCACGGCCGCGAGGCAGGGCAGGGAAGCGTTGGCGACGGCCCTGCTGTCGCTGCAAACAGCGGGCATTTCGGACGCTAGTCTGGAGCGCGCCATCGAGAATACGGCGTTGGCTTCGAGCGCCCTTTACAACGTCGAGGCCGCGGCGCAGACGGAAGAAGCCGCAGCGAGCTTCATCCACGGGGCGGCCGAGGCGCTGCAGCGCGCGATGGTGGAAGTGAGCGCGCTCAGAGATCGGCATTCGAAGCTCGAGGTGGGCGCCAGCGCCATCGCGCGCACGTTGGCGCTCCTGTACCCGGTGCTTCGGCATTCCGCGCGCCAGCGCCGCGCGCGCCTACCGGCAGGCGGGTTGTCCGATTCCGACGCGCGCGAGCTCCGCACGATGGCCGGCTTCCCGCGGGCGCCCAGCCCCACCGGGCGCCTCCGTCGCCCTTCGGACTTCGACGGGCGCGAGCGCCGCGCCAAGAGCAACTCGCGAGTCTTCATCGAGGTCGAGATCGGCCTCACTTCCGAGTCGCACATCTACACCGGCCTTTCGCTCGACGTATCGACGGGCGGCGTGTTCGTCGCCACCTACGAGCCGGCTCCGCCTGGCACCGCGATCTCGCTGTGCTTCGTGCTGCCCGACGGCCACGTGGTCAACGCCGAGGGCGCCGTGCGCTGGACACGAGCCGCCACCGAGGACGCGCCGCCCGGTATGGGCGTCGCCTTCACGGCCATTTCTCACGAGTCGGTCGAGCACATTGCTGGTTTTTGTGCGAGCCGCCCGCCGCTGTACTTCGACGAGTGAAGCCTTCCGTAGTAGTGATGACCCGCGATGAGCAGTGAGTCACCCAGCCTGATCGGCCCCGCAGAGCTACGAAACATCGGGCTTTTCGGCGCGCTCAGCGACGACGTGCTCGAGTATCTGTCGACCTTGCTCTCGGTCGAGACCCCGCCGGCGGGGGCCACCCTGTTCCGCGAGGGGGAGGACGCCAACGCCATGTTCGTCGTCATCAGCGGCGAGGTCGAGGTGCTGAAGAAGAGCAAGCGCGCGGTCGAGGCGCGGGTTGCGGTGCTCGGCCCCGGCGACTGGTTCGGCGAGATGAGCATCGTCGACATTCAGCCTCGCTCCGCGACCGTGCGAGCGTTGGCGCCCAGTCGGCTGCTCAAGGTCACCTCCGCGGATCTCGACGCGCTCTACCGCCATGATTTGCGCAGTTACGCCATCATCATCTTGAATTTGGCGCGCGAGCTGAGCCGACGTTTGCGCGTGGCTGACGGCATTTTGGCCGATCTGATTTCGAACGTGATGGACCAATACCTGAGCCGCCCGGCGGCTGGCTGAGGCATCCGGCTACTTCGGCGGAGCGCTTCCGACTCCGTCGCCACCCGCGCCGGCTTCGCTGGCACCGCCCGCGCCCGCTTCGTCGGCACCGCCTGCACCGCCGACCGAGGGTGTATCCCCCGGTGAGTTGCCACCCAAGTCGATGTTGAGCGTGCCGCCCGTCGCGCCGCCTCCGGGACTCGTGGTCGTTCCGCTGCCCGCGCTAGTGGTGGGGGGCGCGCCGCCGCCATTAGCGCCTTGGGAGCTTCCGCCCGAAGCGCCCGGGGACGAGGGGTCCGCATCGTCGCCGCGACCAGGCAAGGGCGGTTGCGGATTGATTTCGCAGGCGCTCGCCGCCAGCACGAGGGCGAGCGAGAGCCACCAGCGAAAACGACGCGAGAGCATCCGGCCCATTTCTAGCACGATTTGAGCCAGATCCGCTGTGCCGCGGTTCGGCGGCCGGCTTATCCCCGAAGTTATGGCGAAAGGCGGCCCGTTACACGCCGTCGACTTGGCACAAACTGGCACAGACCGGGATCCAAAGATCCGGTCGGTGGTTCGGTCAGCTGTTACCGGAGCCTTAACCGCGGCCGCCGCCGCCCAGACCGGCTTCGCCGCCGAGACCGGCCTCGCCACCGGCGCCACCAGCTTCAGGGGCACCACCGCTGGCTTCGCCGCCGCTGGTTTCGCCGCCGCTGCCTTGACCGCCAGTGGCTGCGCTCCCGCCCGAGCTCGGAGCCCCACCTCCGACGCTCGATTTGCCACCGGTGGACGCGCCCGCAGTGGGAACCTCCAAGCTGCCGCCCAGATTCACGCCGCTTCCGCCTTGATTGCCCAACGACGTGCCACCGCTGCTCGAGCCGTTGGTGCCGGGTAGCGCTGGCTGCGGGTTCAGGTCGCAAGCGGCTGCCAGCCAGGTAAGGCCTGCCAGGCAAATCCAAAGCGCGCGACGCTGCGTTACGGACACCAACGCGATCCTAGCAACATCCCTGCCAGCCTGCACCAGGGGTGTTGCCGGTCACCCCTGCTGGCGCCGGCCGCGGGCGCGGGCCAGCAGCGACAACGCCGCGTGCGTATCCGGCGGAGAGCGGCGCAGCCCAGCCGCGACCTTGCTCAGCTCGGCGCTGAGCTGCTCGGCGGCGCGGGCCACCTCGTCGGCGTTGGTCTCGAAGATGTCGCTCCACATTGATTCCAGGCCGCCCGCTCCGCGCGTTGCCCGCTCGAAAGCCGGGCCCATGGCGACGCGGGCTTGCTGGTCTTCGGCCAAAATGTAGAGCGAGCTGGCGAGCAGCTGCGGCAGATGGCTGGTCACTGCGACGGCGCGATCATGCGCTTCGGGAGTGAGCTCGACCAAGCGCGCTCCGGTGAGCGCGATCATTTCTGCGACGGCTTCGCGCGCGGCGGGCTCGGCGTGCTCCGGACAGACGATCCAGGTGCGGCCTTCGAACAGATCGCCGCGGGCGTTTTCGATCCCGCCGTCGGGCAGCCCCGCCATGGGGTGCCCCGGCACGAAGCGCGCGCTGTGGGGATTTTCGGAGGCGGCTTGGGCAATCTCCCGCTTGGTGGAGCCGCAGTCGGTCACGACCGGCGAGTGCGTGAGGCTCCAGGGCAAAAGACGGATGATCGTGCTCACCGGCACGGCCAGCACGGTGAGATCGGAGCGCTCGAGGGCCGCCTTCAACGACTCGGTTTCTTCGAGCGGCAAGTGCTCGTCGGCGGCGTTTTTGGCTTCGGCGCGGGCCAGGACGGGCGCGCGGTCGATGGCGGTGACGTGAACGGCGCCGTTGCGACGCAGCGCGAGCGAAAGCGAGCCCCCAATCAAGCCGAAGCCGACGATGGAGATTCGCTTCATCCGCGGATGGCCTGGCCGATGCCGCGGAGCTTTTCAGCCAGCGCCACGGCGTCGCTCCAACTGAGAGTGGCGGGAACACGCGGCACTTCCCCGACGGGCCCGATCCACGTGCGGAGAATCACTCCGTCGGCCCCGGCGGCGATGGCGGCGCACGCGACCGATTCGACGTACCGGGCGCGCTGAGCGATGCTGGGCACGTCGACGACGATGGGCAGGTGGGTGCGTTGCTTGGCGCGAGCAATGGCCGCAATCTCCAAGGTGCGCGCGCCGTTCGGGTATTCGCCGCCCGCTTCCAGCAGCACGATGCTGCTGTCGCCGCGCGCGAGCTCACGCTCGGCGGCGCCGATCCAGGCGTTGGCGCCCCAGCTGGGTCCGCGCTCCACGAAATGGACGGCAAAACGCTGGTCCGAAGGTTGGGGGTGGACGGACAGACAAACCAACGCGCCAATCGTGTCGACCGCGCGTGGCGAGCGCGTCACGGCCGCGTCGAAAGGGCGACCTGCACGCACCTCGTAGGTGAGATCCTTCGCGGCTGGTGGCGGCTGACTGGCGCCGCCGAGCGACGTCGGGGCCGAGCCGTTGCCCGTCCCTGGGCCGACGGCCTCGATGGCGATCCAAGGCTTGTCTCCACCGATGCTGCCCCACGGGCCTTCAATGACAGTGGACTGCTGTCGAAAGCGACGGGAGGCGAGCCGGAACTGTTCGCTCACGCGAACGACCTGCGAAACGCCCGGAAACTCGCTCACGACGGAGACGTCGTTGCCGGAAAGGTCGCCGACGACACCCAAAATGGTGGTCGTGCTGCCGCTCGACCGGTGCACGTCGAACCCCGCGTTCACCAGAAACGAAATCACGCTCTCAACGGCCTGGTCGCTCGCGTCCGGCTCCATCACCACAATCATGGGAGCGCGAACTTAACAGATTGCAGCTTCCGCGGGCGGGCTCCGTGTTATCTTTCCAGTTCTTATGGGCCGGTCGGGCCGCTCTGTCGCGCAGTCGATGGGGCCCCAACCCCACCTCCGCCATGCATTCCCAACCCTCTGCAGACCCGCTGCTCGGCACGACCGTAGCGGGACGCTACAAGGTCATCAAGTTGCTCGGGGAAGGCGGGATGGGCCAGGTCTACCTCGCCGAGCACTCCGCCATCGAAAAGCGCATCGCGCTCAAGGTGCTGCGCGCCGAGTACGCGCACAAGGGCGAGATCGTGACCCGCTTCCAGCAGGAGGCGATCAGCGCGTCGCGCATCAAGCACCCCAACGTGCTCGACGTGTTCGATTTCGGACAGCTCGAGAACGGCTGTTTTTACCTGGCAATGGAGTTCCTGGAAGGGAACGACTTGGCCGACGAGCTCCAGCGTTCGCGGGTTTTGACCGCGCCGCGTGCCCTGCCCATCGCCATGCAGATCTGCCGGGCGCTTTCGGCCGCGCACGCCAAAGGCGTCGTGCACCGGGACATGAAGCCGGAAAACGTCTTCTTGCAGCGCACCGGTGACGGCGAAGAAATCGTCAAAATCGTCGATTTCGGCATCGCCCAGCTCAAGCCCAGCAACGAAGAAGCGGCGGCGGTGTCCACCCACCGGCGCCTGACCCGTACGGGGATGATTTTCGGTACGCCCGAGTACATGGCGCCGGAGCAGGCCAGCGGGAAGCACGCCGACCTGCGCTGCGATATCTACGCCGTCGGCATCATCCTGTTCGAGCTCTTCACGGGCGCGGTGCCATTCACCGGCGAAACCTTCCTGGGTGTGCTGACCAAGCACCTGAGCGAGATGCCGCCATCCATGCGCGCGGTGTACCCCGACCTTCAGATCTCCAACGAGCTGGAAGCGGTGGTAGCTCGCACGTTGGCCAAAGATCCCACCCAGCGCTACCAGACGATGAACGAGCTGGCGGCCGCGCTCGCCGC
>JBEQSW010000572.1:0-25031 GCA_040348565.1 Myxococcales bacterium | reverse complement strand
GACTGGCTCGCCGTGCGCGCGCTACGCACGCGGCAGTGCTGGCGCTTGTCCTGCTCGCAGGCGTGACCCGCGCGGAGCTCGCTGAGGTCGTGAGAGCCGTTCGCAAGGTGCGGCGCCGACAGAACCCCGAAGGCAAGGCGACCGAGCTGCTCGTCAAGGTGGCGCCGTGGTGAAAGCGCCGGCTCCCCTTCGCTGGTACCCCCTGCGCGACGCCGCCGCGATTCTGGCGGTGTCGCCGGACGCGCTCCGCAAGCAATTCGAGCGGCACGTTGAGCGCGCCGCCGACGGTGGCACGGAGGCGCGAGTTGACGGCATCCGGGCTCGGAAATTTGCGAACCGATGGCGCGTTTCGTTCGGGAAGCCCTGGACGGAGTAGGACGGCATGCGACGGAACGCGACGCGCGTGGTAGCCTCCTTGAGCCGCACTTGCAGCGGTCACAGTCGTGGAAAGTCCACGCTTTGACCATCCGCAAACGCAAACTCCGAGACGGCTCGTCTCGCTTGTTCATTGAAATTCGATACAGGACAGCAGAAGGACGCAAGGAGCGCTATCGCAGGGACGCGCAGATCCAGACCAAGGGCGGTGCCGAAGCCGAGCACCGGCGGTTGGTCGCGGAGCTGGCGCGTTCCGGCACCTTGCAGCACATGGCGAAGCCTGCCGAGCCCGAGCAACCGGCGCACCGCTTCACGTTCAAGGACGCGGTATGCCACTTCCGAGCAACGCGGCTCGGCACGTTGAAACCGTCCACGCGCTTCTCGTACGAGAACCGGCTGGATAGCCTCCTCGTGCCGCGCTTCGCAGACACGCCGCTCGCCGATTTGACTGGCGAGATGCTGACCGCGCTCGACGCGGAGCTGGCGGCCGACGGCCTCAAGGCGTCGACCCGCCAGAAGGTGCACATCGTGTTTCGCTCGGTGGTTCGCTTGGCAGTCACGGCAGGCATGCTCGCAACGCTCCCTGCCCTGCCCCGCATCCCACGCGTGGGCCGCAAGATGGTGCGGCCGTTTCATCGCGATGACTTGGACGCAATCCTTGTCAAAGTGGCTCCGCAGGCACGGGTGGCGTTCGCGCTGGCCGCGTTTGCCGGGCTCCGCGCTGGCGAGGTGCGCGGGCTTCGGTGGAGTGACCTCGACCTGAAGGGCAACACCCTGACGGTGCGCCGGGCGCTGACGCGCGGCGAGGCCACGACGCCGAAGTCCGGCGACCAGCGGGTGATTCCGATCGCTGCGCCCCTTCGCTTGCTGCTCGAGGCGGCGGAGTCGAGCCGCTCAAGCCCCTGGGCTCCGGTCGCCACCACGGCGTTCGGCAAGCTCTGGGGCGAGAGCGGGCTCAATCAGAGCTTCAAGCGAGCCCAGCGTCGAGCTGGCCGCTCGGGGTTGTGCTTCCACGATCTCCGCCACTTTTTCGTGACCGAGCTTTTTCGAAAGGGAGTCGGAGCCCCCGCGGTGCAACGCCTCGCGGGCCACGCCGAGCTTTCGACCACGCAGCGCTACGCCGACATGACGGCGAACGATCTGCGCGCCGCCATCGCCCTACTGGGCAATGACGGGGCAACGGGCGAAGCGAGCAAGTAGACGCGGCGACGATGCCGCCTGAAACCTGTGAGGTTTCGCTGTCCTGTACGAATCCCCGGCCCGTGTCCCCGAAGCTTTCCTAAAGCCAAGGTCGTACGTTCGAATCGTATCGGGAGCGCTACTCGCTAAGGCCGCGAAGATCGTAGTATCGGGTCGCGGGCAACACGCCGGTGTTCCGGGGGACTGGATCGCGCGCATTCCGCGCGTCAGGTGAGCGCCGGAGCGTCAGCCGGCGCAGCCCGTAAACTCGACTTCGTCGACCCACAGGTCGAAGGGCTGGCCCGTCTGATTGAACTGGAACTGCACGCTGTAGATCTTGCTGGAGTCGATGTTCGCCGGATGTGGCGAGCCCCAGGTCGGATCCTGCTTCATCAAGTAGAAAGGAACCACGTACTCCGTCCACTCGTTCTTGAGCGTGAGATCCCTCCCGAAGTCGTTGTAACACTCCTTGCAGAGCTTGCCGTCCGGGTCGGTCGCAGCGTCCGGCACTTTGAGCTTGACCTTGTCGATGCTGCCCGGGCCCTTCTTGGCCCAGAAACGGATGCCCTGGTACTTGCTGGCGTCGTAGCTGCCTTTCGGATCCACGAAGTTGAAGCCCATGCCGACGTATGCAGGGCTGCCGCCGCCGACGGTACCGGTCATGCGCGCGGCGTACTTGGTGCCGTTGGCGCCACCCGGAGTCATCTGAAAGGTGCCGCCGTTCTTGCCCGCTTCCGGCACGACGCGGGAGCCTGTATCGTCCACGAAGGTGTACCAGTAGCCGCCGCGGTCCTGGATCTGGGCGATTTGGTTGCTGTTGTTTTCGCCGTCGGCGATCAGCCCCACGTCCTTCGCGCAGGCCTTGCCTTGTGGCGATCTTTGGACGTCGGGGCTGGTGAAGTCGATCTTTTTGACGAGCCCGCGCCCACCACAGCCGAGGCTTAGGAGCCCGCCGATAACGAACATCACGTTGATTCGCATGAGATGCTGTCTCCGAGCTCGGACATTCGAACGTCACCAACCGACTTGGCGCGCTCGCCGACCTTCGCAATTTCTGGAAGCGATTCACGTTTTAGCATGAGCATCCAAGAAGCCCTTGCGCCGCGGCCTGCGCAGCTCCGACTACTGCGCGGGCGCGCAAACGCTTGGCTCCCGCTTGAAACAGCTCCCGTGCGCGCCGCAGCCGTGACGCCACCGTACCCAACTTGGTTTCGGTGACTCGCGAAATCTCCGACATGCTCAGGCCTTCCAGCTCAAAGAGCACGAACGCAGCCCGAACGTCTTCGGGCCAGCCGTCGAGCAGCTCGTCCAACGCCTGCCGCAGCCGTTTGCGGTCGAGCAGCTGCTCGGCACTGGGGCGAGGATCGCGCTCCTCCGCGAGCAAGCGCGCGTCGGCGACCTCGTGCCGCACGTGCCAGGTACGCCGGTAGTTGGCTGCGATCCGCACCGCCGCGCTGAGTAAGAAGGTTCGCTCACTGCCGTGTCGCACGTCCGCGAGCCTGCGCGACAAGACCATGAACGCCTCTTGCGCAAAGTCATCCGCGCAGCCTTCGGCGACGCCCAGGCGTCGCAACGTGCGCCAAACACCGCCGTAGTGCGCACGCATGAGCTCGCTGATGCGCTCCGCGTCTTGCTCGCGCCTCGGCGAAGTCACGGCGCGAAGCCTTGGCGATGAAATGTGGTGATCGGGCTCGTCCGAAAGACGCTGCGACGTTTCTGTTGACATGTCATAGCTCGGTCGAGACGCGGCACTTGCCGCGCCCCGACATTCTCTTCTGCAAAGCTCATACCGGTAGCGCGCGCAGCCAAACTCGCGGGGGCGCGGCGTCTTTCGACGCGATGAGCCGGGCATGGCGGGTTCTTTTCGTCCGCGGACGTCCGCAGCATTCGCCGCCGCGGACGTCCGCAGCATTCGCCGCCGCGGTCGTCCGCTGAGCAGAGCTTCTCCCCGCGACGGGAAGACCATGTCGCTTCCCAACCCGATGGTGTTGTCCTGGACTCCCTCTAACTGACGCAGGGCACGCCGTAGGACCAACACCATCCCCGCTGCAATAATGCGCTCAGCCAGGCGAAAAAGGCTGGCGGACGGCGTCGGCTTCAGTCCGTGCGCGGCAGCACTAGCTCGGCTTTGAACGTGACAACAGCAAATGGAAGAGTCTAGCCTTAGCGGGTGCGGAACGGGCTGTACAAGGAGACACGCTAATGTTGCAGCGGGGCGCGATCCTTTCCGGGAAGTATCGGATCGACAGCGTGCTCGGCGAAGGCGGCATGGCGGTCGTCTATGCGGTCACCCACTTGCGCAACGCGGCTCGCCTGGCCGTGAAGGTGCTACACGAAAGCAGCGAGCGCAAGGGCCACCTTCGCGCGCGCTTCGTGCGCGAAGGCAAAGTTGCCAACTCCGTGAATCACCCGGGCGCGGTGCTGATGATCGACGACGGGATCGCCGAGGACGGCTCTCCGTACTTGGTGATGGAACGCCTGAATGGCGTGTGCGTCGACAACATGGGAGCTCGCGGGATCCCCCTGTCCGCCGCGCTGAACATCGCTTACCAGGTTTTGGACGTGCTGCGGGCAGCCCATGCCAACGGCGTCATTCACCGCGATATCAAACCCGCAAACCTGTTCGTGCTCCGGGATGGGCGAGTCAAGGTATTGGATTTTGGAATCTCCCGGCTGCGTGACGCTGCAGAACCATTTGACTCCATAGCCAATGGGTCGGTGATGGGCACGCCCTTCTTCATGGCGCCCGAACAAGCCCGCGCCAATACCAGTGAAATCGACACCCGAACGGACTTGTTCGCCGTCGGCGCCACGCTCTTTACGCTCATTTCCGGCCAATACCTGTACACTGGGGACGACGCCCGCCAAGTGGTGACCCAGGCGGCAACCCAACCGGCGCGCTCGCTGGCGTGTGTGGCACCCGACGCGCCTCAAGCCGTGATTGACCTCGTGGCAAAAGCCGTGGCCTATGACAGCGCGGCGCGCTGGGAGTCAGCCGAGGCCATGCAAGATGCCGTGCGCGAGGTGCACGAACGCTTGTGGGGACCAATCGGCTTCGAGGCGTTGGCGTCGCTGCTACTCGTTCGTGAGTTTCAACGGAAGAGCCACGCCCAGCTGGCCGGGCCGATCCGGCCCCAGCCCTGGTCTTCAGGCGCGCTCGAGCCATCACCGCTCGCAACCACCCTTCCGGCTGCCGCGGACGTAATCCCGAGTCGCGGAGCACACCGAGCCGCGAACGACGCTTCGTCGAGTCGCTCGGCGCCAAGCTCACGGGTGAGCGCCGGGCCGGCACAGCTCGCGGGCTGGACCGGGGACGTGCCCGCCCCTATCGCCCAGCGCGGGCCAGCGACTCAAACCGCTTCGCGATTTGGACGAATACTCAGTAAGCCGCGCGTGGTGCGTGTGGGAGTGCTAGCGGGAGCGACTGTCATCCTGCTCTTCGGCTTCGCCCATTGCCAAACACCGTCGGGAGCGGTCGCTGCCAAGTCGCCGGTCGCTTCAGACCCGCCGACGCCGATTCCCCCTCCCGCGGACCTCACCGCAGTGGGAATTCCGCTAGTGATGGCTTCGCTTCCTCCGCCGACGCTGCTCTCACCTTCGATCCTACCGGCAAAGCTCGCAGGCCCGTCGAAGCCGGTGGGTGCGCCGCCCTCGACGCGGGCGCAGGCGTCCGAGCTCAAGGCCGCGGCCGAACATCCGAACCGCCCCACGATTGTCCGATTCGGCCACCGTTCTGCGCCTTAGCTTGCCAATTCCTTAAAACGCATGCACCCGATTCGTAGGACATCGGTCATTTTCTGTCTCGTAGCTGCGCTCGTGTCATCCGCGGCTCGGCCGGCCAGCGCGGGAGCGCCCGATCCTTTGAAAGTCCGCTGTGAACAGCTGGGCATCGAAGGCAAATACCGGGATGCCCTCGAGGCATGCGAGAAAGCCGCCGAGACAAACCCCGATCCAGAGCTCCTGTCCTACATTGCTCAGATCCAAACCGCGCTCCTGCATCCCGTGCAAGCGCGTGAGGCTCTGCGTCGATATCTCAAGGTAGGCCAGCTCAAACCCGCCGAACGCAAAACAGCTGAAGATCAAATCCGTTTTCTCGACACCCAGATCGCCACCCTGTCGGTCACCACTCGACTCGAAGGCGCGGAGATCCGCGTCGATGATGAAGTGGTGGACCCGAATGCCCTGGGCCGCGGTGTCCCGTTGCCGACGGGTGCACACCGCGTGACGCTCCAAACCAAGGGCTCCACCTTCAGCCGCTTCATTTTCCTCCGTGCCGGTGAACCAACGCAAATCGAGCTCCCCGGTAGCGGCACCATCGCACTGAGCTGCGCCATCCCGGAGGTTCGATTCTTCATCGATGATCAAGAGGTGAACGGCGCGCTGGCGGCGCGCAGCGTGCCTCGCGACGCTGGCAGCCATCGCGTGACGTTCAAGGCGGGAGCAACCACCTGGCCCGCCCAAACGGTGATGGTCACCCCGGACGAGCGCGTGTCTGTCGTTTGCGCAGCGCCGCCAGCCGCCCAGGTGACAGCAGCCGAACCGCGGTCACGCCCCAATCCACGCGGCTATTGGATCGCTGGGGCGGGCTTGGCTCTCGGCGGCGCGGCGCTGGCCACGGGCATCTACAATGGAAGCGACTACGACCGCTGGAAAACGGCAAACGACGACTTGCGACGCGTCAACGACACCCTGGTATTTTCCGAACAGAACAAACGAGCACAAGAGAACGATCGGCTCATGGAGAGTATTCAGACGCGGCGCAAGATCGCGGTTGGCCTCGGCATTGCCGGTGCTCTGGTCACGGCAGGTGGTGTGGTGCTGTTGTTCGCGGACTCGGCAGCAACAGAACGTAATGCTTCCGCATCGTGGTTCCGCAAAATAGTTGCTGGCGTGACCCTTGACGGTGCCGTGAGCTCCGGCGAGATCGCTTGGGCGGGAGCATGGTAACGGTGGCTTGGCGATGCGCGCGTTACGCGATGGTGCTGGGCCTCCTGCTGTTTGGCGCCTCTGCGTGCAGCTCGTTCGATCCAGTGAAGGTGAAGCGCTTCCAGTTGCTCTATGAGGATACCTACGAAGCACTAGGTATGTCCGGCGCGCGCTGGGTCGAATACGATGATCAGCATTCGCTCACTTCAGCGTGCACGAATGGCGCGGCTGGCGATCACTTACCCAGCGAGTGCTCGTTGGTGTATGCGGAGTGGGATAGCGGCGCGGGCGGCGACGGCAGTGGCGGTGACGCTGGCATCCCGAAACCCAGGAACCCCAAGTGCCCGCCAACGCAAGCTGAGCTGGACAAAGTTGTCATTGCTGACCCTGGAGCGGACGGATCCATTTGTATTTCAGGTGTACTACATCCCTACCAGCCCTGTGTGCACGATGTCACGCAATGTCTCGGGATAGCCGTTGGCGACCGACTCGTCGATGTATCGTACATGTGGGGAGCTGGCGTGGGCCTAAAGTTCAAACGCGAGAACGCGTGGAACGCCGCCGGACATCAAGTCAGGGGTATAGCGTTCGAGTTCAGCGGCACGGAGAAAGCCAGGGCTCACTTGCGTGTGGAGATCCCAATACTACTTGCTGACGATACGCGCGTCCCAGACGACCGGCCCATCATCAGGAATGACGGCTCAGTACTTGACACGAAGGGGATGATTCACTCCTGCAATTCCGCAGATGTATCGCCATTTGACGGAGGGCGTGATGACACACGGCTCGATGCAGTCGTACGTAAACAAGAGGGCGACGGTCAAGAGGGCGACGGTTTTGTCACCAGCGAGCTACATCCCTATGGTTCCCCCTTTTGGCAAGAGGCGCAGGGCGATCCGGACGTCCCAGCGTGGACTTACAGTCCAGTGCAGCATGGCTACAATGAGGTAGAGTGGAGTGACATCCAGCCTCCACCCGAGCTCGACACTTATCCGTTCACCAATACCCAGATATTGGGGGTCCATTTTCAGGTGTCCTACCCAACGGAGTGCGACCGCGAAACTGACCGAAAGGTGTGCGACGAGCAAGATGATTTGGAGTTCGGATTTTGCATCAAAGAATTGGCCGTGCTCTTCGAAGAATAGCGCTGATGATTCGTAGCGTCGCTTGCGGTTACGGTGCGTCGCCGCGCAAACGGGCGCCATGCCTCCCACGCCCGGCACACGGTTCCGACAGTCGCGGTGGAAGGCTTCTCGCGGCTCCGGCGGCGGGCCGTTTCAGAGACGAAAGTCTGGCTCCCCTGCAAAGACACGCGAGCTTCGCGTAGAATCTCGGGCATGCGGCTCGACGCGGCGAGTACCACCGACACGGAGGGCGCCACTGCGCGCGTCGGAGAAGGGGCGCCGGCGCCCAAGTTGGTTTTCGTTTGTCCGCACACTTCGCGCGCCCCGTTCCCACTCGACTGGAACGATCCTGAGCCGCGCGTGATCGGGCGCGAAGCGACGTCGGCGGTGTGCCTGGCGGGGACGGACGTTTCGCGACGACACGCGTCGCTGCAGCGAGGAACCGACGGTGAGCTTACGCTCGTGGACCTCGAAAGTCGCAATGGCACGCAGGTGAACGGTGCGTCCATCCGCGTCAAGCGCGTGGGCGTGGGAGACGTGGTGAGGCTGGGCGGATGGGTTGGTGTGATCGCCGAGGCACCGGAGCCAGTCAGCAAGCTGGCGCCTGGCTTGTTCGGCGGCGGTGTGCTCCGGCGCGCGCTCGCGCCGCTCGCTACGGCGGCGCCCAGCGACCTGCCGATCGTGCTCGAAGGCGAGACCGGTACGGGCAAAGAGGTCGTGGCGCGCGCCATCCACGCCTGGAGCGGTCGTTCGGGGCCGTTCATTGCGGTCAACTGCGCCGCGCTGCCGCAGGAGCTCGCTGAGGCAGAACTTTTCGGCTACCGCCGCGGCGCCTTCACCGGAGCGGACCGCGCGAGCCCCGGCTTCTTCCGCGCGGCCGAGGGCGGAACGCTTTTGCTCGACGAGATCTCGGAGCTGCCGCTGGCCCTGCAGGCCAAGCTGTTGCGCGTGCTCGAGCAGCGCGAGGTGCAGCCGCTCGGCGAGGCCGGACCCGTCCCCATCGACGTGCGCGTCGTCGTGGCGGGGCAAGAATCGCTGCTGGTTGCCGTGCGCGAGCGGCGGTTTCGTGCGGATCTGCTGGCGCGCCTGGACGGCCTGAGCGTGCGACTGCCGCCGCTGCGCGCGCGCCGAGAGGACGTGCCGGCGCTCTTCTCTCAACTGTGGGCGGCGCTCGGTCCGGGCACGCAGCCGTCGCTCGAGTTCGATTTCGTCGAGCGCTTGTGCGTGCACGACTGGCCACTGAATGTGCGCGAGCTGGTGTTTCTGGTGCGCCGCCTCCTGGTCTTTTACGCCAACGAGCCCAGCTTGCGCGCGAGGCACCTGCCGACTCGTATCAGCGAGGAAGTCGAGCGACCGCGCTCACCGCCGACTCCCAACGAGCCATCATTGTCCGAGAAAGCGAGCGAGGCCGCCGCGTCGCCTGAACGCATCGAGGCAGCCGAGCTCATCGCGGCGCTACGCGCTGCGCAGGGTAATGTCACCCGTGCCGCGACGCTGCTCGGGATTACCCGTCAACGAGCCTACCGCCTGATCGAAGGCCACGCATTGGATCTCGGCGATCTCCGCAAGTAGTCGCGAAGCTCGGAGAGAAGGATGCGATCGCAGCTCGGTGTGCATCGGTCGCCGGGTGAGCGCTCATTTTTTCTTCAGGCGCGAGGCTGACGCGGACCACGAGGTAGCGCTCGTATTCAGCTCGGCCGTCGTGACCCAGAAGTCGCTCCCTTCGTTGTTGCCGTGAGCGCCGTCGAGATGGATTCGACGCATGCCGGCGCGTTCTTCGCCGGCCAACAAGGGGACGTCGATGCTCAGGCTCGAAACGACGGGGGCCGACGGATCGGGCAGCAAGCGAACGGGGAGCGAGGCGATGGTGAGGTGGCTTGGCGGCGTTCTTGGCCCCACGACGACGACGTCAAAAGCGTGGCCTGTCGGCGTTCTTGCCTCCTCCCCGAAGTAGATGCCAATGGAATCGGCCGGGCGCTCGAATCCCTCCGCGATCCAGGCGTCGAACTCGTACGGCTCTTCACTCCTGCCGAAGCTTCGTTCGGCCGTCGCGATGCGCAGCCATCCTTTGCGATGGGCGAGCACGCGCACATTGAGCCCGAAGTCGACGTTGAGCTCCCCGAGTTGCTTGCCCGCCGGCGCGTCGAATAGCGGGAACGCGACACCGTCACAGGTCAGCGCGGGGCCTGGCTCGTGCGTGCGGCATACTGCGGGCCCCGTCCCGCCGTCGGATATCATCGTGCCGTCGAGGTGCAAAATGGCGAGGTCACGCGCTATCAAGGCTCGCCGCAGTACGAGCCGTTCGGGCGCAGCGGATTGATGCAGCTAGAGCACTGGCTCGAAGCGCGCTTCAAAAGAGCTGTCGGCGCTGGCAACGCGCACGTCGCGCTGAGGCGCCGCGCGTAGGCGATTCGTTGGAGTGCCTGTCCCCATCCTATCCGACCTGGTATGCTTGGCCTCACGAGGGGAACGAGGACGATGGCCGTGCGCGCAACGCATCTGATTGCCTCCACCTTCACCTGGGTCAGCGCCCTGTCTTGCGGTGGGAGCGCGCACTCGTCGTTCGGAGTTGGGGGCACTTCGAGCGGCTCCGGCAGCTCGGACTCGGAAGGTAACGGCGGCGCCCCGCAAGGCGGCGTGAGCGCCACCGCAGGTGCTTCGGCTGTCGGAGGCGCTGGCAATGCCGGCTTGTCTGCCACAGGCGGAGCTGCCGGAGCAGCGAGCGGCGGCGGACCGGGAGGTGCGCCTGCGTGCCACTTTGATTCGCCACAATGTCCGGCGCTTCATGCGGCCTGCGCGCAGCTCGGCGCAACCCAAGATTGTTTCGAGTGGAGCGTCTGCCAATCGGTGCCGAGCCACCTCGTCTGTTGCGGTACTGGCTGGGAGCCCGCCCCAAGCTGCGCGGGAGGCGGTGGGAGTAGCGGGGGCGGAGCCGGCGGGGGCGGCGGAGCTGGCGGCGGCGACAGAGGCGGCAGAGGCGGCAGTGGAGCCGGAGCCGACGGTGGCACCGCAGGTGAAGCAGCATTGGCCTTCTGCAAGGCCTGCAACAACCGCGTCTCGAACATCTGCGTGCTGCAGGAGGGCGGACCGGGCCCAGCGAGCTTCGTATGCGGCATAAAAGGACAGTGCGGCGCCGCCGATGTTTGCTCCTGCGTTCCGTACCAAGGCACCTGTCAGCCGCGCACGCCCAGCAGCACAGGCTACTGCACTTGCGACAACGGTCTCCGGTAAGCGACTGGGCCGCGTCGACAACTCTTTCACCTGCGCCGCTTGGCTCATCGCCCAGGAGCCCGAGCGTTTCAGTTTCTTGGCCGAGGTGGCGCAATTCCACGCCGCGTATTCCTCGGCGTTCCTCCGGCGCCGCGGCGCGTGGGCGGATGGCGCGTCGGACACCGCCTACCAGACGCTCGTGAACCGCGCCTCGAGCCTCGTGTTTTGCGTCGAGACGGCGTAGCAGCACTCCACAGCCGAACGTCTTGCCGTCGCCTCACGGCGCTACCGGCGCCGCCTTCAAGTACGAAGCAATCGTGAGCTTCTAGACGGCTTACAGCGTTCGGGCGAGGCGGAAGCCGTTGACAGGGCTCGGTATGTTCACAACGCCGGTCCCTTGAGACGCGGCGCGGCAGGCTGTTGGCCAGACGAACACTCCGCCGCCGCGAACGTAACGCACGGTCGAATCGTTCAGGGTGCCGCGTGGATCTCGCGCGCTGGGTGACGAGCGGCCGTCGTCGGGATCGTTAATCCACTCCTGAACGTTGCCGAGCACGTCGTGAAGCCCCCAACCGTTGGGAGCCAGTTGTCCCACCGGAAACGAGGTAAAGTCACTATCCCCGCAGTACCAAGCGATGCCATCCAACGCCGCGTCTCGAGTACAGGTGCCGGGCTGCGCTCCGCGATCGATGTCACCACTGTAGAAGGCGGTGCGCGTGCCAGCGCGAGCGGCGTACTCCCATTCGGCGTCCGTCGGTAGTCGGTAGCCTTCGCACTCGTAAACCGTGGGCCGGCTCAGCGTGACGGTCCGGCAGGCGAGCCCGCGCCCGAGCTCGCCCGTGCACTCGTCGAGCACGTAACACTTTTCCAACGGCGGTTCGCTACGCTCCGACAGCAGGTTCGCGAACGCGACAGCCTCGTACCAGGTCACGTTGCCGACAGGGCAGTCGGGCTCGAGACAATTGCCCTTGCCCGTGTAGGGTCCGTCGGCAAAGACCTTTGACGGATTTTCGACGCCTTGTAAGGCAAAGTCATCCTGAGTGACTTCGTACTGCCCGATCAAAAAGTCGTGGGTGAGCGTGACGGCAGTCTGCTGCTCATTCTTGGAGCCGCGGCCCGGCTCGCTTTCGGGTGAGCCCATCACGAAGCACCCGGCAGGTATCCTGCAGAATCCGTCGGTGCAGTCAGGCTGAACCTCCGGATGATGGCAGTCGGGCGGGTCGAAGTCTGGAACCCGGATGCCTCCCCCGCCTTCACTGCTTTCGCCACCCTTGAACGGCGCAAGTGAGCCGGCACCTGCGATACCAGCAGTCGCCGCGCTCGACGCTCCACCAGCCCCCGCCCCCGCCTGGACGTTTGCCGGTGCCCCTGAGCTTCCGCCATTCGCGCGGCAGGCGATCGAACCGAGGGACGCTACGGCGAGCACACCGAGCAGCGCCAGCGCAGCGAAGAGATTCGTTCGCATCGTGCAACGGAACACTACGGGGCCAGGGCCTCGGTCACCCCGTAAAGCCTACCCGCGTCTGTCAGGTGCTGCAACCGCACGGGGTCGTTCGCGTAGAAGAGCGCCGCCCCATTCACGACACCGAACGCTGGCTCGGTCTGGCATGAGCAGGCAGCGTCGCCCGCCTTGCAGCGCTTCCAAGTCGCTTCGTTCAGGCACACGTTGGAGGTGCACGCAGTGCCCCCAGCGGTACATGCCACTCTGGGGACATTGGGCTGCGGCGGGCGGGTGGACCATGCAAGCGTTTCTTCACCGACGCACTTCCCCCCCGGAGAGCCCGCGGCCGGGGCGGGCAACGGGTTGCAGGTATTGCGGTAGATCGCGAACAGGTTTGCCATGCTCGTCTTGGACGGACCGTTCGTGTTGAGGTTCCAGAGGAACCCGAGCCAATCGAGCTCGGTTGACATCTCGGAGGTTGGGCTCAACGGGCAGTGGTTGTTTCGCCACTTGAATTGCTGTTCGCAGCTGATACCGAGCGGTGGCAGATTGGACTGGAGCGAAGGAGTGCCCGGTCCGGTGGAGAATGGAACGCACGTGCTGCCCGGTAGGCAGTCGGTGTTCAGGAACTCCTTGTAGTACACGAATTTGCACCCGCCACCCTCCGGCTGGTTCCAACTCTTGGAGGCGAAGAACTGCGCGAAGCCCTCCGACTGCGCGTTGTCGAAGCGCTCGATGGATTGCAAGCAGTGCAAAGAATTCGCCGCTGCTACGTGCTGGCAACCACACAAGGGTGACATGGAGTCGACGAACGGCGGGTCCGCCAATTTAGTGGGCTGCATGGGATCCCCGCTCTTTTTGCCGGGGCAAGTGGTACCTTGAGGGCAGTCGAACACGTAGCTTGCGCCAGACGTGGAGCCGAGCGCACGGGCCTGCACCTGGTGACCAGCCTCGTGCAGCGTGACGAACTTCCAGCGACTCTGATCGGGCCACGAGCATAGACACCCCGAGCCGCCGCCGCACGCTACTCTGCCCCTCGCGTCCAGACACACCTGCACGCTCGGGCAGTCGCTGTCCGCGCTGCAACTGGCCGGATTGACGGGGCGGTTGCCGGGGCCGACGAAGAGAAGATCATCGGCTGGACTGAAACAGGAGTCGATGAACCCGTTGCCTGCAGTATCCGTGAAATGGCATCCGTCACCGTAATCGACCCGGTAAGTGCCTTCATTGATGCCGGGGGTAGCCGGATCATCACTGGGAATGGCCATGTCTTCTCGACTCAACAGCTCCGAGATGGAGACGGCCATGTTGGTGATGGGGGTCAGCATTTGGCTGGGCACGTTGATTTGCGCTGGCGGCAGCATCCATAGTCCGGACTTGGTCCACCCGCTCAACGGCCCCCAACTAGGCTGCACGGAGAAGTGTGTTTCAGTCCGCGCGAGACCGGGCTCGTTGAACAGATTGTAACGAACGCCATCGGGACGTTGAAGGGCCGACGTGTCCACGGTCAGGAACAGATCTAGCGAGCCTTGCCCGCGCAAGGTCGGATCGGCGCCGGCCAGGAACGCGTACGCTTCTTTGGGAATGCTACCGAGCGGCACGCAGCCGTCGGCATCCAAAAAGCCTCCCGCCGTGCCCAGGCCGTAGGGCGACTCGACCCTGAGCGAAAACATCACGAAGGCGGCCGGGTAGGATTTGTAGTCTTGCCCGACAACCGGGGTACCCACGAAATCTTCGCCGAAGCCTTCGTCCACGAAGGCTGCGTTGAGCGTGGTGCACAGCCGTGGCTCGGCGGCGACGGGCGGCAACGAGCCAGTTGCTTCGACCTCGAAGAAGACCTGCCAGCTGTCGACACCGTTTATGACGGTGGGAATCGATGGCAGCCCGGTAGTGTTGTCGACCGTGAACGTCACGTCGGCGATCGTTTCGTCTTTGCTACCACTGTCGTGCTCGATCAGCTTCACGTGGACGGAAACGACAGCGGTCTTGATCGAGACCGGCACGCTGAATTCCACGTTTGCGCTGAAGGGCTCGCCGTACGGGCACGAGTCGAGCCCGAAGACGCACCCATCGTCGTAGACGTCCTTGGTCCCGGCGCCCGTGCCATCGATGGTAACTTCCGCGTTCAAGTCGCGCGATGCCAAGAACCCGTCCGTGCCGTTGGTCCCGCCCGTGATGCGGAACACGAACGGCGGAGACAACGCGGGCGCAGGCGGCGGCGCGGCCTTCGTGGTGCTGGATGCGGGGGCTGGTGGCGGTGGCGGTGCCGGGGCTGGTGGCGGATCGAAATACGGGGCCGGCTTACGCTTCAACGCTAGCGGTGGAGATGCGTGGTCGCCGCGAGGGGTGCCGCTGATCGGCGGCTCCGGATAAGCCTCCGGCCCACAAGCGGTTGACGACGGCGTCGCCGTCGCAGAGGCGCCACGCACGCTCCACGTCAAAGCCCCACTGCCAATGGGAGCCCAGAGCGCGGTTCGGTTTTCTCCGCTGACAAAGACGGCGGGCGGCACCGTGGCGGGGGTCGGCACGGGGCTCAATGCGTTGTCGACGCCTAGCGGAACGGTGACGGCGAAATCGAGCACATTGCGGGTACCGAACAGCGCCACATAGGAGCCGGGCGCGATCTGATTGACGCAGTTGACGAATGGGACCGGCGGGAACAGCACCCCCCAGTGCGCAAACGGCAGCAGCGTCACCTTCGTACCCGCTTCGACAGACACGCCCTTTCCGAAGAAGGAGCCGCGAAAGCCTGGCCCCGTGACTGGCGCAAGGCGCACCGCGGCCTTCGGAGCCAGCACGGACCCCGTAAAAGGTGCCTCCAGGTTTACGGTCGAAATGCCGGCCTGCACGAACAGTAGGCTGGCATCGTCGCCAGTGTAACTGACCCCGCCCTTCAACGTCAGGTCCGACTCCGTATAAACGAAGACCGGCCCTCCACGCGTGTCGACGGCGAGCGTAGACCCCGGCTCCGTGGAGAGGCTCGTGAGACGATACTTGCCGGCGGAGAGCGACAGCTTGGCCCCTGACTTCACACTGACCGAAGCGTAGGCGCCGGGATTCAAGGCCCGCTGTTGATTCTTCTGCAGGTCGATGGTGGCGCCACCGGGAAATGCGACGCTGAAAGTCAGCGTCGTGGGAGGGGTGAAGGTCTCGTTCGTCGTCACGCTACCAGTGATGACGACGCCTGAGCCTTTGCTCGGCGTGGTCGTCGTCTGGATGAAGCCGTCGACCCGCGCGCGATCCGCCAGCGAAACCTTACCCTGCGACCGGACGCTGCCAGTGGCGGCGTCGGCGCCGATGTTGGTCAAACCCAGGCTGGCGATCTCTCCCAAGCCAGTGGCACTGGGCACAACGCTCGCGTTAGGCGCCAAGCTGAGCGCCGCCGTGCTCGCCAGCGCCTGTTGCTGGAGCAGCGCGCCCTTTGGCAACGACAGGGTGAGGGACTGCGGTGTGACGGTTGGTTGGCCCGTCCTCGCCACATGCTCGTCGTCGCTCGTTGAGCAACCCACGGTAGCCAGCAACGCCGTGCTGGCCAGCAAGCCGTGCACGAGCCTCATCAACGCTGAAGTCCATGACCGCACTTGATGGTCTGACATTGTCCCTCCTAGATTTGCGCCGCACGAGAGCCCCACAAAGCCTCGACTGCCAATCGCCGCAGAGCGCGTCGCAACGAATGACACCCACCCCTAAAGCTGGAAATTTCGCAGCACCACCGCAAAAGCGATGACCACTGCCGCAAGCACCAATGACGTCGCCGCTGCTACCCGCCCGAGCCATGACACCGGGCCCCGTGGACCGGCCGGCTACCTCTCCTGTGAGGTGACCTTTAACTCCATCGACGCCCCCACGCAACAACCAAACGCGCGACGGACACTGCCACAACGCTAGCTGCAACCAGCCGTGCTGTCATCGTATGACGGTGCGGCCTCGGCTTGTCACGCACCTCGAGCCTCGGGTTTTGCGTCGAGACGGCGTAGCAGCACCTCACAGCCAAAGGTCTTGCCAGCTGCCTCACGGCGCTACCGGCACCGCCTTCAGATACGAAGCAATCGTGAGCTTCTGCGCGTAGGCGTTGGCCATCGCCAGCTGCCCGATGGCGATGGCGCCCTTCTCTTGAAAGTGGGTGGTGTCGGTGACGCCGTCTGGATAATTCGGGAATTGGCCGGCGCTCAGCATCAGGAAAAGCTTGTTCGTTTCCGTCTGCCCGATGCGCTCGAAGTAGGTCTTGGAGAGTGCGGTCAGGTCGATGAGCTCGACTTTGAGCGACGCGGCTAGCTCGCGCACGGCGGCGGGATAGGCGCCGTGGGTGTCCGAGAGCGTGGTGCCGGACCATTTGTTGCGGTTGATCGAGGTGAGCAGGAGCGGTGTGGCGGATTTGGCGCGCGTGTCGGTGACGTAGGTCGTCAGGAATTGTTTGTAGGTGGTTTGGGGGTCGGTATAGAGCGTCGGCTCGTCGCTCTTTTCGTCGTTGTGGCCAAACTGGATCAGCACGTAGTCGCCGGCTTTGAGCGCGCTCTTGATCGGTGTCCACGCGCCCTCGTCGTAGAAGCTCTTCGAGCTGCGGCCGGACAAGGCCTTGTCGACCACCGTCGCGCATTGAGGTGCGAACGAATCGCCGAGCGGCTGGCCCCAGCCCATGCGCGGGTAGAGGTTGCTGGCGTAGACGCTCATGGTGGAGTCGCCAATCATGTAGATGGTGACGGCCTTCGCCGGCGCTTTGGTGCAGACGCCGAACGGAGCCGTACCGCCGGCGCCGCCGCTACCGCCGGCCCCTGCATTGCCGCTAGCGCTGCCACCACTGCCGCCCGTACCGCTACTGCTAGCACCACCGCCAGCCTCGCTCCCGGCGCTTCCCGTGCTCGTACCGCCACTGCTTCCGGCGCCGCCGCCGGCACCGGGGCCACCCGACGTGCCGGCCGCGATCGGTGCCGTCCCGCCGTTGGCCTGGCCCGCAGCCGTGACTGTGCCGCCTGCCCCGGCGACCTCTCCCGAGGTCGTACCCGCAACGCCTCCACTACCGGCGCCAGCGACTTGGTCCGGGGTTGGGCTCGCAGCTTCGCCGCACGCCAAAGGCAGGACCAACGCGACGCACCAAGTGGCTCGAGCGAAGAAGACGCGGGTCATCACGCCGAGAACGTTGTCGCGGCGCCCTCCGACCCGTCACAAACTGACTGGTTTCGCGGCGCCGGCGCAACAACAAGAAAAGCCCGGCCGCTTCGGCCCCTTCACCATCACGATGCCCTTACGACGCTTCCCTGTCTCTGCATGTGCACTGTATTTTTCTCTGGTCGCCATCGGCTGCTCGAGCAACGGGGGCACGACCTCATCCACTGACGGCGGCTCGAGCTCGAGCAACCAGAGTGGCAGCCCGGGCACCACGGGCGGCAGCGGCGTCGGCACGCCCACGGCTGGCAGCACAACTGCTGGTGATGCCAGCAACGCGGGCGGTGCCAACGCGGGAGCACCGGCCAGCGGCGGTGGCGATGCGAACGGAGGAGCGAGCGCCGGCACGACCGGCAACGCGGGCCAACCTGGTTCCGCTGGCACGACCGGTGCTGCGGGAGCGGCCGGAGCCGGCAGCAACGGAGAGGTGTCGGACGGACCGCTGCTGGCTTTCCCGGGCGCGCAGGGCTTCGGCAAAAACGCGACGGGCGGCCGAGCCGGCACCGTGTACCACGTCACCAACCTCGACGACTCCGGACCCGGCTCGTTCCGCGACGCTGTCGGCACCTCCAACCGCATCGTCGTGTTCGACGTCGGCGGCTACATCCAGCTGAAGACGGCGGTGTCGGCCAAGAGCAACCTCACCATCGCCGGCCAAACCGCGCCCGGCGGCGGCATCGGCTTTCGTGGCGGTGAGATTTCGTTCGCCAACTCGTCCAACGTTATCTTTCGCTACTTGCGCATTCGCCCCGGCAGCGA
This sequence comes from Myxococcales bacterium, assembly GCA_040348565.1. Taxonomy (GTDB): domain Bacteria; phylum Myxococcota_A; class Polyangia; order Polyangiales; family Polyangiaceae; genus PMG-095. Next base: position 6,854 of record JBEQSW010000572.1, on the reverse strand, counting down.
GACTGCCAGCACCGAAGACGACGCGCTTAGCCTATTTCGAGCGCAAAACGTGATGATCGACCACTCGTCGTTCGAGTTCGGCCCCTGGAACAACATCGACGCGGTCAGCGACGACTGGCAGGCCCACCCGGTCACGAACATCACCATTCAAGATTCGCTGATCGCGGATCCGACCGGGCAACAGTTCGGCGCGCACATGGAGTCGGTTGCGAGCCAGCAAGCTTGGTACCGGAACATCTTCGCCAACTCGCACAACCGCAATCCGCTCGCCAAGGCCGACACCGTGTTCGTGAACAACCTGCTTTACAACTATGCGGCCGGCTACACCACGCACACCAGCACCACCTTCAAGCACGACATTCTGAACAACTATTTCGTGTTCGGCCCCGCCTCCACCGGCACCGACAACACCTGGTTCCAAGTCGACAAGAACCAGTCGATTTATTACGCGGGCAACAAGAAGGACAACAACCTCAACGGCACGCTCGACGGCGCCGACACGACTCCGTATTGGTACCAAGGCACCGGCACGGTGCTGACCAGCGCTTGGTCGACCGAAACGAACGCGCCCAAGCCGCTCGACGCCGCCTCCGCCGCTCGCGTCGCCATCTCGCTCGCCGGGCCGCTCCCGCGCGATCCGCTCGACGCCTTGATCATCAGCCAGGTGATGACCCTGGGCAAAGGCACCACCGGTCTCGGCGCCAACACCACCGGCCCCGACGGCAGCCTGTACACGAGCCAAGCCCAAACCGGCCTCGCCAACAACGGCTATGGCGCCATCGCCTCCGGTACCAAGCCCACCGACACCGACAACGACGGCATGCCGGACGCTTGGGAAAGCGCCAACGGCTCCGATCCCAAAACCGACGACGCCATGAAGAAGGCGCCCAGCGGCTACACGCTGATCGAACGCTACGTGAATTGGCTCGCCGGTCCCCACGCCACCAGCACGGCCGGCGCAGCGGTAGACCTCGATTTGTCGGCGTACGCTACCGGCTTCAGCGCGGTGTCGCCCACGTACGCTGTCGCAGGCGCCCAGAACGGCACCGTGTCGCTCGCCGCCGATAAGCACAGCGCGCATTTCCAGCCCAACGCCGGCTTCCACGGCCTCGGCGCCTTCACGTTCACCGTGACTGGCTCCGACGGAACCGCAGCCACGATGACGGCGTTGGTGTTGGCGGCGCCCTAGCCACAGCACGCCGGTGGTCACGGAAAGTGACTGGTGGCCGCGGGGTCGCGCAACTGCAGGGCATGTTGCGTACGTTGGGCGCTCCGACACGATTTGACTGGCTGACGAACCAAACCGCGTTGGTCTTGCTGTCGGTCGCGTTGGCCAGCTGCTCCGACACCGGCGGGAGCGCCGGAGCGAGCGGCAACCAGGCGGGCAACGCGAGCACGGCGGGAACAAGCACGAGCGGTGGTGTCGGAACCGCGGGCGCCACCGGTGCAGGCGGGTTCGCGACGGGCGGCGCGAACAGCAGCGGCGGCAGCGGTAGCGGTGGGCTCGCCACGGGCGGCTCCGCAGGCAGCAACATGGCTGGCGAAAGCGCCGGAGGCACCAACGCCAACGGCCCGCGCATCGCGACGGTTGCCAAGCCGATCAGCTTGGTGCCGGCGCCGGGGCTGGTGGGTCCCGCGCTCAAAGTGGATCTGGACATGTCGGGTCGCCCCACGAGCGAGGTGACCGAGCTGGGCTACGCGGCGTGGCCCGTCACGAGCGGCGCAACGCTGTCGCAGACCTTCTCCAACGTCACCTTCACCTTCGCCAAAGCGGGCTCGAACGGCACGGAGCTGGCCGCGGGCTGGCAAAAGGTCGCGGTCGACATTCCCAACTACGCGCGGCTGGTCGGTGACGGAGTCACCGTGGCCGACGGCGACGCCGGCTCGCAAATTCAACTAACCATCAAGGGATTGGCGGCCGGCAAGCACAGCTTGCTCACCTTTCACAACTACGCGGCCGCCACCGCTCCGGCGGCGAAAATCGACGTGCTGGTCGACGGCACCGCGCAAGTGACGGCCCTACCGCAAAGCGTGGGCGCGCTCACCACCGCCGCGGCCGCTATGTCGTACGTCACCTTCAGCGCGCAGGCCGGCAAAGACGTGGTCGTGCTGTTTCGCTCGAGCGCCAGCATCATGCTCAACGGCTTCGAGCTCGATACGCCCAACTTGGCTGCGCAGGCGACCGGACCGGTACCGGCCGACGGCGACGAGCACGTCGACGCCGAGCAAGGCCAGCTCGACCTCAGCTGGAAGGCGGCAAAACAAGCCGTATCGCACGACGTTTACCTCGGCCGCGATCCCAACGCGGTGCAGGCCGCCACCCACGCTTCGCCCGAATTCAAGGGCAACCAAGCCGGCACGAGCTACACCGCCCACGATCTCTTCAGCATCGAGCGCTACTACTGGCGCGTCGACGAGCTCGACGCCCAGGGCGTGGTGACGCGCGGGAACGTTTGGTACTTCCGGCCGCGGCAAGTGGCGTTTCCGGGCGCCGGTGGCTACGGGCGCTTTGCCGTCGGTGGCCGCGGCGGAGTCGTGGTGCACGTCACCAACCTAAAAGATTCGGGTCCGGGCAGCCTGCGCGACGCCATCGAGACCGATCGCGGACCGCGCACGGTGGTGTTCGACGTCGGCGGCATCATCCCGCTCGGCTCGCGCCTGACCCTGAGCCAGAGCTACGTCACCGTCGCCGGCCAAACCGCGCCGGGCAAAGGCATTTGCGTGCGCGCGGCGCCGTTCGGGGTCAGCGGCGCGCACGACGTCGTCATCCGCGACATGCGCGTTCGAGTCGGGCACGGCACGACCTACGACGGCATGGGGCTGGCCGGCGCCGACCACACCATCATCGACCATGCCTCCATCAGCTGGACAATCGACGAAGCCTTCAGCTCGCGCAACGCCAAGAACATCACCCTGCAGCGCACGCTCATTTCCGAGGCACTGAACGTCGCCGGTCACCAAAACTATCCGGCCGGCACCGCGCACGGCTACGCCGCCAGCATCGGCGGCGATATCGGCTCGTTTCATCACAATTTGCTGGCGCACTGCGAGGGCCGCAATTGGAGCTTGGCGGGCGGATTGGACGCCGGCGGCAACTTCGCCGGGCGACTCGATATCTTCAACAACGTCGTCTACAACTGGGGCGGCCGCGCTACGGACGGCGGCGCACACCAGGTCAACTTCGTCGGCAACTATTACAAGCCGGGCGCGGCGACCAGCATCTTCGTGGCGCTGAACGCCCAGTACGACGACTTTCCGGGCACCCAGCAGTACTACTTCGCGGGCAACGTGATGCCCGGCTACTTCGACGAAAACAGCCAAGACAAAGGCAAAAAGGCCGCCACCCCCAACGGCTACAGCCCCTGGGTCGACAAAGCGTGGTTCCCCTCTTACGCGGAAGTGCAAACTGCCAAAGACGCCTACAAGAACGTCTTGTCGGACGTGGGCGCCACGGTCCCCGTCTTCGACGACCACGACGTGCGCATCGTCAAAGAAACCCTGAACGGCACCTACACCTACAAAGGCAGCGTCAGCGGTGATCCAGGGCTGCCCGACAGCGAGGCGGACGTCGGCGGCTACGAGACCTACCCGAGCGAAACCCGCGACCCGAGCTGGGACAGCGACGGCGACGGTTTGCCGGATTTTTGGGAAAAAGCCGCGGGTCTCGACGTCCAATCAGCGGCCGGCGCCGACGACGCAAACACCGACATCGACGGCGACGGCTACACCGAGCTCGATGAGTACCTGACCTGGATGGCCACGCCGCACTACTTCACCAGCATCGGCAAGACCATCACCGTCGACCTCGCCAAACAATTCGCCGGCTACACGAACGGCCCCACCTACGCGGCCACCGGCATGCACGACGGCACGCTCAGCATCTCCGGCAACACCGCCACGTTCCAACCCACCCAGTGCGGCCTCGCCAGCTGGTCCATCAAAGTCACCGACAAAGACGGCAGCACCATGACGCGCGACTGGGTCGCCTCCGTCGACGCCGGCGCCACCGCCTGCCCGTGAAGCCACGACCACGAATGCTCGCGACCCGGGCTGCCAATCCGCAGCCTAAATCGCAGAAGCTTCTGTAGCGGCGAAAGGCCGCCTCGTACGATCGAGACTTTTTCACAGGGAGGACGGGAGGACGGGAGGACGAGAAAGAGGCGAGAATTTTTGGGGTCGCGCTGACGCCAGCGAGCAGCAACCTCGGTCCCTCCTCAACCTCGGAGGAAATATTTTTCGATTCGGTCATCCGAATCGAAAAATGCGTTCTCGCTTCTCTGCGCCTCCCGTCCTCCCGTCCTGCCTGTGAAATCCCCGAGGCTCTCGACACGACCCGCCAGCACGGCGGCAGCCCGAAGCTGTCGCCCGGCTTGGCCTGGCATCGCTACGAGAGTTTCTGCAAGAGATCTGCGGCGAGGCAGCCCAAGATGTGTGAAATCCTTAGGAGCGGCGGCGAGGCAGCCATAAATGTGAGGAATCGGGGGGAAGGTGCGAACTGCAAGGGCGTTTCATTTTCGCTGACGGGTTGCGGGGTGCTCGTGCAACTAGGGAGGCATGCGCCGATGCTCCGTTTCAGCCGTAGGGGGCCGTCATTCCGGCTCAGCGGCTAATTTGGCGAGAGTCTGTTGCTTGTCGGGGTTGGCTTTGGTGGCCGCCATCGGCTGCGGAGACGACACGCCGAGCCCGAGCGGAAGCGATTCGGCGGGCACCGCGAGTAGCGTGGCCGGCAGTGTTGGCATGGCGGGCAGCGTGAGCAGCGCGGGCAGTTTCAATACGGCCGGCGCTAGTGCGGGCACCAACACCGGCAGCGCCGGGACGAGCACCGCCGGCGTGAGCGCGGGGGGAGCGGCGGTGACGGCGGGCGCGGCGAACGGCGGCAGCAGCACAGGCGGTAGCAACACCGCAGGCAGCGGCGGAGCTCATGCGGGCGCAGCAGGTATGAGCAGCAGCGGGGGCAGCGCAGGCAGCGCGGGCAGCGGCACGGCGGGCGCGGGCGGCGGCGGCAACGCCCCGGATTGCAACAGCGTGGTCGGGCAACCGATCGTGACGGTGGGTCCGAGCGGGGCAAGCTTCACGAGCGTGCAGGCCGCGCTGAATAGTCTTTCGAAGACGAACACGACGCCGACGCAGATTCGCATCGCGCCGGGCACGTACAAGGAGAAGCTGACGGTTCAGGTGCCGAACATCACGCTGTGCGGACAGACGGGCAAAGCCAGCTCCACCATCCTCACCTACAGCGACAACGCCAACACGTCCAACGGCAACGGCGGCACGCTGGGCACCACGGGCGGCGCCAGCACCAACATGACCGCCAGCGACGTCTCGGTCGAGAACGTCACGTTTGCCAACAGCACGCCGCTCGGCGGCTCGCAGGCGGTGGCGCTGTTGGTCAGCGGCAACCAGGTGCAGTTCAGAAATTGCCGCTTTTTGAGCTTCCAGGACACATTGTACGTGCGCAAAGCCAAGCAGTATTTCCGCGATTGCTACATGGAAGGCACCGTCGACTTCATCTTCGGCGACGCCACCGCCGTGTTCGACAACTGCACGGTGAAGAACGTCGGCGGCGGCACCGCCGCGACTGCGCCCAACACCGATCAAGCCGTTCCGTATGGGCTCGTCTTTTTGGGCGGCCAGCTCACCGCGGATGCCAGCGTCAAAGCCAGCTCCGTCGCGCTCAGCCGCAACTGGGGCGCGTACGGCGCAGCCGCGTTTCTGCACACCACGCTGGGCGCGCACATTTCGGCTGCCGGCTGGTCGCCGATGGGTACCAACACGCTCGATACCGCGCGCTTCTCCGAATACAAGAACACCGGCCCGGGTGCGTCGACGGCCGGGCGCGCGCCACAAGGCAAGCAGCTGACCGATCAGCAGGCGGCAAGCTACACGTTGTCGACCATCTTCGGCGCTTGGGTGCCGAGCTTCAGCAAGTAGACGTCAAAACGGTGACCGGTGGCGCTGGGCTCCCGCAACCCACCTGGCGATGCAAGCGACGTCGCCTTCTCGGCACAGGAATCAATGGCTGCCAGTGCTCATGCTCGGCGGAGCGCTGCTGCCATCCGCGCTGGTGGCGTGCGGCGACCCCGAACCCAGCTCACCGGGCACTAGCGCAGGCGGCACCAGCCCCGCCGCCGCCGGAAATTCGGGCGAAAAAGCTGGCACGGGCCCTACCGCCACGGCCGGCGCGGCAACGGCGGGCGCGGGCATGGCCACGGCGGGGGCAGCCAACACCGCCGGGGGCAGCACGACGAACGGAGGCGCCGCGGGGTCGACGATGGGCAACGGCGGCGTTGCGGGAAGCGTTGGCGGCAGCAGCGCGGGCGGCAGCGGTGCCGGCAGCGGCTCACTGGGAGGCACCAGCAACGCCGGGGCGGCGGGCTCCGCCGGCAGCGGGTACGGTTGTCCGATGGATCTAGTCGGCTTCGCCACCCTGGAAGGCGGCACGAAGGGTGGCGGGGAGGTGGCCGCCACCGTCGTCACCACCCAAGCCGAGCTGCGCGCCTGCGCGACCGACGCCGCGCCGCGTGTTTGCCGGGTCAAAGGCACGTTGACGTTCTCGCCCTTCGAAGAAATCCGCGTCACCTCGCAGAAGACAATCATTGGCAGCGGCGCCAACGCCGAGATCGTGATGGGCGGCTTCTTCCTGAACGTGGGCGTGCACGACGTCATCATCCGCAACCTGACGATTCGCGACAGCTACATCGAAGGCCAATACGACGCGGGCGGGGACAACGGCGGCGACCGCGACGGCGTGCAAATGGACACCGCCCACCACGTCTGGATCGACCACTGTCATTTCAACCACCTGGGTGACGGCCAGATCGACAGCCGCAAGGACACCACGCTGGAGACGGTGT
>JBEQSW010000033.1:0-6429 GCA_040348565.1 Myxococcales bacterium | reverse complement strand
GGATCGATGCGAATGTATCGTAGCGCCTCGGTCGCTCCGAAGCCGAGCGCGATCAGCAACAACAGCAACTGCCGGCCCACGAACGCCAGGTACAAGATCAAGGCCAAGCCCAGCGTCGTACCAACCGCAACGCTGCCCAGCAGCTCGTGACCCAGCTCTCCGAGAGCAGCGACGGACACTGTGCCTTCGCCATTGATCAGGGGTCTAGCCAGCATCAGGGCAGCGGCCAACAACACGACGACGACGATGTCCGACAGCATGATGAAAGCGAGCGAGAAGGTCGCCAACGGCCCTTTGGCTCGAGTCTGCGACAGAATGCCGAGACACGCCGATGGGCTGCGTGTCACCGACATGACCCCCCACAACAACGCCACGCCCAGCAACGCTCGCGTGGACAAGCCTTTGGTGAAGGGCACGTAACGGGACAACACCAAGAAAAGTCCCGCCATCCCGAATAGGACGATTCCGCTCTGGAGGACCGTCGAGATCGCCAAGCTGCGCGCAACGCGGCGCAGTGTGCCGAATTGTAGCTCGGCGCCACCGGCTAGCGCGATCAGGGACAGGGCGAGCATGTTTACCGGGGCGATTTTTTCTACGGCCTGGTGGTCGATCAGATGGAGGATGTGCGGACCACTGACGATACCGGCCACCAGATAGCCCGAGAGGTGAGGAAGCTTCACCATCTCGAATAGCTCGCTCGTCAGGGTGCCAGCGAGCAACAAGAAGCCGACCGCTGCGATCCGGCCAATTCCCTCGTCTTGGTTCGGGTTGATTCGATTCACCGCGAAGACGACGCCGAACGCAGTTGCGAGCGCCAGCACTTGGATGGCGCGGGTGCTCACCCCCTTCGGTGGCGAGAGCGCGCTCATGACGGGTCAACCCCACGAAAGTCGACGGAGCTCATCAGTCGCTTGCAAGCATAGCGAGGCTGCGCCCAACGATGGTGCAGATCCAACTCTATCGGTTCACTAGATGCGACGAGTAACGCCGATGACTCCTTTTGGCACACAGGTCGGCTCAAGGTTGCAAGGCAGAGCCGCTGTGAGGTGCAGCCCCATGCGCGGTCCGCCTGTTCCTCGCGGCTTGCGGGAACGAAAGCGCAAATGCTACGCGGCTCGCGTGCGAACGCTGATCCTCGCGATACTGCTCCTCGCCCTCCCCAGCACGGTTCAGGGCGGCAATTCGGGGGCTTCGGCGCCCCAAGCTTCGCCGATCCTAGCGGGGTCGACTCAGCTGATCCTGGTGCGTACCTCAGCGTGGTGGGCCGCGACGGGGACGCTACAGCGCTACGAGCGCGACCGCGAGTCGGGCTGGCGCAGCGTCGGTGATGCAATTCCCGTCAACGTCGGTCGGAGCGGGCTAGGCTGGGGACGAGGCCTGCAGGCGAACGCCGACTCGGGCCCTCAAAAGCGCGAGGGCGACGGGCGTTCTCCGGCCGGCGTCTTTCGGTTGTCGGGCGCGTTCGGGCGCGCGGACGGTCTCCCACCGGAGTCCGCGGGCTTTCCTTACACGAAGTCCCTGTCTACCAGCTACTGCGTCGAAGATGCGCGCTCGACCCACTACAACCAGCTCGTCGACTCGTCGCAGGTCTCGGCGGCTTCGTGGGAGCAGCGGAGCGCGCTGCTGCGCCCCGACGGCCTCTTCGATTGGGGCGTCGTCGTCGAGCAGAACGCTCCTGACATCAAGAAGGCTGCTGGCTCTTGTGTCTTCCTCCACATTTGGCGAGGGCCGCACCGACCGACTTCGGGCTGCACGTCGATGCCGAAGCCCGAGCTGGAAGAGGTGATCCGTTGGCTGGCGACGACTCGTGAGCCTCTGCTCGTTCAGCTGCCGGAGCCTGTATTTCAAGCCGTTCGGCAAGCTTGGGCACTGCCCTGAGGTGAGATGGTGAAGCCCCGACCGCGCGCGTTGAAGGACGAACAACAACGAGGGCGGCCGAGGCTTCCGAGATGCACATTGAACATTTGGTAGGGCTTGGTCAACCGCAAATTGGCAAAAACGTCAGTCGTCATCGCCGTCGAGGCTGAGCCAACGTTTCAACGTTTTTGCATCCACGCCCAGCCGCTCGCACGTCGCCATCTTGGCGCCGCCCAGTTGTTGTAGCGCCCACGCCACGTAGCGACGCTGCAGCTCTCGCATCGGAATGACGCGGTCACCGAAATGGATCTCGGCGCGGCTCTCGGGCTCCGCCGTCACCGCCTTGGGCAAGTCGCTCAACTTGGCGACGCCATTTGGGCACAGCAGCGTCAATCGCTCGATGACGTGTTCGAGCTCACGCACGTTGCCGGGCCAGGCGTAGCGACCGAGCGCGTCCATCACCTCGGGTGAGATGCGCAGCGGCGACGCGCCGGGGTTACGGAACAGCGCGTCTTGCGCAAACTTGGTGACGAGCTTGGCCAGGTCGTCGGTTCGTTGCCGTAGCGGGGGCAGCTCGACGGAAACGACGTCCAGTCGGTACATCAAATCTTCGCGAAAAAGCCCTTGTTTTGCCCGTTGACGCAGCGAGCGGTGCGTGGCCGCAACAATGCGAACGTCCACCTGTTTTTCGACGTTCGAGCCCACCGGGCGAACCATTCCCGTCTCGAGCACGCGCAGCAGCTTTGCCTGGAGCGGCACGGTCATCTCCGCAATCTCGTCGAGGAACAGCGTGCCCCGATGCGCTTGCTCGAACAGGCCGGCCCGGTCACTGCTGGCGCCGGTGAACGCGCCTTTGAGGTGACCGAAGAGCTCGCTCTCGAGCAACGCCTCCGGAATGGCGGCGCAATTGATGACCACGAAGGGGCCCTCGGCGCGCCGGCTCTCTTTGTGCAGCGCGCGAGCCAACAGGCCCTTACCGGTGCCGGTCTCGCCCAAGATCAACAAAGGCGCGTTGGAGTTGGCCACCCTGCGCACCAACGCTATTACCTCGCGCATGCTGGGGCTGTCACCGATGATGCTGTCGAGTGGACGTCCGAAGGCCTCGCGCAGCGAGCGCGCTTCTTGGCGAATGGCCGATTCGTCCAGAGCGCGGCGGAGGAAGAGCAGCAGCTCGTCGACTTTGAACGGCTTGGTCAGGTAGTGATACGCCCCGCGTCGAATCGACTCGACGGCGGTGTCGACGCCGCTGAAGGCGGTCATCACGATCACCGGGCTTTCCGGCCGAATTGCGCGAGACTGCGCGAGCAGCTCGAGGCCGTCGGTGCCCGGAATGCGCAAGTCGCAGACGAGCGCGTCGTGGTTGCCCTCCGCGATGGCGGCGATGGCGGCTTCGGCCGTCCCCAAGGGGGTACAGGAAAATCCGCGGATGTCCAAGCCGGCCGCGACCGTCTCCGCCATCTCGAAATGGTCGTCGACGACCAACACTTTGAGCCTCGATTCGCTCACGGGGCGCCCTCCGGCAAGAAGATGGTGGCGCGCGTGCCGCCGCGCGAAGAGGCGTCGATGTCCACGCGACGTTCCAGCTTCAGCTCGCCTCGGTGATGCGCGACGATCTCACGCGCGATGGCTAGGCCCAGTCCGCTGCCGCCCTTCTTGGCCTTCGTGGTGAAGAAGGGCTCGGTGGCGTGGGCGATGGCGGTACGGGTGATGCCGTGGCCTTCGTCGATCACCTCGAAGATGACTTGGTGGTCGGCCGCCGTCACTTGCACGTCGACGTGCTGACCACGCTCGGAGGCTTCCAGCGCGTTGATCAACAGGTTGACCAAAACTTGCTCGAACAGCGCCGGGTCGCACGCGACGGGCCGGGTCGCGACCGCGCTCGGCGCGATGCGCAGCTCTACGCCGGCCGTGGCAAAGCGATGCTGCACCAACGCCGCTGCTTCCTTGACGACCTGGCCTGCGGGCACCTGGGTCAAGATCGGCGCGTCGCCGCGCGCCAAGCCCAAAAACCCGCGGATGACCTTGTTGATACGTTCGACCTGCTGAGCGACGCTGGAGAGTAGGCGGACTTGATCGCGGTTTTGGGTCAGGGCGCTCAGTTGCTCGATGCGCCCGCTGATCACGCCGAGCGGCGTCGAGATCTCGTGGGCAATGCCCGAAGAAATGGCGGCGATGGCTGCCATTCGATCGGCCCGAGCCAGCTCCACGTCGCGCTCGTGCTCGGTCTCGTGCACGGCCAACTGGCGTTCCATCTCGAGCTCGCGACGCTGGCGCCAGAGCGCCACCGCCCCGAAGCCCAGAATCAGCAAGGTGACCAGCACCACCGTGATCACGGTGCGCCATTCGTCGTGCCTGCCGCGGTCCCGTTCGGCGCTGGCGCTGCCCACGACGGCGAGAGCCGCACCACGCTCGTCTGGCCAAGGCAAGCGCGCCAGCCCCGCTACGGCCGACCGGGGCCCCAGTCCCAGCTCGCGCGCGGCTTCGCGGTCCAGCGTCACCCCGGGCGCGCCGCGGTCCAGAGCGCCCAACAGCTGAGGGCTGTCGTAAATGCGGCCGTCGGACAGCAGAAAACCGCGCCGGTCAGGTCGGTGCAGCAGGACCACCACGTGCCCTTCGGATTCCAGCGCGCGCGCCGCCTCGAGAAAGCCTCCCACCATGCCCTGCCTAGACTCGCTGGATACCGAGGCGGCCTTCGGCAATTGCGTCGACAGCGCGACTGCGAGCAGGTGTTGGTCCCAAGTGAATTGGCGTAGAGCGTCGGCGGCCTGACGTTGCGCGTCCCAAAGCCCGGCCGCGGCAACGCACACCACGCCCAACCCCATCAGCAACAACGTGCGCGAGCGGCGAGTCGAGTACTCGCGGAGGATGCGCTGCACGAGAATGTGAATGCGTCGGGTAGCGCTGGTCAATTGGGAGAATCTCCGAGACGACTGGGAGTTTTTCCTAATGCGGGTAGCTTGATCGGCAAGAAAATCGAGGGGTTCGTGGTGGCTTGCTCTTTGCTTGCAGGTCGCGCGCCATGTTCGGACGGGTCATGTGGAAAGCGGCGGCGCTCGCGCTCGCAGGCGTAGGCGTGGCGTCCGAGGCGCACGCCGTGGAAGACGCTGCGACGCTGCAGCCTAGTGGAACCTTCTCTCTTCAAGACGCCATCCAGTTCGCGCTCAAGCATCAACCCGAAGTGTTGGCAGCCAAGGCTCGGCTGCTCGCCGCACGCGCTGCCGAACGCGTTCCGGGAGCGGCTTGGCGGCCGACGGTGGGGGCGCTGGTGGAGCTGGTCGGCGGATCCGCCAACAACTCGACCGCCTCGGTTGTTTCCGACAACGTTCTGGATCTGCCTCGAATCGGAGGGACCCCGGTTCGAGCGGCCGCCGACCTGACCCCTTACCCGACCAGCTTGGTGGGCTTGGGGGTGCGGCAGGAGCTGTTCGACTTTGGGCGCATCGCGGCCGAGACCGCCGCCGCCAGCGCGCTGGCAGCGGTGGACGAGCAGAGAGCTCGCGCCTCTCGGCTCGACACGGTGCTGTCCGTTACCGAGGCGTACTACGCGGTCCACGCGGCGCACTCGGTCTTGGAGGTCGCCACTCAGGCCGAAGGCCGAGCGCGACTACATCGCGACTACGCCGAGGCCGGGGTGAAGAGCGGACTTCGCGCACCCATCGATCTCACGCGGGCGCAGGCCGATTTGGCGCGCTTCGCGGTGAGCCGTATTCGCGCCGACGGCAACTTGCGCGTCGCCAAGGCCGTGTTCGCGGCGGCCGTCGGTGTCACGGCCGCTGAGCTCGACGCGGGGCCGGCCAGCGAAGACCAGGGGAATATCCCCGCTCGGGCCGATGTCCAAGCCAAAGCTCGAGACGCAGACCCCGCGGTAAGAAGCGCGATCTACCTGGCGCGAGCGCAGCGGCTTCAAACCGAAGCCATCGAGCGCAGTGCTCGTCCCAATCTCTTCGCCATCGCTGCCATTTCCGGACGCGCCGGTGGCGCGCCCGCTTCGAACGGCGTCACCCCGGACGGCAACGGCTGGTTGCCCTCCGTCTTCAACTACAGCGCCGCGCTCGTGCTGGAGTGGCCGATTTATCGCGGCGTTACCAGCGCGCAGGCCGAAGCCTCGCGGCGCAAAGAGCAGGCGCGGCTGGCCGAGGTCGACGTCGCCAGACAGGCCGCGACCACCCGCGCCGAGCAGGCATACCGCAGCGTAGAGGAAACCACGGTCGCGCTGGACGCTTTGGCGCGCGCCGCCGACGCGGCGAAAGCCAATCACGAACAAGCCGAGGCTCGCTTCAAATCGGGGCTCGGCACGAGCACCGAGCTCGCCGATGCGGAGACGCTGCGCATCGACGCGGAGATCCAGTTGGCCATGGGCCGTTTCGAAGTAGCCGTTGCGCGCGCCGTGTTGGCGCGCGTCATGTCGGAGGAATGATGACGACCGAACCGCCTGCCGTGGAAACTCCCGTCGGGGAAGAGGACGCGACCGCTCAGCCCCCCGCCACGCGCCGGGGGCGATTGGGCGTTCCAGCCATGTTGATGGTTGCGGTGGTCGCAATCTTGGGCACCGGCGCGACGCTGTTCCGCCAC
>JBEQSW010000534.1:0-19331 GCA_040348565.1 Myxococcales bacterium | reverse complement strand
CTGGCGCGCCCGGCGCATCCGGTTGGGACGACACGCGCGAAGCATAGTGCAGGCCGAGCATCGGCAGGGGCACCAACTGCCCCGATACCGGCAAGGCGCGCGAAACTACGCGCTTTCGGCGTCGCCGCGCGAGAACACTTTGCGGTCCAAAACCGTCCGAACCGCGGCCAGCTCCCGGCCCAAATCTGCCACGGCTGCGTCGACTGCCGACAAGTCTCCGTGCTTGGCCTGGCGCTCGCTGGCCTCGGCAATGCGGGCCATTCTGACCGCGCCGAAGTTTCCCGAGGCGCCCTTGATGGCGTGAATGACGTTCAAGTACGCGCGCTGATCGCGCGCTTGCGCAGCGAGGCCGAGCGCCACGATGCGCTTGGCCACGTCATCCAAGAAGATGACCGAAAGCTCTTCCACGATTTGCGGCGTCCCCGCTTCGCGCGCCAGCTCTTCCAGCCGTGACAGGTCGACGATCAGCTCGTTGGGCGCGGCCGGGACGGCGTCGGGCTCACTCTTGCGATCGTCGGCGTCGGGCGGCTCCGAGTCGATGCTGGGCAACAGCCACTCCAGCACCTTTTTGCGCAAACGACCGAGCGAGAACGGCTTGGCCAGAAAGTCGTCCATACCCGCTTCGAGGCAAGCGCGGCGCGCTCCGGATACGGTGCTGGCGGTGACGGCCACTACCGGAACGCGGCTCTGCCCGTTCTCGAGGCGACGGATCTGTCGCGTCGCGGCCAAGCCGTCCATTTCGGGCATCTGGCAATCCATCAGCACCAGGTCGTAGCGGCCGGGCCTGAAGGCTCGCACCGCTTCGGTACCGGAACCGGCCTTGTCCACCTGACAGCCCATGGGCTCGAGCACGTGCTCGATCAAGGCGCGATTGAAGGCGTTGTCCTCGGCCAAAAGCACGCGCCGCCCCGACAAAATTGCGGAAACGCGCGGGGCCGCTCTGAACTCGCCCGAGCTCGGCGGCGCGCTCTTCTTGATTTGGTGAGCCGCCAACAAGCGGTCGACGACGTCCAAGAGCTCACGGCCCGAGCGGTGCACGTTCTCGGCGGCCAAGCGCTGAGCGGTGTCCAGCTCGCTCTCCAACAATAGCTCCGTCGAGCCGAGCACGTTGGTCATGGGCGTGCGCAGATCGTGGCTCAGCCGCCGCAGCAGCTCGATGGCATCGACCTCGGGCGCGGGTTTCGGCCGCTGGCTGCTGCCTTTGGGCTCGCGGTCGCGCGGGCTCAAGCGACGTCCCGCGACAGATCGAGCGTAGCGATGCGGCGGTACAACGTGGCCCGACCGATGCCGAGCAGCTTGGCTGCGCGCCCGACGCTGCCGTGGGTGGCACGCAGCGCACGCTGAATCGCGCGGCGCTCGAGCTCACGCAGGGGGATGATGTCTTCCTCGCTGGGCTCTTGAAAGCGGTTGCCGTTGGCGCCATTCACGTGAATTGCCGGCAAAATCGCGGGCAACGCCAGCTCACGGATGTCGGGCGGTAAATCGGCCAACGTGATTTCGTCGCTGCGGCAAGCCAACAAGCTGCGGTGCACGACGTTCTGCAGCTCACGCACGTTGCCGGGCCAGTGGTGCCGGCCCAAAGCCTCCAGCGCCTCGGCCGAAATGCTTTGCACGTCGCGGCCCACGTCCTTAGACAGCGAGCGCAAGAAATGACCGACCAGCGTGGGAATGTCCTCGATGCGGTCGCGCAGCGGCGGCAGGTGAATGGGGTACACCACCAACCGGAAGTACAAGTCTTCGCGGAAGCGGCCGGCCTCGACCTCGGCGCGCAGGTCGCGATGGGTCGCGCACACGATGCGCACGTCGATCGGAATCTCGCTCGAGCCGCCCACCCGCCGAATCGTCTTTTCTTGGATGGTGCGCAGCAGGCTGGCCTGCGTTTGCATGCTCATCTCGCCCAGCTCGTCGAGCAACAGAGTGCCGCCGTTGGCTTGCTCGAAGCAGCCGCGCCGCATCTGAGTCGCGCCGGTGAACGAGCCGCGCTCGTGTCCGAACAGCTCCGATTCCTGCAAAGACTCGGGAATACCCGCGCAGTTGATGGCCACGAACGGCCCCCGGCGCCGCACGCTGCCGGTGTGGATGGCGCGCGCGACCAGCTCTTTGCCGGTTCCGGACTCGCCGAACACGCACACCGCCACGTCGCTTTCCAGCACGCGTTGCACTTGCTGCGCCAGCTCACGCATGGGCGGGCTCTTGCCCACGATGGAGCCGAGCACCGAGCGCTCGGTCAACGCCGACTCGAGACGCCGTACGTTCGACAACAACTCGCGGCGCTCGTTGGCGCGATGCACCGCAAGCAGCAAACGGTCGCGATCCAGCGGCTTCGTCACGTAGTCGTAGGCGCCGGCTTGCATGGCGGCGATGGCAGTCTCGAGCTCACGCTGCGCCGTCACGACGATGATGGGCAGCTCCGCGTCGCGAGCGCGCAGGTGCTGAATCACCTTGATGCCCGTTACTTCACCCAGCCCGAGATCGACGCACGCCAAGGCCGGCGTCTCGCCATCGTGGTCGAGCACGCTGCGGGCCGATTCGTGCTCCACGACCGAGTAACCGGCGCGCTCCAACCAGAACCGCATCAGCCGCCGCGCAGTGGGGTCGTCGTCCACGACCGCCACGCTGACCGGGGCGGGCCCCACTGATGCTGCCGTTTCGTCGTCGAGCATTGCTACTCAACCTCAAACGCACGATCCGGTCCCAGGTTTAGACGCCTTCGTCCCGGAAGCTCAGCTTGAGACTCAGAAAGGTGGTCAAAGCGCGGCTTCAGCCCGGCTGCAATCAGCCCAACCGGCTGATCTCCTTACAGAAACGCCCAGGCCCCGGCGTGCGCCCCGTCGCTAGTGGTCGTGGAATGACTTTCGCAGAAGGGGGAACGCCTTGGCCGCCGCGTTCCGAAAACCCGATGCCCGTAAGCTCCCACTCCTGCGCGGTTTGCTCCGCATCACGGGCGACACCCTGGAAGGGCCCCGTGAAACCGACCTGTTCGACGTCGTCAACGGCCCAGGCGGCGACGTCGGCATCGTGCTGCTCGACGTGCAGACGCGGCACGGCGAGCCCGGCGACGTCGGCCGCGCGCTGTTGAAGAAAGCCGCGCAAGGGTTCACGGAGCGAACGCCGCTGCACGCGGTGATGTTGGACTTGGTGCGCACGCTGTTCGAGTACCCGGGCACCGAGCTGCGCGCGACCTTGATGCGGTGCTCGGTCGCCGACGCGCGCGCCGAAGTGACCACTGCCGGTATGCCTCCGCTCGCTTGCGCATTGCCGGGCGGCAACATCACGGTGCACCCGGCTTCCTCACCGCCATTGACCTCGACCACCACGGTGCCGCCGCCCGTCGAAGTCGTGCCGCTCGTTTGGGGCTCGACGTGGATGGCCGTCTCCGACGGCTTCACCGCCGGCTCGGATCACCCAGAGGTCGTGCGTCGCTTGGCCATGGATCTGGAGCTGCACGAAAAGGGTTTGTCGCTGAGCGGGCGCACGCCCGACGCGCTCTACGACTTGCTCGCCAGTCGCCTTTCGGAGTCGGGTCGCTTCGCGCGCGACGACGCCACCCTGGTCTTGATCGGCGCCGATCCGAACGCTCGCTTTCAAAGCGGAATTCAGCGTGGGGTCAAAGAGCCAGGCGCCTGAATAATCACTGACATAATGCTGTCATTTGCTGGCGGTAGGTTCAGGGCATGTCTGAATCGAGCCGTTTTTGCGGAGCAACCGCGCGGGAAAGCGCGGGGCTTTGGAACGTGTCGCTGTTTCCCGCGCCGAAGTCGCTCGAGGCCGAGCTGACGCCCGGCGGACTGGAAAATGTCGACGAGAGACGAAGCCTCGAGAGATTTCGTCGTCCTTTGAGAGTCAGTCTCGCATCCTCAGGTGGTAATCTGGGCTGACAGCCCTAGCTCCCGGAGGGACCCGTGACGGCCTCATTCGCTGACAATGAGATTTGGCATGTCTTGATCGCCGCTGATGACATGAAGCGCATGAACGTCGAGCAGCTCGACGATGCGTTTCGCCTCAGCTTGGTCGACGCCTCCACCATGGTGTGGAAGGCGGGGATGAAGACTTGGCAAAGCTTGGGTGCCGTTGCCGGTATCGATGACGAGCCAGAAACGGTGGTGCGTTGGATCGAGCCACCACCGCCTCCCCGCCCGATGCCGCGCCCCGCGCCGCGCCCGCCCGCGCCGGCACGCCCGGTAGCGCCCACGCGTTCACACGCGCCCTCGCCTGCGAGCTATCACACGACAGTGACGCCGGTGTTCGCCGCGCCTCTCGTGGCGCCCGTGTACACGCCGCAACTGCACGCACCAGATCCGTACGTACTGCCGAAGCGTCGCGTAGCGATCCCGAGCGAAGTCGATTTCCGGCGCGCGTCCGGCGTGCGTTGGGGGCGTTGGCTGTTTGCGTTCTTGCTGATCACGGGCGGCGTGCTCGGCGCCTATCGGCAGAACCTGCTGCGCGAAGGCGCGCGACGGCTGGGCGTCGAAGGCAAGTACTTGAGCGGCGAGCACCGCGTGACGGCGTTCGTTACCGCCAAAGCCCCAGCTCCGCTCACCAACGTGCTCACGCGCCTGGCGCTGCTGCCGGGGCCAAACGCGCTTCCGACGCAGGTTGCGGCGTCGCCCGCGCCGGCTGCGCCTTCACCCGCGGTGCCCGCGCCGACACCAGCAACTGAGCCAGCGAAGTCAGCCAGCGCGACGGCGAGCGAGCCCGACGTGAAGACGGTGTCGCTCGACTCGTTGCCAGTGCTGGGCGCGGAGCCGGAGACGTCGAAGGCGACGGTCGCTGCGGCGGTTGCACCGGCGTTGCCGCGACCGACGGCGCCAGCCATCAAAGCCGAACGCAGTGCGCCCGCGGTGCAAGCCAAAGCCGAGCCGGTCGCGAAGGTGGCCAAGCCCGTGGCCAAAGCCGAGCCCAAGCCGAAGGCCGAGCCCAAACCCAAAGCCGAGCCCAAGCCCAAAGCCGAGCCGCCGCCCCCCGCGAACGAGAACCCGCTCAAGGCGGCAATCCGGCTCGCCATCGCGGCCGACGCGGCCAAAGCGAAGGCCAAGAAGTAACGCCCGTTGCGCGCGCGCCGGCTCGGCGCTCTGCGACGCGACGCTTACAGCCTGGTCGCCTGGTACAGCGTGTACTGGCCGGTGCGATCAGAGGCGAAAAACAGGCGCTTTCGGTCGGGGCTGAGCCAGGGCATGCGCTCCTGCGAGGGCTGCGCCGGCAGCGGATCGTTCAGGTCGACCAAGGCTTCGGGCTCGCCGAACGAGGCTTCGAGCGTGGCGCGCCGGGCGACGAACAGATCGGAGTCGGTGTGGTCGCCGTCGCGGGTGGACGAGAAATAGAGCTCGAGGCCGTCATCGCTCAAGAAGCCGTCCGCGCTTTGGAACGCGTCCGAGTCGATGGTGCCGAGCAACGCCTTGCTGGGCTCGGTCCAGGGCGCGTCGCCGCTGCTGCGCGTCGCCAAGTAGATTTGATAGAGCGGCTTGCCTCCGTGCCGCTTCGAAGACAGCGGCATGATGGTGCCGTTCACGGCGGGCGGCCGCGGTACATCGTCGAAGTCCGCGTTGCTGAGCTCCGGCACCAACTGGGGAGTCGTCCAGCCGTCACCCTGGCGTGCGCTGTGGAAGATGTCCGTGCTTCCGCTCAGGTTTCTGCCCAGCCATAGCTCTTTGCCATCGGCAGAAACCGCCGGGCTCGACACATCGGGCATCTTCAGGTCCCCCAGCACCTGCTCGGTCGGCGCGCTCCAACCGGTTCCGAGAGCAACGACACGCTGCACCGTCGTGGGATGCGGCAGCGGGTCGGCACCGCGCGTTTGCTGCGAGTAGTACAGCTCGTCCAGCGCCGCAGTCAGGGTCGGATTCGCCAGCAAGATACCGGGTTCTTGCGGGATCAGGGGCTGGCTCTGCAAGCTCCAAACCCCGTCGGGACCGCTGGTCACGCCGCCTGCCCCCGCGCTCGCGCCGCCCGTGCCGCCCGCCGCGAGCGGCGACGAGCCGAGGTTCACCACTTCTCCGTCGCAGCCTAGGGCGAGCGCCGCGCAGCACGCGAGCCCGAGCACGCTCGCTTGCCGAGCGTGTCGAGCCAGCTGCGCCGCGGGAGCCATGAGGCTCTTTCTATCGCGAAGCGCCGCGCTCTGCGATGGGCTTGAGCCGCGCGACGTGCGGGCTGTTCGGGAAACGGGCCACGAAAGACTTGGCCAGCGCGGTCGCGCGCGCAAAATCACCAGCTTGGTCGATGGCGCGGATGCGCAAGACCATGGCTTCTTGACCGAAGCTGCCGCGCGGGAACTTGGCGGCGTACGCGTCGAGCGCAGCCGTAGCGGCCTTGGCGTCGTGCGCGGCCACACCGGCGCGCGCCGCTTCAATCAAGCGAATCTGTTCGCCCAAGTCGGATTCGGCCGAGGCCGAAGCGTCGGAGCGAGCCGCGTGAGGCGTCACGACCGGCGCGGGCGTCTCGACCGGCGGCAGCGGCGAAATGGCGGGCGCGGCTTCCGCGGCGGCTTTAGCAGCCGGCGCGACGGGCACGGCCGCAACCGGCGCGACTACGACCGGCTTGACGGTAGCCTGTGGAGGTTGCCCGCCGTCGTGCTGGCGAGTGAAGACGAAGGCGCCAATCAGCGCGGCAACGCCGACGCCGAGCGCGACCTTGCCGAGCGTCGCGGATTTGCCGACCGCGCCCGGAGCCAAGCCGGCGGCTTGACCCGGCACGGCGGGTGGCGGCGCGGCAAGCGGGCCCGAGAGCGGCAGGCCGATGCCGAGCAGCGCGCGCATGCGCGCCTTGTGCTCGTCGGAAGGTTGCTCCGCGCGCGAAGCGTCGAGCAGCAGCTTCTCCATCGGGGTCGGGTCGTCAGGGACGAGCTTCAAGTTACTCACGATTTCGTCCCTCCCGGGATGGAAGCTTCGAAGGCCGCAACGGCGGCGCGGAAGGCTTCACGTGCGCGACGCAGCCGCGACGTGGCGGTGCCGAGCGGGATCTCGAGCAGCGACGATACTTGCGGCATCGTCTGCCCTTCGAGCTCGGCGAGAATGAATACGGTCTTCAAGTCGTGATCCATGTTCGCTAGGATCCGCCCCATCAAATCGACGGCGCGGCGTTGGTCGGCCAGATCTTCGGGACGCGCAACCTGGCTGTTGCGAAAGTCCATGTCGTCTTCCAAGACCCAGCGCTTCTCGTTGCGTGAAACACGACGAGCGACCCGCAAGGCGGTGCCGAACAGAAACGCGCGTTCGCGCCCCTCTTGAATGTCGAGGATGCGTTCGGCCGCGACCAGGAAGACTTGTTGAGCGGCGTCATCGGCGGCACCGCGGCTGAGCCCGAGCCGCCGGATGAGTCGCCAAATGAAGTCGTGGTGGTCATTGAACATCTGTTCCAACCGCAAGCGACACGCGTGCTGTTGGGCAGCGTGGGCTTCGGTCGAAGGGAGCTCCAAATCGGAGATTGTGTTCACCCGCACTTCCCATGATGCGGGCCCAACCCACATCGATCACGGAAATCCGCCCGCGACTCCCAGCCCCACAGAAAATCCCGGTGTAGGTGTTTTGAAGAAAACCGCGCGATTGAAGGCGAACTCGTCGCGCCGAAACGGTGCTCCCACGCGCCCATCGGCAATGATTTCGAATACTTCGCTCACGCGCCAGCCGAGCCACAGGGCCACGCCGGCGGCCCCGTACAGACGCGAATGCGTCTCGTTCTGAAGCGTAGCGTCGCCCCACGCGCGCAGCAGGCCCAGCGTCCCGAAAGCACACGGCCGCACCCCCAGAGCACGCGGGCCAAGCCGCACCGGGCAGGCGTCCAGTGTCGGCAAAGTGAATGCAAAGGACGCGCTGCCGCCTGGCTCGGCTACGCCGCGACGCTGAGCGTGCGTCACCGAAAGGCGCCACAACGGCGAGGCGAGCTGGCCCGGATTGAGCTCGAACGACGCCGACGCGCTAGCGCCCGGCACCGGCGCCGGCGCCATTTCGAGCAGCAGCGCACCGGCCAGGCCAAAGCTGAAGCGATAGGCTTCGTTCGGTGCGCGGGGCGGGGGCGGCGGAGGCTTGGGCGGCTCCAGTTTCGGCCGAGGCGGCGGCGGCTCCGGTTTCGGCGGCGGTTCGTCAGGCGGAGGCTCGCCGCTCATGGCGTCCGGATCGAGCGTCACCGTCGCGATGAGCGACAAGCCTTCGACGGCCTCGTCGCAGCTGGCGGCTTTGAGCTGACGGGTGCGGGTGGCGCCGTCCACGTCGACCACCGTGACGGTGCCGCGCAGGGCACTACTGGCTGTAGCTTGCTGGATTTCGACCACCAACGAGCGGCGCGCGCTGGCGTCGCTGACCAGCCGAATACGCCGCGAACGGCGCCCGACCCGCGCCGCAAAATCGTCCGCCGAGCTACAGCCAGCCGGCGCCCGAAACTGGAAACGCGTGGCCTCGCCCTCGACGGTTCGCTGGGCGAAGGCTGGCGTGGCCACGACGACGCCCGCGAACGTCAAGGCACGCGCAGCTGTGTGACGCTGTGATCGTTTCACGGGCGGCGTGCATTAAACACCGAAAGGGGCAATGAATGCGCGCCGCAAACATCGCTCGACTGCGAAACTCCTCCAGCCTCTTCTGGGGGGTTCCCCGCCCTTGGCTGCCGTTGCCAGCCGCCTTGGGCTGTTCGGCCGGAAGCGAGCGCCAGACGAGCGGCGATCGAGCCGGCGACGGTGCGACGAGGCCAAGCCTCCCGGCTGGTGAAATGAGTCAGGCTTGGTTCTTTCCGAGTGAATCAGCATGAGTGCCATCAATCAATTCTTGCTCTCCGCCCGCCTCAGCATCCGCGAAAACCCCTGCGTCTCCCCGGATTTTTGCCTCGATTTCATGCGCCTGCTCGAGCGCCTGCGTCGCGACGAAAACATCACCCACTTTGCGAAGAGCCGCTTCGCGGTCGCGGCCGGCACCATCACCCTGGCCGAAGACGCCGACGGTGACTGCGCGTGGATCTTGAAGAGCAACCGTGCCGACGCCCCCAAGACTCTTGCCGACGGCGTGGCATTGGCAACCGACACGACCGCGTTCCCGGCCACCTGGCAAAACTTGCTCCGCATCAAGAACTTGGTCCAAGAGCACGACGCGGGCAGCACCATCTTTCCCACCGCCACCGACACGCTGCAGCAGTCGAGCCTAGGCGTAGGAGCTCGCTTCACGACCCTGCATTGGCCAGCGGTCGAATGGACCATGGCGGCGCTGGGGCTGAGCATGACCGCCAACCAGAACAGCATCCCGCGCGAGCTGGTGTACGACGTGGACGCAATGTTGAGCGGTCGCCTGGAGGGCGTGCCGTTTCCGTTCATCGGCGCCGACGTACCCGAAGGCCATCAAGGCCAAAGCGTCGAAGGCATGAGCCACGGCTCGGTGCTGTCCAAGCTGAAGACCGGCTTTCACACGCGGCGCATCGCTTGGGGCTTCAACGCCGATCACCAGCCGGTCGGCGGTAAGTACGACGCGCGCGAAAACGAGCTGGTCGCCGGTTGTCTGCTCTCGAGCTACATCACCTTCGACCTTTCGCCCGAGCTGAGCATCACTCCCAAGCAGGCAGACCCACGCGCTTGGTGTAGCCAACACGTCCCCGCCGACGTGCTCGAGCGCGTGCGCTCGCGCGCCGCCGGCCTTGGCCTGGCCCTGGACAGCACCGCCTTGGCCGAGCTGTTGTGCGCGGTGTGGCCCGCGGTTCAAAAACTGCAACGGCGCGACCGCGCCTACGCCGAAGCGCGTCGGCGTGCCTTCACCACCTCGGTCGGGCAAGCCTACTTTCGCGAGCTTTCGATCGACGAGCTGCCCGGTCTCACGACGCCGGAGACGCTGGCCACCATGTTGGCCCTGTGCGAGGCGCTGGATCTGCGCATTCACTACGTGGCGCCCGCCTTCGGCTTCCAGAAGAATTTCCCGTTTGCCGACAACGCGGAGCTGGAACGGCGCGTGGAAAGCGCATGGCGCATTTGCCAGGCGTTCGGCTGCTCGATCGGGTTTCATAGCGGCTCGGGTAAGTCGGAGGAAAACTACCGCTTGTGCGGGCGCGTGACGGGCAGCCGGCTCGAGATCAAGACGTCCGGACGCTACACCTACGAAATGGGGCGAGCGCTCGCGGCGTCGTCGAACACGGCCGACCAAGCCCTGTGGCAAGATTGGTACCGCTTCACGCAAGAGCTGGCCGTAGCCAGCGCGTTCGCGGAAAACCCGCAAGAGCGCAGCATGGCGCGCACGTTCATCAGCCACGCGCTCGGCAGCGAAGGCAAGAGCGACGACGTGTTCGGCAGCCGCGAAACGTGCGCGCAGGCGCTTTCGGCGTTGGCGCCCAGCCCGGACCACATGTTCTGGTTCGAATACAATTTCTTGTACGTGCTGGCGGCCGAGGGCCGCTCCGACAAGGCCTCGTTGGGTGATCACACGCCCGCCGGTTATCGCCAGCGCGCGCGCTTCTACGCCATCAGCGAGGAAGGCCAGCTGCTCTACGTCAAAAACGTCGCCCAGTACCTGTGCTTTCTCGCCGAAACAACCGGCCAAGCCACCGCGCTCACTTGCCACAGCGCGCGCGAGCAGCTGAAGCAACTGCACAGCTACGTGCAGTTTCTGGGCAGCATTGCCCCCAACGCCGCCAGCTAGAAAATTTCTCCGCCCTGGGCGGAGCGCCTACTATGCTGACCAGCGTCCCGGGGGACGGCGCCCTGGTCTTGCATGCAGCTGCCTCCTCTAGAAATCCTGTCGTGCGAGCTCGGCGAGTTGCTGGCGGGACCGGACGCGAACGAGAGCTTGCAGCGCGGCCTCGCGCGGCTGGCTGAGCTCGGCGTGCGCACGGCCGCCGCTGAGGGTGAGGACGGCAGTCTCCGAGTCGAAGCCGCCGGGCGGACGCTCGTGCTCAGCGGCGTCGCACCCGAGCTGGGCCGCGTGCTGCAGCCACTCTTGCGGTTGGCGCTGCTGCGCGCGGCGGAACAGGCGGAGCACAAGAAGACGAGCGAGCGGCTGGAGCTGCTGTCGGCGGCGTCTTTCGAAGGCATTTTGGTGCATGTCGACGGCGTGGTGATCGACGTCAACCAGCGGCTGGCCGAGATGCTGCGCAGCCCGCCGGCGGAGCTGCTGGGGCCGGAAACCATGCGCCGCTGCATCGCGCCGGAAGATTTGGACGCCGTCATTCAGCGGGTGAGCAGCGGTTACGAAGGCGCGTACACCATCACCGGCGTGCGCCGAGACGGAACGCGCTTTCGAGCGGAGCTGCAGTCCAAGCAGGGCCATTTGGGTGACCGCCCGGTGCGCATCGCGGCCGTGCGCGACGTGACCGAGCGCGAGCGGACCTTGTCGCTCTTGCTGGACAGCGAGAACCATTTACGAAACCTGGCGCTGGGCGCGTTCGACTTCATGGTCGTGATGCAAAAGGGCGTCGTGGTCGACGTCGGCGGCAAGACCAACGAGGTGCTCGGCTACGCGCGCGAAGACATGGTCGGCAAGAGCCCGATGACTTTCGTGGCCGAGCACGCGCGCCCCGACACCGCCAAAGCGATCGCCGAAGAGCGCATCGGGGCCTACGAGACCTGTTCCATCGGCAAAGACGGCCAGGAGATCCCGCTGGAGGTGGTAGGCGTCCGTTCGAGCGTGAATGGCGAGCCGGCGCGCGTGGCCGGCTTCCGTGATCTGCGCCAGACCAAGCGCCTGCAGTCGGAGCGGCAGAAGCTCGAGCAGCAACTGCAGCGCAGCCAGCGATTGGACAGCCTGGGAGTGCTGGCCGGCGGCGTCGCTCACGACTTCAACAATTTGTTGGTGGGGGTGATCGGCAACGCCAGCTTGCTGCTGGCAACCTTGAGCGATCCGCTCGATCGTCAGGCGGCGGAGTCGATCATGGCCGCCGGCGAGCGCGCGGCCACGTTGACGCGACAAATGCTGGCCTACGCCGGGCGCCAAGATCTGGGTCGGCGCGAGCCCGTCGATTTGGAGGCGCTGTTTCGCGAGCTGCGCACCCTGCTCGACGCTACGCTGTCGAAGAAGGCACAAGTCACGCTGTCCTTCGAGCCCGAAAGCATCGTGCTCGGTGACCGAGCGACGCTGACGCAAGTGCTGATGAACCTGCTGACCAACGCCTCCGATGCCTTGGCGGGCAAGCCGGGCAAGATCGAGGTGCGGACGCGGCACGTGCGCGAGCTGGACGCGCGTTGGGACGACGCGCTGGGCGCCAGCGTCGGGCGCGGCAATTGGCTGTTGATCGAGGTCGAGGACGACGGCGTGGGCATGGACGAAAGCACCCGCCAGCGCGTATTCGAGCCGTTTTTCTCGACCAAAGAGCATGGTCACGGCTTGGGGCTGGCGGCGTGCTTGGGCATCGTGCAGAGCCACGGCGGCGCGCTGTTGCTGGAGAGCGAGCCCGAGCGCGGCAGCCGCTTTTCGCTGGTGCTACCGGCCAGCGAGCGAGACGCCGCAGAGCAACCAGCCCCGTCGTCTCTGCTCGGACAGCCATGCCGCGTGCTGGTGATCGACGACGAGCAGCTGGTGCGCGCGCAACTGCGTCGTTCGCTGGAGCTGCGCGGCTACCAAGTGGACGAAGCCTGCGACGGGCTGAGCGGCGTCGCGGCTCACGCTCACCGACCAGCCGACGTGCTCGTCATCGACATGACGATGCCCGACATCGACGGCGCCGAGGTGGTGCGACGCATCCGCCAGGCCGGCTCCAAGGTAGCCATCGTGCTCTCGTCCGGCTACCAAGCTCAAACCGCAGCGGAGCGACTGGAGCCCAACGCCTACCAAGTCTTTTTGCCCAAGCCTTACGGCATGAACGAGCTGGTGCAGGCGCTGGAGCACGCGCGCCGTACGGCTCCGCGCTGAGCCCGCGGCTCAGAAGGCGTATTGTGCCAGCGCCATGCCGCGCGTGTTGTGCGGCTTGTTGCCGTCGAGGTATCTAACTTGGCTGTACGCGCCCATCACGCCGAAGCGCACCGCCGGGGTCGCATCCCAATACAGGGTGCCATCGCCGCACATCGTGGTGTCGGCCACGTAACCCAATAGCTCGATTTCGGCGCCGCCCCGCGGGAAGAGCTTGTTCAGGTTGGCCGAGTGGGCCTGCGTGTAATTGGCGGTGATGAAGACGCGGCCCGAGCCGGGCAGGTAGTACTGCAGCCCGACCTTGATCGCCCGCCAGTCGATGGTGTGCAGGAGGCCCTGATTGTCGAAAGAGACCAGGCCGTTGTCGATGTTGGGCGTGTACAGCGGAGCCGGGTTGGCTTGGGCCGGATTGGGCAAGGTCGGAAACGCGGCGCCGCCGTTGGCGCTGATCAAGTCACCGATGCCGGTGCCGGTGACGAACGAGCCGGTGAGGGTCAAGCTGTTGCCGCGGTCGTCCGAGTTGCTGGCGGGAATCACCGGCAACAAGGCGTCGAACGAAACGCCCCAAGCGGTGGCGTGGTTGGACGTCTGCGTGGGAGGCGGCGTGAAGGCGTCCACCTTGTACTGACGCAGCACGCCGGAGACCTGCAAGAATGCCGGTAGAGCCGAGCTACCCGAGTTGGCGGACGTCGTGATCATGCCGCGCCAATGATTGACGCTGAGGCGGAGCCCGCCGTTGCCGTCCGGAATCATCGAGTCGCGCTGAGCCGGACGCGCCGCGGAGGCGGCGAGCATCACGGTGACCGGCCCGGTTTCGGCCCCGAAATTGTGCGAAAGACGGAACTGCGTACTGCGGAAATTCTGCCAGCCGAACACGTTGTAGGTCTGGCCCGCCAGCACGTCGACGTACGGGTTCTCCAGAAGCAGGTAGGCGTGCCGTAGCCGAAACGTGGGAGCGTCGAAGTAGTCTTTCTCGGGGGTGGTGGAGTCGGTCGGCTTCGGACCGTAGAAATCGGCTTCGATGCGCGCCGAGGGCCGAACCGAGCCCACCGCCGGCGACGCGAAGTTGAGACCAAAGCGCGTGTTGCGAATCGAAAACTGAGTCCGGCCGTGCTGTCCCTCGTACGTGTCCGAGCGGGCCACGAGGGAGCTACCGATGCGCTCATCGTAGCTGCGCGTCGTGTCCACGATGAAGTCGGCCTCGACGATGCCGTAAAATCCAATCGACCACTTGCCCCCCTCGCCGAGCGTCAACGCCAGCGGTTGCCGGCTCAGCTCGGATGAAACGGGCGGTGCCACGGCGGCGGGAACCGGCGGCGAGTCGACGCGGACCTTGGCCGGCGCCTCGCTCTTGGCGGGTGCGGGCGCTGCGCTGGGCGGCTCGGCCGGCTCCGGCGCGGCGGCTTCTGCCTCGTCCGCTGCCGGCGCGTTTTCATCGGGTTGAGCGCGCACGGCGCTGACACTCGTGAGGACGGCGAGCGCGACCAGGAATTTTGCCGCGGGCGGCGTGGAGGGGACCATCATGTAGCGGGGCCTTCGGGGGTGAATACGCGTGTCTCGTTGGTCAAAAGAGCGGCGGGGCTCGGAAGCCGCCGCGTCACGAACGGTTCATTGGTAGTCGCAGCAATACAGAGTTGCCGGGTAGCCCTCGAGGCTGCGACCGGGCACGCCGGGGCCGGCGCAGACCATCGGCGGATAGTCCTGTTCCGGAGTGTCGACTCCGGTGCAAGCAAAGCCGAAGTGCCCGGTGCCGCAGCCCGGCACGGCGGTGCTGCCCAAACACGACGAACCCTCGGGCGTGGGTGCCGCCATGTAGCAGCAGTAGTCGTAGGTCTTTTCGTCGGCGGCGAGAGCCGGTGTTTGGCACAAAAACCGGTAGTTGTTCGCGTGGCTTTCGCTGCTCTTCAAGTCCGAGCCGAGCGGCGCCACCCCTACCGGACAATTGAAGCCCGTGTACTGACCGCCGCATTTACCGGTCTTCTCCGTACATTTCGGCGGCGGCGTTTGGCCGGTACAACAATAGTTGATGTACAGGTCGTCTCTCACGCCTTGCTGACAACTGATGGCCGCATTGAAAACGTCGGGACGACTGGCCCCGCGGCACTGATAGCCGTACAGGCCGCCTTCGCACGAGGCGACCGGGTCCAGCGCGCAATTCGTGATCTCGGTCGAGCAACAGTAGTTGTGGACGCCGTCGGGGCTGGGCGCGCGATCGGCGCACACGTGGCCGCGCGGCACGCCTTCGGCGTAGTACGCGGTGTCATCGGGCCGGGCGGTGCCGGTGCAGGCGTAGCCCGTCAAACCGACGGGTTGCGCCTGCTGCCCCGCGTCGGTAGCCACGGTGCAGTCGAGGGCGGGAGCCGGCACACAGCGTCCGTCGGGCGACGGGAGATCGGCCGCGCAACCCGAGGCGACGAAGAGCTGCAGCGTGCCGAGCGCGAGCAGCAACCGGAGAGCGTTTAGCTTTGCCAGTTGATCACCAGGTCCAGCCCGCCGGCGGGTGCGGCGCGGGGAGAGTGGGGAAAACGCACTTGCGCGGCGCCGGCTGCGAGCCGTCGCGATTGTCGGTCACGCTCAGACCGCGGCCGCCTTCGGGAGACGGGTGAGCGCTCAAGTTGGTGAACGAGTCGCCGAAGGTGACGGGGCCGGGCCCCAGCACTATCGACGCGAACTGTGACGATGCGGAGAGCGGGCCCATGTTGTCGACGACCACGTTGTCGAGCGTGAAAGGTCCAGCAGGACGAAGAGCGTTGAAGCCGTTGAGGGTCACGACCGGCTGCTGGATGGCCTTGCAGGTGACGTGACGAATGTTGCGGAAGCTCATGGCCCCGAACTCGGGATATTCGGTGCCCGCGAACAGCGGGTTGTAAGCGGTGCTGACCAAAATGGCGTTGTTCATGTCGCGCATGCACACGTCGGTGTAGGTGATGTTCCTCACCGGTCCGCCGCGACTTTCGTCGGACTTGACGCGAATGCCGTTGAAGTCGGAGCCGTGCGCCTCGATGCCCACCGGCCGCGAATCGGCGTCGATGGTGAGGTCGTAAATGTCGATGTTCTCGATGGCGGGGCCGTAGGTCTCGCTGCCGATCGACATGCCGTGGCCGGTGCCGAAGTGATTGTGCGCAATCGTGACGTCGCTCACGTGGTGTCCGCCCTTGAACGCCATGTGGTCGTCGCCAGTGCTGATGGTGTTGCACGCCACCAGGCCGCACTCGGCGTCGGAGCCGGAGCCCGGGTCGATGCCATCGGTGTTGCGCGCAAAGCTGGGCGTGAGCTGAACGCCGCGACTGTTCAGCCACTTGGACGGCGTCAGGATCGTCACGCCCCAAACCGTGAAACCCTGGCCGCGCCGCTCACAAGTCGCCCCTTGCGGCAAAACCGAGGTGATTTTGACGTGAAACTTGGGCGAGTTGTGGAGCGTGATCCGATACAGCACGAAGCCGGAGGTGCCGCTGTTCAGGTTGATCAGCGTCGGATTGCCGATGCTGCCGTCGACGCTGCGCAGCGCGTAGGAAATCTCCCACCAGGAGTAGTCGCGATTGACGAGGGGCTCGCCGCCTTGGCCGTCGATGACGCCGTCGCCCATGATGGCGGGCTTGACCCCGGACACCTCCAAGAAGTTGGCGCAGGCCTTGGAATCGTTGACGCCGAGCTTGCCGCACGTGCCTCCCGGCAGCTGATACAGATCGGGATTACGTGAGGCGTAGAGCGTCACACCTTGGTCGACCCACAGCGTGCGGCCCCGGATCTGCAACGTCGAAGTCACGAACGCGTTGTTCGAGCCGTTGGCCACCAACTTGACGGCGCTACCCTCCGGGCAGCCGTCGAGCGCCTGCTGAACGCGTGGCGTGTCGATGTCCTCCTCGCTGGGAGGAGAGTCGTCGGACGCCGAGCGCGTCGCGAGCAAGGTCTGGCAGACTTCCGCGGGGAAGCTGGGCTCCATCCCCTCCAGGTTCGGATCCCCGGCGCCGCAAACGCTGCCGTCACCGGGTGACGGCGACAAGGCGGGTGAAGTCTCGCAGCTGTACTGAATCTCGGGAATGTCTTCGTTGGTGGTGCAACCGAAGCTGCCGGGCAGCAGGACCGCCAGGCAACAGCCCAGCAGTCCTGCAATCCTCGATGGACTTTCGCAAACGCGTCTGACGAAGCTCTTCGTCGGCTTGACCATGCGGCTCCGATGCTGCTGCGCTAACCGGCTGTTGGGGCAGAGGCCCCGTCCATCAACAGCCCTTGGCTCCCGGACAGGGCCAAGCGTCGGTGCTGGCGCAGCTCCACTTGCTGGTTCCGGAGGCGCCTGGCGCCGGACACACGCAGTAACCAGCCTTGGAAGCACCCTTCGAATCCAGGTAGGTGCCGGTTGGTCCACCACCGCCGTTGCACAGCGTGCAAGGCGCGACCGTGCACTCGGTCGACGCTTGGGGCGGCGACGCGGGGCAAGAGGTGTCTTGCGCGGTCGGCAGCTTGAAGCAAGTCGCGTCGAGGTCGGCGGGGAAGGCGCAGCCGCTTTGCTCGGCGTAGGCGCCGGCGCTGCAGGTCTCCGACTTGTAGCCGCTCGACTGCGGACCGCACGTCTTGTAGCAAGTCTGCGGATCATCGGCGGTGCATGCGCCGCCCTTGGTCGGAGCGGCTCCGGCGGCGGTGGTGAGACCCGCGCACAGCGGCATGAAGTCGCCGGCGCCACTGCCGGTGCCGGCAGTGCCAGTGGCCGAGCCTGCGGTGCCCGAGCCGGTGCCCGCAGCGGAGCTGCCGGTGCCGGCGGCGCTGGTGGCAGTGCCAGCCGCGGAACTGCCGGTTCCGGCCGCGCTGCTGCCAGTTCCTGCCGTGGGAGTGGTCGTGGCCGTACCAGCGCTGGTCATAGGATCGCCGGTCGGCGAGTCGTTCGAACCAGAACAAGCCGCGGCGCTGAAGCACGCGGCGACAGCCAAGGTGAGCACTACGATGCGCGTCGTTCGGACCATAATTCCTCGCAAAGTTGACGTTCGAGCCTGAGGTATCAGCAGCTCAGCCAGTGAGCGTCTGCGTGTAGGAGCTAATGCAACGGCAACGGAGATCGATCCCAGGTGCGGCGCGTTTGTCGAAACTTCCACCGCGCAGCTGACGCCGTACCCGCGCCCGTTTCAGGCCCGAGACCGTTTTCCGGCCTGACTGCTCATTCGCGCTCGACGCTCGCCAAAATGAACGCGCCCAGGCCTTTGGGATCGTTCGAAGCGACGTCGGTGCTGACGTAGTACTCGTACGAGCCATCGCGGTACGGATTGCCGCCGAGGCCGGCGACCTTGCACACGCCGCGCAGCTCGACGTTGCCCTGGGCGTCCACGGCCGCGAACTCTTTGACCAGACCGGCATAGCCGCGCTCGGCGACCGGCCCGAATCGGGCTTTGTCTAGCCAGCCTTTGCGGACGCCCTTGGACAGCGCGTAAACCAACATCGCCGTGGCCGAAGCCTCGCGGTAATTGCGGGGCGCGCCGGGCCTGTCGAGCACTTGCCACCACACGCCGCGCTCCGGGTCTTGCACGGCCGCAACCGCCGTCGCCAGGCGCTGCAGAACGCCCAACACCTCCGCGCGGCGGGGGTGCTTTTCGGGCAAGAGCTCGAGCACGTCGACGAGACCCATCGCGTACCAGCCGACCGAGCGCCCCCAGAATTGCGACGAAGCACCGGTTGCCGGGTTGGCCCAGCGCTGCCGCTTGCTCTCGTCCCAGCCGTGATAGAGCAGCCCCGTCTTGGGGTCGCGCGTGTGCTGCTCCATCAGCAAGACCTGCTTGACGACGTCGTCGTACAAGGCCGGCTCGTTGAAGGCGCCGGCAACTTCTGCCAGGAAGGGCGAGGCCATGTACAGGCCGTCGAGCCACATTTGGCCGGGGTAGATCTTCTTGTGCCAGAAGCCGCCGTCGGACGTGCGGGGCTGGGTCTTCAGCTGGCTGTGCAAGAGCTGGAGAGCCTTGCCGTAGCGTTGCTTTTCTTTCGCGTCCGTCGCGTGGGCGTAGAGCGCGAACAGCAACTTTCCGGAGTTCAGGTTGTCGAGCGTGTAGTCCTCGAGCCGGTAGCCTTTGATGCTGCCGTCGGCCAAAATCAGCCGGTCTACGCTCTTTTTGAGGTAGTCGAAGTAGCGCGCATCGCCGGTCTTTTGCCACAGCGCTTCGCAGCCGCGCAGCATCAAGCCGTTGTCGTATTCCCAGGTTTCGCCCAAGCCTTCGGGGTGGCGTAAGGCGAGCCAGTCGCAAGTGCGACGCGCCCAGCCGTTGCTTCCCGCTGGCGGCGGCTCCGCGTGCTCGGCGGCGGAGCGTAGCGAGACGCGCACGGGCGCCCGGAGCGCGCGAGCAAAGCGCTGCGCGTAGCCGAGCCACGCCGGCTCGTCTTCGAAGTCGCCGCTCTTGTCCCAGCCGAAACCGGCGTAGTACACGGCGGGCCCGCTGGGCGGGACGTTGGCAACCAAGAGCGTATCGAGCTCGGAGTCTCGTGAGCCTTCGACGCTTTCGGGCGAGGCGATGATGCCGCAGCCGACGTGGCCATTGTCGCCCTTGTACGGCT
>JBEQSW010000523.1:0-10509 GCA_040348565.1 Myxococcales bacterium | reverse complement strand
GCCGCTGGCCTTCGGCGAGCACATGTGCGGCGTCGCCGCGGGCTGGCTGCTGTTTCACCGCAACGACACGACCAATTGGAGCGGCAAGAATCCCTGCGCGTTCCCGGTCGCAACGGGCGCCACCGCCGCCTCACCAACCAACGGCGCCCTGCACCCGCTCTGGCTGCGGTGACTCCGAGTGGGTCCGCTAGGCGGGGGCCTGTTCGGCGGGGGGCGTTGCGACGTGGGGGGCGCGTTGGTTGCGGCCCACGTCGTCGGTTTCGACCTTGCCGTCGCGCATGCGCACGACGCGCGGCATGCTCTCGGCGAAGGCCGAGTTGTGGGTCACGACCACGATGGTGGTGCCGTGCTGGCGGTTGATCTGGAAGAACAGGTCGTGAATGGCGTCGCTGGTGGCGCTGTCCAAGTTGCCGGTCGGCTCGTCGGCGAGCAGGAGCTTGGGGTCGAGGGTGAGAGCGCGCGCGACCGCGACGCGCTGCTGCTCACCGCCGGACAGCTCGCCGGGGCGGTGGCTCACGCGGTGGGACAGCCCCACCTCTTCCAACAGGGCCGACGCGCGCCGTTCCATCTCTTTGCGGCTGCGGCCCTGAATGAGCCCCGGCAACATCACGTTCTCGAGCGCGTTGAACTCGGGCAACAGGTGATGAAACTGGAACACGAAGCCGATGCTGCGGTTGCGCACCGCCGCCAAGCGTGACGAGCTCATGGTCGTGAGCTCTTCGCCGCCCAGGCGAATGCGACCGGAGCTCGGCAGATCGAGCGTACCGATGCAGTGGAGCAGCGTGCTCTTGCCCGCGCCGGAAGCGCCGACGATGGCCAAGATTTGCCCGGCGTAGATGTTCAGATCGATGCCGCGCAGCACGTCGAGCCGGCGCCCCATGTGCAGGAAGCTCTTGTGCAGATCTTCGACGATGACGAGGGCTTCGGGCATTACGGTCTCATTCGTAGCGAATCCCCTCGACGGGTCGCAAGCGGCTTGCGGCAATCGCGGGATAAACGGTGGCCAGGGTGGTGATGACGAGCGCCGATAGCGCTACCAACAAGAAATCGGTCAGGTCCGCCGAAATGGGCAGGCGGTCGACGTAGTAGACGTCGGGATCGAGGCGGAGGCCGAACACGGTCAGGCCCTTGATGGCGGCAAAGCCGGTGGCGACGCCGAAGTAGGTGCCGATGGCGCCGATCAGCATGCCTTCACCCATGAAGATGGTGAGGATGGAGCCGTCGCTGGCCCCCAGCGACTTCATGATCGCGATCTCTTTGCTCTTCTCGGTCACCATCAACAAGAGCGTGCACAAGATGCAGAAGCTGGCGACCAAGATGGCCAGCGACAAGATCACGAACGTGGCGATTTTTTCGAGCTTGAGGGCGCTGAACAGGTTTTTGTTCAGCTCTTTCCAGTCGCGCACGCGCACGTCGCCGCGCTGCACCTGCTTTTCGATCAGCGGGCGCACGGCGTCGACTCTCTCCGCGTCGTCCAGCCGGATCTCGAGCGCGGTGATGTTCTGCTTCAAATCCAGAAAGTCTTGGCCCTCGTCCAGCTTCACGTACGCCTGGCTGGCGTCGTACTCGTACATGCCGCTGTAGAAGATGGCGGCGATGCGGAAGCGCCGACTCTTCGGCATCAGACCCATCGGACCCAAATCACCGATGGGGGAGACGAGCGTGATTTCGTCGCCCACGTAGACGTGCAGAGATTTCGCCAGCTCGCGCCCGATGACGATGCCGGGGAACTCGTCCGGCTCGTTCACGGCGTCTTTCACCGTCGGGTCCAGCTCGGCGTCGAGCTTGCTGGTGTAGCTCTTGAGATCGGGGCCCTTCAGATAGACTTCACCGCCGGGGCCGAGGCCGATGGGCTCGCTCGCGGGCAGGTTGGCCAGGCGCTTCGTGTCCTCGAGGTATTTGAACTTGCCGACCTCGATGTTCGACAACAAGTCGATGACGGTGCCAATGGTTTCGGTGTCGACGCCGCGCAACAGCACGCCGGCCGTGTTGGACGCGCTCGAAGCCATGGACTCGCCGCCGGCGACCGGCGTCACCGCCTTCACACCCGGCACTAGCCGGAGCTCGTCGGCCAAGTCTCGCCAGTCGGTGAAGCCGCCCACCTTCTTGGTCTCTACGCGCACATGCGCGTTATTGCCCAAGATTTTGCGCTTCAGGTCGGCGCCGAAGCCGCCCATGACCGCGACCACCACGCACAACGCCAGGGCCGACAACGCCACGCCGACGATCGACAACACCGAGATGACGGTCAAAAAGCCGCTCTTGGTCGCGCGCACGTGACGCGCGGCCACGAACGACATGAAGCCGCCGCGTTCGAGCGCGTCGAGCCCGTAGGGAATGGCCAGCGCGGAGAGGCCGACCACGAAGCCCATGCCGCACACCACCGTGCCGACGTTGATCACCTGATTGATCAGGACGAAGGGCGTGCCTTTGCCATGCGGCAAGAAATGCGAGCGGATCGCCAAGGCGATGAAGCCGACCCCGCAGCTGCCGGTGAAGCCGAGCAGCAGCAGGCGCCAGATGCGAGCGCCCAGGCGCTGCGACAACCAACGCAAACCGAAGAAGACCAGACCCACCAGCAACAGCACGCCGACCAAGATCAGGCCGATGCGACCGTAGACGCCGATGGCGTTCCACAGGCGATTGAGCGCGCTCTCGTGCACCGGCGCCCCCAACGAGGCTGGAATGGACAGCAGCATCATTCGGGGCGAGCCAACGGGAAGGCAATCACGTCGCGAATGGACGCCTGACCGGCGATGGCCATGACCAGCCGATCGACGCCGAGCCCGAAGCCGGCCGCGGGAGGCATGCCGTGCTCGAGCGCCATCACGTAGTCGTGGTCGTAGTCCATGGTCTCTTCGGCGCCGCGCTCTTTTGCCGCCAACTGGGCGCTGAAGCGAGCCGCTTGGTCTTCCGGATCGTTCAGCTCACTGAAGGCGTTGCACAGCTCGCGGCCGTGCACGAACAGCTCGAAGCGGTCGACCAAGGAACCGTCGCTGTCTTTCTTGCGCGCGAGCGGCGAGACCTCGAACGGGTAGTCGGTGATGAACACCGGAATGCTCTTTTGCCCGTCCTGGCTGCGGTAATCGTCGATCAAGAACGGCTCGGCCAGGTATTCGTAGGCCACGAACAGCCGCTCGCCCGGCAGCGCGCAGTGACTGAGCGCACGCCGCAGGTTGCCCCAGTCGATCTTGCCGGCGCGTTCGCTGACCTGCTTGTATCCGTCGACGACGGCGTCGAGCGGGCTGGGCAAGCGCTTGTTGTCCGGACCGAGCACGAACGCCATCGCTTCTAGCTCCGCCGCGATGCTGGTGGGCAACCCGGCGCGCGTCAGGGCTTGCTCGACCGCGGCCTGCATGGGCACGCGGGCGAACGGCTCGTCGAAGGTGAATGGTCGCTCGGCGCGGACGCTGGCCGCCGCCTCGCCCAAGCCGAGCTCTTGCAGCCGGGCGAGGACGAAGGCGTCGACATGCCGAAACAGCTGCTCTGCCATCGGCATCAGCGTTTCGTAGGTGGCGTAGGCCATGTAGAATTCGAGCATCGTGAACTCGGGGTTGTGCCGAGTGCTGATGCCCTCGTTGCGGTAGCAACGACCGATTTCGTAGACGCGCTCGAAGCCGCCCACCAGCAGCCGCTTCAAGTACAGCTCGGGCGCGATGCGCAAAAACAGCCCTAAATCGAGGGCATTGTGATGGGTCTTGAACGGGCGCGCGGTGGCGCCGCCGACCAGCGTGTGCAAGGTGGGGGTCTCCACCTCCAAGAAATCGCGGCGGTCGAGGAAGTCTCGCAGGCCTTGTACGACCAGCGAGCGCGAGCGCAGCGCTACCGCCACCTCGGGATTGGCCACCAAGTCCACGTAGCGGCGGCGGTACCGCAGATCGGTATCGGTCAAGCCGTGCCACTTGTCGGGCAGCGGGCGGAGGGCCTTGGTGATCAGGCGGATGGACGAAAGCTCGATGCTGAGCTCGCCGGTCTTGGTCACCATGGCCCGACCGCGGGCTTCGACGTGATCGGCGATGTCGATGGCGTCGAGGGCGGCGAAGGCGCTGCCCATGATGTCTTGCTTGGCGAACAATTGCAGCTCACCGGAGCCGTCGCGCAAGCGCAGGAAGCTGGCCTTACCGAAGCCACGGCGGAGGACGATGCGCCCGAACACCACGAACGCTTCTTGGTTGCCCAGCGCCTCGACCTGCGCCGGATCGTAGCGCAGCTCTTTGGGGTCGAGCAGGGCCGGCGCGAACTTGAGGCGAAGCTGTTGGACGGTGCTCCGCTTGTCGAGCTTCACGTCGTTGGCAAACGGGTTCTGACCCTGCTCGCGCAGGCGCGCGGCCTTCTCGCGCCGCAAAAGCATCAACGTCTCTTCTGAGCTATCCGCCGACATGGAGTTTCGCTTGTTTCTGCGCTCTCGAGTTCGAGCGCCGCCCCGCGTTTAGCGCGAGACCCCCTCCCCGTCTACTCGCCACCGGCGTCTCGGCTGTAGAGCGCCGGGAAGCCGACTTCCACGCCCGGGCGCGGGCGCGGGCGGGCTGCCCCCGATCGCGCTTCGGACCCGCGGGATTTCGTCTAGTGTCGTGTGCGGAGCCGAGCGCATGTACGAATCTCCACCACCGGCAGGGGCCTTCCCGACGGGGCCCGGGCCCAGCTACGCGACGAGCTACGTGGGCGGTGAGACCGCGCAGCAGATCATCGACGACGAGCATCTGCGGCTGCTGCGCATCGGCTACTTCATCTCGGCCGCCCAGACCGCGATCTTGATTCCCTTCGGTTTGCTGTACGCGGGTATGGGCTTGATGTTCTCGCACCTGCCGACGGGCGGCGCTCCGCCACCACCCGCGCTGATGTCCTGGTTCATGGGCTTGTTCGGCGCGGGCTTCGCCGGTTTCGGCGCGGTCACCAGCACGCTCAAGCTTTTGACGGCCATCCGCCTCAAGCAACGCCGCTCGCGCGTGCTGTGTTTGGTGGCAGCCGGGCTGTCATGCCTGGAAATTCCCTACGGCACCCTGCTCGGCGTGTGGACGTTCACGGTGCTCGGGCGCGCGAGCGTGCAACGTAAGTTCGAAGCCTGAACCCGCCTACGGCATGGGCGGCGCGTTCACCGGCTGCTTGTCGGCGTTCTTGAGCAAGAACGCCTCGATGAACGGATCGAGATCGCCGTCGAGCACGTCTTGCACCTGCGCGGTTTCGTGCTCGGTGCGCAGGTCTTTCACCAGCTGGTAGGGCTGGAGCACGTAGCTGCGAATCTGACTACCGAACGCGATCTGGCCCTTGCCGGCTTCGTAGTTTTGCTGAGCCTGCTGGCGCTTTTGCTCTTCGAGCTCGTACAGCTTGGCCTTCAGCATCTTCATGGCCATGGCGCGGTTTTGGTGCTGGCTGCGCTCGGCGCGGCACACGATGTTGAGCCCGCTCGGGAAATGCTTCAGCCGCACCGCCGTCTCGACCTTGTTCACGTTCTGGCCGCCCTTACCGCCGGCGCGCATGGTCGTAAGCTCGATGTCTTTGTCCTCGATGACGATGTCGATTTCGTCTTCGATGTCGGGCGTGACCTCGATGGCGGCGAAGCTGGTTTGGCGACGCGCGTTGGCGTCGAACGGGCTGATGCGCACCAGGCGATGCACGCCGACTTCGGCCCGCAAATAGCCGTAGGCATTCGGGCCCGCCACCGTGAACGACGCCCCGGTGATGCCGGCTTCTTCGGCCGGCTCGTAGTCGACGATCTCGGTCTTGAAGCCTTTGCGCTCGCACCAGCGCAGGTACATCCGTAGCAGCATGTCGGCCCAGTCTTTGGCCTCCACGCCGCCAGCGCCGGGGCTCACGCTGACGATGGCGTTGGCGTGGTCGACCGGACCGCTCAACATGCGCCGCAGCTCCGCCGCCCGCACCTTGGCGTCGATGGGGTGAAGGCTGGCTTCGACCTCGTCGATCAGCTTTTCGTCGTTCTCACCGGCGGCAAGCTCCAGCATTTCGCCGGCGTCGGTCAGCTCTTTCTCGAGCGACTGCGCCTGCTCGAGCTTCTCGGCCGCGGCGGCGCGCTTGCGCATCAGCGCCTGCGCTTTCTCTTGGTTGTTCCAAAAGTCGGGCGCGCTCGACAGCTCGTCGAGCTCGTCGATTTCTCGCTTTAATGCCGGGACGTCAAAGAGACCCCCTTAGCGCATCGACGCGCCTTTGGAGGTCGGAGAGGAGATTGCGAGCATCGGCGAGCATGACGGGGCCGTATTTACTCCGAGTTTTCCAGGCTCGCCACCGAGTTCGACGCCGCCGCCTCCGAAGCCGGCTCGGGCTCGCTGCAAGCGCCGAGAACGGCCTCGGGAAAGCCCCAAACCGCGCGGCCAAAGTTCGGGGCCTGGTCCGAAAACCAGCCCGCGGTCAGGTCGTCGAGCTCGGCGAACAGCTCGGCGACCTTCACCAGCTGCAGCAGCTTTTGGTCGTCGACCTCGGCCACGCAGGCAAGCTGACGCGCGCGAAACAGTCCGAGCACGGCCGCTTGCACGCGCGCTTCGAGCTTGGAGCGCTCCTCGCCGGCTTTCAGGCGCAGGCGCTCCACCGTCAATTCTTCGTGCGCGAACAGCAAGCGATCGAGCCGGAAGGTGGCGCTGGCTTCCAAGATCAAACCGGCGCCGTCGGCCTGCGTGACCCGGTTGGGCTCGTCCGCGGTGGGCACCCAGCGCAAGGCTTGGTCGGTATTGCGCACCGCGCGTAGGCGGAGCTCCGGCAGCAGCGCCGAACCGTGAGCGCGGCTGGCCAAGGCGTCCACACGGCGACGCTCGGCGGCGGCGCCGGCAACGCTGAGCGCGACAGCGGTCGCGCGGCGCAAGAGCTCGGACAGCGCTCGCAGCTGCTGAAAGGTGAGCCGCGGCAACTCCGGCTCCGCAGCAGGGGCCGCTGCCGGTAGCTTGGGCGAGGTCGGAGCGCTCGCTGGCGGAGGTGCCGCGGGAGCAGGTGCAGCGGCCGGAGCGGGTGCCGGCACGGGCGCGACGGCGGCGCGCGGTTGCTGCGCCACGCGCGGCAAAGCCAGCTTGTCGAGCGGCACCGTGACCGACAGCCACGCCGCTTGCTCGGCGCGTGCGCTCGCTTGCTGGCGGCGGGCGTGCAGCGTCACCTCGAAATGGCCGGGGCGCGGGGAAGCCACCAGCGGTAACGACTGCGCCTGAGCGCCTCCCGCGAGCGCCAAGCTGCCAGCAAGCACGTGCCAAAACCCACCCCAAAACCTGCCCATGCCCCTCATCGGCCAGGCTCGGCCAAAGTTTCGTGGGCTCGAGAGAATTTCGAAGCGCGTTACAAACCGGCGGCGTTACGCGCCGCGGTTTCGAGCTCGGCGTCGATGTCGACCCCTAGCGGCTCGAAGGCGGGCGAATCTCCACCGTCGAGCACGCGGGCCACGACCAGCGGAGTAAAACCATCCGGCGAAAGCTCACCCACGGCCGCGCGCACCTCCGAGCCGGGCGCCATGCGGGACAACCAGAAGCCGCCGGTGGCCAGCGACAGCCGGTAGTCGTGCTCTTCCACGGTGGGCCCCTGATGCTCGGGCCGCACCGTCACGCTGCGGAGCAGCAGCGCCGGCGAGAGTGCGGGCAGGCGCCAGTAGACGAAGGCGCGATCGGCCGTTTGCAGGACGACGAGCGCGGGGGCTTGGGGCGCCGCGGGCTCGGGCTCGGGCTCGGGCTCGGCCGACGCAACCGGGGTTTCGACGTCCGCAGCTGCAGCTGGGGGCTCGAAAGCCGCAGGGACTGCCGGCGCAACGTCGGCCACGGGCTCGGGTACTGGCGGAGCCGCAACCGGCTCGGGCTCGACCGGGGGCGCGGCGGGAGCGGCTGCGGCGGCCACCGGCTCGGGCGCTGGCGCGACCGGAGGCGGCGAGACCGCGACTTGCGGAGGTTGGGGCGTGACGATCGTCTCGGCCTTGGTCTCGACGACTTTGCGCCGGCGACCGGGGCCGAGATCGCGCTCCTCGGCGATACGCTCGCGCAGCGTGCGCGCGGTGGCGTGCTCGGGCTCGCGCTCGATGACCTCGTCCAGCATGCGCAGCGCTTGCTCGTAGTGGCCCTGCGCCGCGTAAATTTCCGCGAGGGTGACGGTGGCGACGGGCGGAGGTCCCTGAAAATCGTGCTCACCTTTGCCGTCCCCGCGGATGGCGGCGGCAGCATCGGGCAGGTTCAATCCGGATTCGACCACGCTTGCGAGCAGGTCACGGGCGACGCCGAGCCAACCGCGTGAGCGCCGTTGCCGCTCCAAATCGGGCTCGCTGCGGCGCACGATCTCGTCGCGCAGCTCGACCCGGGTCATTTGCTCGGGGCGCTCGACGCCACGGGCTCGGGCGCGCAGGATCAAGTCCTCACGCGACAGGGTATCGAGCTCGGCGGGGTCGAAGTCCATGGCGGGCGGATCAGTACCACGCCGGAAGGGCGCTGGGATCGGGCAAGCGCGCGGCCGTGATGGCCCGGGCCGCCTCGATATCTCGCGCAATTTGCGCGCGCAGCTCGTCCAAGCCCGAAAACTTTCGCTCTTCGCGCAGCCGCGTCAGCAGGTGCACGCGCAGCTCTTGCCCGTAGAGATCGAGGGACGTATCGAACAGATGCGCCTCGAAGCTCGGCCCGGCACCCAGCGTCGGGCGCACGCCGAAGTTGGCAACACCGCCGGAAAGCGCCTTGAACGCGCCGTCTTGGTGCTGGTCGACCAACACCGCATACACCCCGTGCGGCGGCAGAGCCTCGCTAATCTCGCTCAGGTTGG
This sequence comes from Myxococcales bacterium, assembly GCA_040348565.1. Classification (GTDB taxonomy): domain Bacteria; phylum Myxococcota_A; class Polyangia; order Polyangiales; family Polyangiaceae; genus PMG-095. Next base: position 1,782 of record JBEQSW010000523.1, on the reverse strand, counting down.
CGGTCGGCACGCCGATGCTCCGCCCGCGACCCTGGCCGGGGACGACCAGACCGGTCAGGGCGTGCGGGCGACCGAGCAGCGCCTCGACCGCTTCGAGCGCGCCGGCCTCGAGCGCGGCTCGCACCCGCGTGCTGGAGATGGGCCCTTCTGCGTCGCATTCGAGCGCGGCCGCGTGCGCGCGGAAGCCTTGCGTTCGCCCGAGCTCCAGCAGCTGCGCAAAGTCTCCGGCCCGCCCGCGACCGAAGCGAAAATTCTCACCCACCAGCACGACTTTGGCGCCGAGCGCCTCGACCAGAAGCTGTCGTGTGAAATCGGCGGGCTCGGTCTTGGCCAGCTCGAGCGTGAAGGGCTCGACCACCACCTGAAGCTCGCGGCTCTGGCGGGACAAGAGCTCGAGCTTACGTGGCAAGCTGGTGAGCGCCGGCAGCGCGCCCCGTCCCAGCACCAGCGCCGGGTGCGGGTCGAAGGTCAGCACGCGCGGCACCAACCCGGCTTCGCTGGCCATCTGCACGGCTTGAGCGAGCACGGCCTGGTGCCCACGATGCACACCGTCGAAATTGCCGATAGCCACGAGCGACGCCTGGTCTAAACTTGGCTGTCGTGCGCCGAAGACGCGCTGGGAGCACACGCCGCCGCTTTACTACGTCGCCCGGCGACGTTCCAATGCCGCCGTGATAGAAGCGCCGGGTGACGCCGGATCAAGCGCTGGCCGAGGCCGAAAAGGGCGAGCTGCGCCCTCTCTACCTGGTGGCCGGTGAGGAAGCTTACCTGGCCAGCGGCGTGGTGCTCGCGCTGAAGGCAGCGGCCCTCAAGGGTGGCATCACCGGCCTGAACGAGGACCAGTACCAAGCGGGTGAAGCCGACGTGGACCGCGTTTTGTCTACCGCGCGCACCTTGCCCATGATGGCCAAGCGGCGTTTCGTGCTGCTACGCGGGCTCGAGCGCTGGGAACCGAAGGCGGGCGCCAAAGAGGGCAAGCTCACCGACAAAGATCCGTTCGAGAAGCTGCTCGACTACGCCAAGGCGCCCTCACCGAGCACGGTGCTGGTGCTGTTCGGCGCCGGCGTGGACAAGCGTCGGAAGCTGTACACCCAAGCCAAGACCGACGGCTACTTGGTGGCGTGCGAGCCGCTGGCCCGCGCCGATCTGCCGCATTGGATCGAGAAGCGCGTGGCGGCGCGCGGCTGCAAGATCAGCTCGAGCGTCGCCGATCTGCTGGCGGAGCTGACCGGCCCCGAGCTCTCACCCGTTGCCGACGCCGTCGAACGGCTCTGCCTGTACGTCGGCGACGGCAACGAAATCGTCGAAGACAGCGTGGCGACTTGCATCGTGCGGTTGCGCGCGGCAAGCGTCTGGGAGCTGGTGGCGGCGGTCGGACGTCGCGATGCCGGGGCGGCGTTGGCGGCGCTGGCCGACGTGTACGATCCGCAAGACCGCGGGCTGCGGCTGCTCGGGGTACTGGCTTGGTCGACGCGGCAGCTGCTGCGCTTCGACAGCGCGCTGCGCTCGGGCGCGTCCCCCGACCAAGCGGCGATTCGAGCCGGTGCGCCGCCCTTCAAGGCGCGCGAGCTCAGCCAACAGGTCAAGGCCTTACCTCGGGCCGACCTCGAGCGCTGGCCGGAGCTGCTGGCTCGGCTTGATTTGGAGCTCAAGGGCGGCACCCGCCGGGCCCCGCAGGCCGTGCTCGAGTCGGCCATTTTGAAGCTGTGTCGAACTTCGGCCGCCGCGAAGACGCCAGACCAAAACAAGCCGGGAACCCCAGCGCGGCGTCCTGCTCCATAG
>JBEQSW010000507.1:0-12672 GCA_040348565.1 Myxococcales bacterium | reverse complement strand
GTTCGGCAGAGCGAGTTTCACGGCGTCGAGATCGCGCCGAACGAAGGCTTGCCAGTCGCGTTCAGCAAAGAGCGCTATGGCCAACGTTACGTCCGTCGTAGTGACGGCAATTTCGGCGCGGGGCCGCAAATGGGCGATCGCGAAGGCGTGAAGCTCACCGGCCAAAGCAAGCCGGGCGGGTTTTTGGAGACGCGCGACGGTACGTGGGTGGCGGAGCCTTCGATGCGCCGGCTGGAGCCGCGCGATTCGTTCCCCAGCTTTGCCACCGGGGATCGCAAATGGATCGACATCTCGATCAAGCAGCAATCGCTGGTTGCTTACTCGGGCAAGACGCCCGTCTACGCAACGTTGATCAGCAGCGGTCGCGCGGGCCTGGGGGATCCGGACAAAACCGAGTCGACCCCGCGCGGCACCTTCATGATCTACCAAAAAGAAGTCGCCTCCACGATGGACGGGGACGAAGACAAGGGCGACTCCTACAACCTGCGTGACGTGCCGTTCGTTCAGTATTTCCACAAGGGCTACGCGCTGCACGGCGCCTACTGGCACGACGACTTCGGTAAGGTCCGAAGCCACGGCTGCGTCAACTTGGCCCCGAAAGACGCCGCCTGGCTCTTCGAATGGACGGATCCGTCAGTCCCGAAAGACTGGCACGGCGTTATAAATAAGGACCGGGGTACCGTCGTTTACATACACCCTTGAGGTTTGCCATACTCGCGGATCGTTCTCGAAGCGAAGCGAGTAGTGCATGAGTCATCCGATTGCCGATCTGTTGAAGCGCGCTCTGTTGGTTGGCGCCATGGAGGTGCGGCTGGTGCCGGGCCGGCGCACCATCGTCGTTTTGCCGCAAGGCGAGAGCGAGGTGAAGGGTGACCCGCAGACGCCGGAGAAGATCACGAGCCTGCTCGCGCCGGTGATGACGGCCGCCGCCAAGCAACACCTGGCCAACGGTTTTGCGGAGTGGGACTTCGAGCTGGAAGGGCGGGGCACGGTGCGCGCCTGCGCCGAGGTGAAGATCGGCCTCACCAACGTCTCGTTCTTTCTCGATCGCTGCGAGACGCTGGCCAAGCAAGCCGAGCGCGCGCCGCAAGCCCCGCCACCACCCGCTCCCGCCTTCGCCATGCCGGCCGCGCCGTCCATGCCGGCGGCACCGTCGATGCCTTCCATGCCCGCGATGTCGTCCGGCATCGACACCAGCGACGACGCTTTCGACATTCCGCGCTCACCCTTGCGTACCCAGCCGCCCATCGCATCGTCGAAGCTGGCTTACGACAACGCGCTGTCCGACGGCTCCACCACCGCCATCGATCGCCTGTTGGCGCGGCTGGTGGACGTGAAAGGCTCCGATTTGCACATCTCGACCAACTCGGTGCCAATCATGCGCATCGACGGTGAGATGAAGCACGTGCCCGGCTACGACGTGCTCCGCGCCGAAGACGTGCAGCGCCTGCTGATGCCGATCGTACCGCCGCGCAATCGCGAAGAGTTCGACGCCAGTCACGATACCGATTTTGCCTACGAGCTGGCCGGCAAAGCGCGCTTTCGCGCCAACTTGTTCGTCGACTTGCGCGGCATGGGCGCGGTCATGCGCGTCATTCCCAGCAAGATTTTGACCGTCGACGACCTCAATCTGCCCAAAGAGCTGCTGTCGCTGTGCCACCTGCCCAAAGGCTTGGTGCTGGTGACGGGCCCGACCGGCTCCGGCAAATCGACCACCCTGGCGGCGCTCGTCGACTACATCAATCGCACGCGCGAAGACCACATCATCACCATCGAAGACCCGGTCGAGTTCGTGCACCCGAACAAGAAGTGCCTGGTCAATCAACGCCAAGTCGGCGAGCACACCGACTCGTTCAAACGCGCCCTGCGCGCCGCCCTGCGCGAAGATCCGGACATCGTGATGCTGGGCGAAATGCGCGACCTCGAGACGATCGCCATCGCCCTCGAAACCGCCGAAACCGGTCACTTGGTGTTCGGCACGCTGCACACTTCATCGGCGCCCAGCACCATCGACCGCATCATCGACCAGTACCCGCCCGCGCAGCAGGAACAAATCCGGGTCATGCTCGCCAACAGCCTCAAGGGCGTGATCGCGCAAATGCTCTGCCGCAAAATCGGCGGCGGCCGCGTCGCCGCGCTCGAGGTCATGTTCGGCGTCCCCGCCATCGCCAACCTGATCCGCGAATCCAAAGTCTTCCAAATCCCCAGCATCATGCAGACGGGCCGAAAAGCCGGCATGTGCCTGATGAACGACAGCCTATTCAAGCTGGCCAAAGACGGCATCGTCGCCCCCGAAGAAGCCCTGGCCAAAGCCAACGACAAATCCGGGTTGTTGGCAGCCTTTCAAAGCGCCGGCATCAAAGTCGAGCCCGCCGTCGTCTCCTAGCCGGTTGGGGCTGCCAACCCGCAGCCCACTTCGCAGAAGCTTCCGTAGCGGCGCAAGGCCACCTTGGGCGAGCGAGATTTTTTCACAGGGAGGACGGGAGGACGGGAGGGCGAGACAGAGGCGAGAATTTTTGGGGCTCGCGCTGCCGCCAGCGAGTCGGCGGGGCGGTCGCGGGCTTGAACCCTTCGACTTTCTCCCGAGGGAAATATTTTTCGATTCGGTCCTCCGAATCGAAAAATGCGTTCTCGCCTCCCGTCCTCCCGTCCTCCCTGTGAAATCTCGAGGCTCTCGAGACGAGCTACCAGCGCGCTATCGCCCGGCGAGGCGGCAGCACGCGCGATGGAAATCCGGTTGCGGCGCGGTCAGGTGGCGAGGGCGGGGTGGGCTTGGAAGGCGCTGGTGATGTGACGGAGGGCGAGGTGGTAGCGGAGGGCGAATTGCGCCTTGTAGCGCGGGGCGGTGTAGAGCGCGTTGGTGTGGTCTCCGTCTTCGTCGACGGCGATTTCGTTGTGGTGGGGCAGGCTGCCGGCGAAGTTTTTGGCGGCGGCGCTGGGTAGGGCGGTCGCGGGTGGCGCGTTCGTGGCCGTTTCGATGGCGTCGTGCGAGTCGTTGGGAAAAGAGTAGCGGCCCGAGATGGCGCGACCACGCCAGGCGTCGAAGCGGTCGAAGTCGGCCGGCTTGTACCAGGGCGTGTAGAAGGTGAGGCGGGCGCGCGCGTATTCCGGGTCGTTGGCGTAGTCGAACTTCAGCGCGGGCTTCTTATTGACCGGATCATACGGGGTGATGGTGCCGAGCTCGCGGCTCAAGAAATGCGCGTAGCTGGAGTGCGCGTAAAAATCGGCGATGCCGTGCGCGGCAAAGCAAGCGTTGACCAACCCCTCCGCGTCGCCCATCGCCTTCTTGTAGAAGATGCCCAAGCGGAATTGCACCGTGCGCCATGACTGGTCGATGAGCCCGCTGTCGAAGTGGTCGCGCGGGTCGTAAGCGCGAAAGCGCAGGTCGGGCTGGTCGATGACGTGACCGACCAGGGTGGTGAAGCTGCGAGCAATGCGGGTACGCACCGCGTCGGGCAAACCCGCCAAGCTAGCCGCGCGCGACACGATGCTCAGGTGCACTTCGCCGTGGAAGGTCGGATCTAGATCGTTCCAGCGCTCGCGAAAGCGGGGGGTGCTCTCCACGCGCGCCGACCACTGGTGGTCGCCGTTGAAGACGTAGTCCGGCTCATAGCTGAGCTGGAGCTTGGCGTGCCGTTGCGAAGCTTTGCCGGCGACCGGCTCGAGCGGCGTCCACACGCCCAAACACGAGCGGTACACCACCCAGGCGTGGGCTTTGCGCTGCGATTTGCCGCGCGGATTGGCGAGCGTGACGTGCCCGAGCGCCACCCGAACGTTATAAGGGCTGATGCCCGCGGCGACCAACGCGGAGGCCAGCAACGTGGCGCGGTCTTCGCAGTCGCCTTCGGTGAGCGCGAGCGTCTCTTCAGGCCACTGCCAAGCGGCGCCGTCGCGCTTTTGGTATCGGATGCGCGCGAACACGATGTCGGCGACCAAGTGCGCGGTGGTGTCGAACCATGAAGGCTTCGTGCGGTCGCGGAGCGCTTTGGCCAGCCACGGCTCGCGCGCCGTGCGAAGCTCGATTTGCTTCGTGATCCAGCTGCTGACCACGCTGGAGGGCAAGCTGGGGACGAAGCCGCGCAGATCCATCGAGATGGGCGCGGCCATCGCGCCTCGGCCTGGCAGCAGCCGCTTCACCTTGGCGGTGGGCGGCACCACGATCCGCGCGCCGCCCCAATCGTAGTCGGGGCTGAAGCCGGCGCGGCCTCGGGTAAGACTTCCGGTGTGGGGCTCCCGCTTGCTGGCTTTCATCGCAGCTTCGCAAATAGACCCCCGAAATGCGGTTTGCTAGCGTCTTCGAGTAGTCATTCTGTTTACACGCGGCGCGGTTGTCCCACGCTTTTGCGACTCCGGTACTGGGAGTGCGTGACGACGCTGGCCAGGGCGAGGAACATGGCGGCGTGCAGAGCCTTCGAAGTGCTTGGGTACTGGCGGCGTGCTCAAGCACGTTTGGGCTGTGGGCCTGTGGCAACGGCGGCAGTAGCGGCTCGGGCGACACCGCGGGCGCCGCAGGTACGCTTGGCGCGGGCTCTCCCGCGACCGGCGGCAGCAGTGCCGGCACCAGCTTTGGTGGAGGCAACGCGGGGGCGCACTCGGGCGGTGCCAGCCAGGCGGGCAACACCGGCAACGGCGGAGTCAGCAGCGGTGGCGCCAACACGGGGGGCACCAACGGTGGCGGCTCGCACGCTGGCAGTGCCAACAACGGCGGTACCAATATCGGCGGTACCAATAACGGCGGTACCAACACCGGCGGCACCAACACCGGCGGTGGCGCTGCCGGCAGCGCAGGAACGGCCGGCAGCGGACCGGCGGGAGCGCAGTCGTTTCCCGCCAGCGCGCCGTTCTATCAGGACATCTCGCAGGCAACTCCCGACGGCGAGTCGGCCAAATTGATCGCGGCGCTCGACGCCATCGGCTGGGGCGACGACGGCAACCGCACCGAGCTGGGCATCGATTTTTCTTTCAACATCAACGTGGCCGACGCCGGTTTGGCGCGGCGAGCGTTCACGAAGGCCGCCGGCTTTTACTCGCCGGACTGCGACACCGCGCCGGTTCCGTTGCCACCCGGCGGCAAGGGTGAGGGCGTCGACAACTACGCGTGTAGCGGAGGCGACGACTGTCACCTGTTCGTGTTCCAGAGCAGCCGTTTGTACGAGCTTTATCAGTCGAACATCACCGGCGGCATGGCCACCGGCGGCACCTTCACCGCCAAGTGCTTGGTCGTTTGGGACCTCACGAAGGACTACTGGGTGGCCAAGGCGCCGCCCAATTTCAGTCGCGGTGACGGCTGCACCGGAGCCGACGCGGCGGGGTTACCGATGACGCCGCTGGTGTTGACGAAGCAAGACATCATGTCGGGCAACGTCAAGCACGCGCTCCGCTTCACCATCGACAACAATCGCATCGCCGAGACCGTGTACGTGCACCCGGCCACGCATCTGGGTGGCCCGACGGGCGGCACCGACATGCTGCCCTACGGAGCGCGGCTGCGCCTGCGCGGCAACTACGACCTTGCCAGCTTGCCGAACGCCAACGCGCGCGTCGTGGCCAAGGCCCTGCAAACCTACGGCATGTACTTGGCGGACGGCGGCAACATCTACATTTCGGCCACGACCGACGCCTCCGATCTGATCAACAATTCCATCTTGGCCGCCCTGAAGCCGAGCGACTTCCAGATGGTCGACGGCGGCGCCCGCATCGACGCCGCCAGCCAAGACTGCAAGCACGTGCCCGTGACCGACTAGGCTGGGGTTGCCTGGGCGCGCGCACGGCGCAGTTCTTCGGGCCGAGGATTATGCTAGGTTCGCCGCCCCATGGCCGCCAAGAAGTCCTCGTCGTTTGCCACACCTGCCGATGGTGAGGCCATGGCGGCGCGGCTGGCTTCGGGCGCCGTGTTCGGCGAAGAAGAGCGCTTCGATCGCATCTTTCGGCCGGGCACGCTGGACGAGTTCGTCGGGCAGGAGCAGCACAAGCAAAACCTGCGCGTCTACGTGGAGGCCGCGCGCCGCCGCAAAGAGCCGCTCGATCACATCTTGTTGTGCGGTCCGCCCGGCCTGGGCAAAACGACGCTGGCCCACATCTTGGCCAAAGAAATGGGGGCCGAGCTGTTCGTGACCAGCGGCCCGGCGGTGGAGCACAAGGGCGTGCTCACCGGGCTTTTGACGCGCGTGGCGCGCGCCGACATCTTGTTCATCGACGAGATTCACCGGCTGAGCGCCACCGTGGAAGAAGCGCTCTACCCGGCCATCGAAGACTTTCGCATCGACGTGATGATGGGCGACGGCGCCTACGCCGAAAGCATCCAGCTCGACATCAAGCCGTTCACGCTGGTGGGCGCGACGACTCGCACCGGGCTTTTGACCAAGCCGCTGCAAGAGCGCTTCGGAGTCACGCTGCGGCTCGATTTCTATCCGGTCTCGGATCTCGAGCAAATCGTCGCGCGTAGCGCCAAGCTGCTGGAAATCGGCTGCGATAAGGACGGCGCGCGCGCCCTGGCCGAGCGCGCGCGTGGCACGCCGCGAATCGCCAACCGCTTGGTACGGCGCGTGCGCGACTTTGCCCAGGTCGAAGGCAACGGCAAAATCGATCGCAAAATCGTGGACATTGCCTGCGATCGGCTGGGCATCGACCACGCTGGCCTCGACGAGATGGATCGCCGCCTGCTGTTGATGCTGATCGAAACCTACGACGGCGGCCCCGTAGGCGTGGAGACGATCGCCGCCGCCCTGGCCGAGCCGCGCGACACCATCGAGGACGTGTACGAGCCGTACTTGCTGCAGCAGGGCTATCTGGGCCGCACGCCGCGCGGCCGCATTGCCACCAAAAAAGCCTACGAGCACCTGGGGCAAACGCTGCCCAACAAGCCCGCGGGTAACCAAGGGAGCTTGTTTTGAGCGCCCCGGTACGACCCGGCGCCGAAGCGTTGTCGCGCGACGGGCACGGCGCGCTCGCCCAAACCGGCATCTTGCTGGTGCACGGTTTCACGGGCAGCCCGGTGTCGTTGCGCCCGTTGGCGGAGCTGCTGTCCAAGCGCGGCTTCGCAATCGAGCTGCCGCGCCTACCCGGGCATGGCACGCGCCCCAAAGATCTGCTCCCCACCCGCTACGCGGATTGGCGCGCCGAAGCGTTGGCCGCGCTCACTCGCCTCAACGCGCGCACTCAGCAAGTGTTCGCCGTGGGGCTGTCGATGGGCGGCACCCTCGTGCTCGATCTGGCCACCACCGAGGCGCTCAGCGGCGTCGTCACCATCAACGCCCAAATCCTCGATCGCGGTGGCTTGGTCGTGAAGCTTGCACCATTGATCGAAAAGCTCGTTCCCATTGCACCCGCCAGCGCGGCCGGTCTGAGAAAGAACGACATCAAAAAGGGCGGTGACGAGGACGCCTACGATTGGGTCGCGGCGGCGGCCGGCAACTCCCTGGTGCGCGCCCTGCCCGACGTGCGAGGCAGGCTGAAGCGCCTGACGTGCCCGCTGCTCGTCATCTATTCGCGCGACGACCACAGCGTGCCGCCCGCCAATTCGAAGGCGTTGCCGGGCCTGGTGGGCAGTCCGCCCGAGACCGTCAGCGTGCTCGAGCTGGAAGACTCGTATCACGTGGCCACGCTCGACAACGACTTGCCCCTAATTGAGCAGCGGGTCGCGTCTTTTGCCGAAAGCCTGCTGAAAACGTCCTGAAACACGGCGCGTGGCCTGCTCATGACGCATCGTGCCGTCGTGCGCTTTCATCTTGGGGTAGCGCAAGGCGGCGCGGTGGGGCACCCCGGATGAATCCTGAGCATCCGGGGTGCTTTTTATTCCGATGCGTCGGCGGGCGCGCTGCCCGGCGCGGGCGGTCGATCGACGGGGATGCGGGCGACCCGGACCGGCGCTTCGAGACCCTTCAGCACCGCGTCGAAGCGCTCCCCGGGGGCATGGCGGCCCAGCCAGCCTTGCTCGTGCGCTTCGTCGGCCACGGCGTCGACGAGGATGATTTCGCCCGCACCGGCCGCGCCTTGCAAGCGCGCCGCCAGGTTCACGGTCTGACCGAAATAGTCGAGGATGCCGTTTGCGGTGACGACGTAACACGGGCCGGCGTACACGCCGACTTTCAGAAAAGTACGACCGGCCTCCGGTAGGCCTCCACGAAATGTTGGAAACCGTTCGAGCATCTCGACGGCCGCGCCGATGGCGTCCCGCTCCTCCACGAACGCTGCCATCACCGCGTCGCCGATGGTCTTGACCAGCGTGCCGCGCCGCCCCGCGATGATGCTGAGCAGCAAATCGAAGTGCTCGTGCACCACCTTGAAGGCTTTGGCGTCGCCCACGCGCGTGTAAAGCGCCGTAGAATCAGTCAAATCGGTGAACAAGAGCGCGACGCGTGCGACGCGCAGGGTCGTGCCGGGGCGCAGCAAATCACTCGAGAAATCGCGGCGAAACTCGGGCAACGTGGTCACCACGTGGGCGGTGGCAGCGCGCGAGGCGTACAGCAAGCGCTCGAGCTTGACGTGCGTTTGCTGCTCGCCTTCGTGGACGATGTGCACGCTGGCGCCCGGCGCTAGCGTGGCCTTGGCCGGCACGAAGCCTCGTTCAGTGGCCTGCACCTCCAGCTCGGCCGCGCCGCCTTCGGCAATTTCGAGCGCGCAGGTGGCGCCGCCGCGCAAAAACAACCGGTAGCGCCCCGGTTCGGCGGGCGCCTTGAGCTCGGCCTGGCCGCGCGGCTCCAGCAGCGTTTGCGCCACCACGTGGGGCGTGCGGCGCGGGCCGCCGATGCAATACGGTCCGGTCGCGAGCGAGCGCAGCGAGCTGCTGGGCCGAAACGTCGCCTCCACGGCGCGGTCGAGCTCGAGCTCGAACGACAGATCGCACAATTGGCAGTGGCCGGCGGCGGGTAGATCCGACAGCGCCTCCGCGCTCTCGGTGCCGGTGCGGCAGCTGGGGCAGACCAGCTCCCAACGCAGCTCGAAAAGGCCTGATTTTACCGCGTGCAGACAGACCGCCAGGGTTTCCCGCTCGTCGGTGCCCAGCTCTTCGGCCAGGTCGAAGGGGCGGATGCGCACGACGTCGGCGTCCGGAGCGCTGCGCACATGCTTGACCAGCTTTTGACCCAGCTCGCGTCGCTCGGGCGAAAGCGCGTCGTCGAGCGCGCGGGCACAGCGGGTGAGCGACAGCTCGTCGACCTCGGAGCGACCGCTGCGAAAGCATGCCGTGAGACCGTTCTTCACGTCGGCCTCCACCTGCCGCAGCTCGCGCACGATGCGCCGCGCGAAGCGCCACAGCTCCAGCTTGGCGATGGGCGCGAACAGGGCCCAGCGCGGCTCGACCGCGAGCCGAAAGCGCACGCTCGTGCCGCCGTTCGCCAACGGCGTGAGCCAAAATTCGTTGGTCATGGAGCGCACCACGCCCCGCCGCATCTCGCGATGGATGCGAAAGTGCTCGTTCTCGGTCCACTCGAACGGCCGCTCTTCGTACTCGAGCGCAAACCCGCCGCTGACCGTGCGCACGAGGTAGCGCGCGGCCGAGGCGTCTGCCATCGGGCTCACCTGCAACGGCCCGAGCCCCACTGCCCGGTTCATGCGCTCGGTATCGCCGATGGCGCACCAAAGCTGGCTGCGCTCGCTCGAAAGCTCGACGACGCGCTCCACGAAAACCGGCATTCTGCCCGGTTTATCACGTTTTCGCCCCGAGGCCTGGCCCGAAGGGTTGATGGCACCGCGGGAACGGTGCACTACGCTCGCCTCCGCGCATGCGATTTCGGGCAACGGCCAAAAGTAGCGAGCGCAGCAACGCGGCCGGCGCCGTGGAGCTCGAGTGCGCGGAGCATGGCCTGTTGCTCGGTTATCGTGGCGTCTTCGCGCTCAGCGACGGCTACGTGCCGGGCGCAGTGGCGACCGGCGCCGACCTCACCGTGCCCTGGGGCAGCGTCAACCAGACCAGCCTCGAAGGCGACGAGCTGTTCTTGGAGGTCGACGCGAGCCTCACGCCGCTCAATCGTCTGTGCCTGATCGGCTTCAGCGCCGGTGAAGAGCAATTGCCGCCCGAAGAGTCACGCCGGCGCAGGCTGGTCGTACGCATCGCGAGCGGAGGATTGGCGGTGACGGCGGGGCTGGCCGCGTTTGCGGGCGCGCGCGGTGCCGGCGCGACGCCGTCGTTGTCGCTGTCGGTGTCGGCGGCAATCTTGACGGCGCTGGCAGTGCTGGCGGTGGGCTTTTGGGCGGACCGTTGGCTGGCCACACCGGTGCCGCGCTTGACCGGCGACGTGGCGCGCGAAGTGTTTCTTTCCGAGCTGCTTCAGCATCGCCCCGCGCTCACCCGCGCTCCGGCGGCGCCTCCGCCTGCGCGGCCGCCGTTGGTTTTTTACTTCGAGAAGCTGATCCCGCGCACCACGGCCGCGATCGTGATCACGCTGTCAGCGGCGCTCTTGGGCACGCTGTTGACGACGCGCGTGATCGTGCTCGACGAAGGCACGTCCCGGCGCTCCGTTCCCGCCGCTCGCGACGACGAGCGCCGTGAGCGATTGGAGCCGCCGCCGTCGGAGCCGGCCGCCGCGCCCGCGGTGGCGACCGCCGGCTTGGTCAAAAAGGCTGCGCCTGCCGCGCCCCCGCCGACGGGTGATTTCGTGCGGCTGGGCGAGCCGTGTCGCTGCGTGCGCTCCGATTCTGCGCTCTGGCAGGAGCCGATTCCGAGGCTCAGCCTGCTGACGTTGGCCCAGCGCACGCGCCGGGGGCGGGGCGAGGACGAAAACAAGCGCAAGAAGTACCTCGAGCTCGAGCTCGGCGTCGTCAACAACAGCAAGAGCGACGTGCCGGAGGTCTCGCTGTTGGTCGAATTCTTCGAGCGCGATCCGCCGCCCTCGAACAAGCGCTATTCGGTGGCAACCCGCCCGCTGTTCTTCGAGGGGCCACTTCGGCCCGCCCAAGCCATCAAATGGAGCGTGGAAGGGCAAGGCGTGGAGTTCGAGGTGCACAACCCGGTGCCCGGCGACGTCGGCCCGTTCGGTGACGACGCGGCGCCTGCGAATCTGTTCGCCGAGCTGCTCACCGCCAACCACCGCCCGGTGCGGTTGCACGCGGCCATGATGCTCACCTTCTTGGGCGACCCACGCGCGCGCGACGCGGTGCTGGAGCTGCGCGAAGCCTTGCGTGAGGACGAGGCGCCGTACCTCAATCGGTTGATCGTGGCGCAAGCTCCCGTCAAGGTGTGCAAGCTGCAAGTCGACGCCGCCCGCCAAGCCGGCAGCGCTTGCCTGTTCAACGGTGGAGCCGAGCCGAAGAAAGATCTGGGCTTGCGCGTGCGCGCCTTGGCCGACGAAGTCTCGCACGCCGATCCGGTGGGTCAGCCACCAGAGGTGCGGGTCGAGGCCAGCTACCACGTGCCGGGCGAGCTGCCCGCGAACGAGGGCCGCGAAGCCAGCTTCGCCTTCGAGCTCCACGGCGAGCGCGCCGAAGCCTTCGAGGCCTTCGCCGACCGCTTCGACCTGCTGCCTTAGCCCAAGATCCCCGGCATTTCCGGCAGCAGCACCGAAACTGCAGGCACCCCGCCGCGCTCGCCGATTTCGACGGTACCGCCGTGCAGCTCCACCACCGAGCGCGCCAGCCGCAGCCCCAACGCCAAGCCCCGGTGTTGGGTCTCGGCCCGCCGCGGGTTCGGCTTGAGCAACGTCTCCAGATCCGGATCGGGTCGCGGTAGCTCGATGTCGATGCGCACGCCGCCCGGGACCGCGCTGCCGTGCACGTGCAGCTCTCCGCCGGTGGTGCTGCGCAGCGAATGGGCGACGAACGTCGCTAGCGCTCGCGGAATGCGCACCGGGTCCACGCGCACCAGCGGCAGGTTCGGATCCCAAGACGGCACCACGACCACCTCGGCCATGCTGGCCAAGTCTTTGCCCTTGGCGCTGGCGTCCTCCAGCAGCGCCGGCACTTCGGCCGCGTCCAGCACCAAGCTCAGTTGCCCGGCTTCGACGCGCGCCGCGTCCAAGATGGTTTCGATCAAGGCCAACAGCTCCCGCCCGCGCCGATCGATCAAGTCGAGGCTCTCGAGCTGACCCGGTGACAGCTCGGTGCGCCGGACCAGCTCCGTGAAGCCCAAGATGGCGTTGAGCGGGCTCTTCAGGTCATGGCTCACGCTGGCGAAGAACAAGCCGCGCATGCGGGCGGCCGCTTGGCGGGCGTCGATCGAGCGCTCTTGAGCCTTGGCAAATATGCGAAATCTCCCGGCAAGTTGCTCGATGGCGTTGCCCAGCTGCGCCACCATGCGAAAGCGCGCCGCCCGCACCACGCGCGTGCCGCCGCTCAACACCGCTTCGGTGCCCAGGTCACGGACGTCGCGCGTTGCTGCGCGCAGGTCGCGGCCCAGCGCCGTGCCGAGCATGGTTCCGAGGTAGCCGGCCAGCGCCGTGACCATCAGCGCCAAGCCGACGAACGACAGACCGAGCACGCCCTCGGTGGTACCCAAGAACTTCACCTCGGCGCTGCCGTCGTCTAGCGGCGTGACCACGGTCACGATGCCGTCTTCGCCTCGCGTGACGCCGTAGCCCTGACTGTAGTCGTGCACGCGCGCCTCGAAGCCGAGCGCGCGGCCTTGCTCGATGGCGGCTTCCAGCCCGGCACCCGCGACCGGCCCGGGGCGCTCCTCGAGCGCAGCGCGCGCCAAGACGCGCGCGGTCTCTTCGCGGCTACGCTCGTCGGCGCGACGCA
>JBEQSW010000467.1:0-20500 GCA_040348565.1 Myxococcales bacterium | reverse complement strand
TCGTCCACGGTGGCGACGAGGGTGACGGCAGCGGTGCCAACGGCGGCAGCACCAGCGAGGGCGCGACGTCCAACCTCGGTGCGACCACTTCGCGCGCTGGGCGTTCGGCAACGGGTGGCCGCTCCGCCGTCGGTGGCACGTCCACCGGAGGTCGCGTAGGCGTGGCCGGGGCAACCTCCGCCGGCGGCGCCGTTTCGGTGGCCGGCACATCCGCCATCGGCGGCGCGTGCGCGTGCCCGGCCATCGCTTGCGCGCCGGGCTACAAGCTCGTGCTCAACTCCGACGGCTGCTGCTACCACTGCGAGTCCATCTGCAACAACGCGATGTGTCCGGCCATCGCTTGTGGCTCCGGGTCCCACCTCGAGGTGCCGCCTGGCCAATGCTGCGCGACGTGTGTCGCGGACAATTGTGAGCTAGAGCTGAAGAGCTATGAGCTGTTCCGGCAGCAGCTGGTCGACAAGTACTCTTCGATCCCGTGCATGATCGACGCTGACTGCAGCCTCTACTACGAGAAGAATCAGTGCGCGGTCGGCTGCGGCTTCGTCGTTCCCACCACTCAGTTCGTGAACTTGGATAGCAACCTACAAAGCTACGCGCAGGCCAACTGCAGCCCCAGCTGTCCACTGCAAGTACCTCCGTGCCTCTCCCGTCCCGCGCCCGTTTGCTTGCAGGGGCGCTGCCAGTAGCGTCGTCGCGCCATCGGACTGCAGGGCACGGCAACAGGGGTCACGCGTGCTTCACACGCCGTGACCCCTGAGCCCGCACGAGCTCAGCCCGGGCCGCCGGCGCTGCCGCTGAATCCACCGCCGCCGGTGCCGCCGCCGAACCCACCGCCGCCGAAACCGCCCTGGTCGTCCCAGGCGCAGCTGGTGCAGCCGTCGTTCGGAATCTGGTTGCCGTCGTCGCACTGCTCCGCCGGGTAATCGGCGAAGCCGTCACCGCACACGATCACGTGGCAAGGACTGGCCCAGTACGAGCAGCTCCAACCCGCCTCGACCGAGCACGTCGCATCGCAGCCGTCCCCAGGGGTAGTGTTGCCGTCGTCACATCCCTCGTACGCGCCGCTCGGGAAACCGCCACCGGCGCCGGCGATACCGCTGCCGCCGCTGCTGAAGCCACCACTGCTGCCGCCGCTTCCGCCACCGCCCCCGTCGCGACCGGGAATGAAGTCGACGAACCCGTCTCCACACGCGGGTTGATGACAGGCCACGCCGGGCCCCGTGCAGATCCAGCCCGTTTCGATGGTGCAAGTCGACGAGCAACCGTCGTCCGAGGCCGCGTTGCCATCGTCGCATTCTTCGTAGTGGTAGGTACCGCCAGAGCTGGCGCCGCCCGCGCCCGTGCCGGCGCTTCCGCTGCCGGCCACGCCGCCATCGGGGCCCGGAACGAACCACGCGTCTTGTCGACCGTCTCCGCACTCGGGCTCGCGACACGCCGTACCCGGTTGGTCGCAGATCCATCCCGGTTCCACGTTACAGCTCGAGCTACAACCGTCGCCCGATGCGGCGTTGCCGTCGTCGCAGCTTTCGTACACCCACGTGCCGTCGGCTTGCGTGTAGCTTTGCTGCTGGCTGTCGCCGCAGACCACGAGGGTGCAAGGTTGACCCCAGTAATCGCAGTTGTAGTGCGGTTCCATCTGACACTGCGCTGAGCAGCCATCACCGGACACCGTATTGCCGTCGTCGCACTGTTCGCCGTTGCCCCACGTACCGTCGCCGCACACCCCGGGTGTTCCGCCGCCGTAGCCACCGAAGCCGGTGCCGGCCGTGCCCGAGCCACCCGACGCTGTGCCAGCGCTCGTCCAAGATCCGCCGCTCGCTGAGCCGCCACTGCTCGTCGGCGAGCCACCGCTGCCGGTCGAGCTACCGCCGCCCGAGCCGCCCGAACCGGACCCCGGGCCACCGTGACCGGGGTGGTTGCACGGCCCGGGACCATGGTCGTGCCAATGACGAAGGTCGGAGCCGGGGCCGTGTCCGGGAACCGGTACCGGCTTACCCGGCGCGGGAGCCTTTGGTTTGCGCAGCTCTTCTTGGTTCGAGCCGACGTCCGAGGACGCCCCATCGCTGGCTGAGCAGCCCAGTAACAGCGCAAAGCCTGCGCAGAGCCAAGCACCACCGGCCATGACTCCTCGTTGATTCGTCTTCATCTTCAGACCCTCCATCCCATCCGCCGCACTGCGGCACACCTTGGCACAATACCCAACGGTCACTCCGAGGAGAGCAGGAAGCGTGCCAGCCGTGGCGGTGTCGAGAGTCGCGAGCTCGCGTCAGCGCGAGCCCAGATGCAACTGGTTGCCTTCGGAGTCTTTGAAAATTACCGACGTGCCCCACGGCTCCTTCTTAGGCGGGGCTTCGAACTGTACGCCGCGCGCGCGCAGCGTTTCGTAGCTAGCTTCGACGTCGTCCGACCACAGCGACAGCGGGGCGAACGTGCCAACGCGGTCTTCGTGACCGGGCGGCGTGAACAGGCTGATGCGCGTGTCGGCGCCGGGGATCTTCAACTCGATCCAGCGCTGGCCGCCAGGCCCCATCGGCTGGTTGGTGGCGACGCTGAAGCCGAGCTTCTCGGTGTAGAAGGCCAACGCTCGGCTTTGATCGCTGACGGGGATGTTTACGAATTTGATGCCTTTGATCATGACGTACCTGCTCGATGCGCGCGCATGCTAGCTCCGCGCCGAGCCGTGCTGGTGCATTCACTGCTATAGTTGTCACGACTATAGTGAGCCAGCCCGAACGCTTGACCCTGGACGTGTACGTGCTCGACGCGCTGATGCCGGACCTAGTCGGACACGACCGACGCGCTTCGGCGTTTCTGCTCTACCTCTACTTGTGGCGACGCACGCGCGGCGGCGCCAAACCTGCGGTGGTGAGCTACCGCATGATGGCCGACGGCACCGGGCTGTCGAAGCGCAGCGCGCAGGTGGCGCTGGCATGGCTCGAGCGACGCCGGCTCGTCGCGTTGGAGCGCGCCTCGGCGACTGCGGCGCCCAGCATCCGCCTGCGCTGCGATTGGCGCGCGCCTTGAGTCGAGACCCGACGCGTCGAACCTAGTACTTGTGTGAAGTCATCCGTTCGACGCAAAGCAAACGCGTAGTTGCGCAGCTGGTCATTTGTTCGCGGGGGAAGCCGCCAGTCAGCAGCGGTGTTTTAATGCCCGACACCAACCCGAAGAGCTCGAAAACCATTTCGAAGCTTGGGTTGACGAAAGGGTCGACAATTCATGTCCAATACTGTCGTTGCCGTCAAAAATCTGAGCACCGTCATCAAAGACGCGGACGTTCAAGCCGCGTTGCCTGCCTTCCAAACGCAAGTGACGCGGGACTTTGCCGCCTCCGATTGGGGCATCGACGCGAAGCTGGTCTTCGTGCCCCACGGCGGCAAGACCCCGCAAGGAGCGTGGCTGCTCGGCATCTTCGACAACGCCGATCAAGCCGGAGCGCTCGGCTATCACGATCTCACGCGCTCGGGTTTGCCGCTCGGCAAGGTGTTCGCTAAAACCACGATCGACGATGGCGGTCTGTGGACCGTCACGTTCTCGCACGAGTTGCTGGAAATGCTGGCAGATCCGAACATCAACCTGTGCGCTTTCGACGAAGAAGCCGGGCGCCTGTACGCCTACGAGGTGTGCGACGCCGTGGAAGCCGACAACCTCGGCTACGACATCGACGGCGTCACCGTCAGCGACTTCGTGCTGCCCAGCTGGTTCGAGCCGATGCATGTCAGCAAGAACGAGCGCTTCGCGTTCAAGAGCCACGTGACCGCGCCGTTCCAGCTGCTACCCGGCGGCTACATCGGCTACTTCGATCTCGAAGGTGGTCGCGGTTGGCAACAATTGACGGCGCGTGAAGCGTCGGATGCGCGCAACATCATGGCGCGCCGGGTGGGCCCGACGCCGTACATCGCACGCCCACGTGTGGGCAGCCGTCGAGAGCGGCGCCGCACCCCGAAGGGGCAGTGGTCGACCAGCTCGGCGGAGTAACGCGCGTCTAGGTGACGAGCGGGGTCCGCGGGCGAAATGTCAGCGGGCCCCCAGCTCACCCGCGAGAATTTGTGCCAGGTGACCCAGGGCGATGATCACGGTCACGCTGCCGAAGCCGCCCGCGACCGCAAACGGAATGTTGGCGCGGGCTTTACCCTGCAGCGCTTCGCGGATGGCGACGTCACTCAGGTTTTTGCGCTTCAGTTTCGAATACTGACCGTTGGCGCTCGTCAGCAATAAGCCGCGAGCCATGAAGCCCATCGCCACGCCCATGCCGACGGAGCCGCCGGCGGGGAAATGGACGCCGAGCGCGCGCTCGACGAATGGCAACACGCCGATCAAGCCGGTGAAAGTTGCCCACATCGCCCACTGCTGCCGGAGCCCGAGCCAAGCCGGCAGCGCCAACACCGCCAGCAGGTTGAAGCTCATGGTGAGCGGATTCTTGTTTGCCTTCGCCTTGTCGTAGTAGTCGAGCAGGCTTCGTGAATCAGGCCCCACGTAGGCGGCGAACACGTCTCGGGGTATCCAATTTTGAGGGTCTCGGGCGTCCATGAGTCACGATTGGCGTCGCGTAAGCTTCGCCTTCTAGCGCGTTGGGCTAGGGCTGCCAAATAGCGGAGGACCTGCCGACGTGACCAGCTCCGCCACGTAGGCCATGACGGCGCGGACGCGCGCGCTGCTTTTCACGTCAGGGTGAACGACGAGCCAGACCTCATGGCCGCCGATGGTGCGGGGCAGAGCCCGCACCAGCCCCGGCTCGCGATCTCCGCACAGGCAAGGAAGCGGACACAAACCAATCCCCGCGAGCGCGGCCGCGGCTTGCGAAATCAGCGTATTGCAGCGGAGCACGACCTTGCCCAGGTTGCCTTGCTTGCTCAGCCAGCGCGCGCCCACGGTGCGGCTCAGCTCGGCGTCGCCCGCCACGACGAGGTGCCCGCGCAGGCGCCCGCGGGGAGATGGTTTGCCGTGGAGCGCCAAGTAGCTGGGCGAGCCGTATACCGCCCAAGGCGCGAGGCCCAGACGCCGCGCAACCAAGTGCGGCTCTTTGGGCCGACTCATGCGCAGCGACAGATCCGCTTCACGTCGAGAGAGGTCTACGGGTTGGTTGCCGGTGAACAGCTCGAGCTCGATGCCCGGGTAGAGTCGATGAAAATCCGCGAGGCGCGGCAGCAGGAACCAGGCGGCGAAGCTGTCGGAGGCGGCCAGGCGCACCCGCCCGGTCGGGCGTGCGTCTTGACCCAACAGCTGCCGCTCGATGCCGATGGCACAGGCTTCGAGCTGCTCCACCTGCTTGCGCACCGCCTCGCCGGCCGCGCTCAGCGCGTAGCCGCCGGGCGTGCGCTCGAACAAGCGCACGCCTGCTGCAGCCTCCAGCGCGGCCAAGCGCCGGCTCATGGTCGACTGATTGACGTGCAGCACGCGCGCCGCCGCCGACAGCGTGCCCGCCCTCGCTAGGCTCAAAAACACGCGGAAATCGTCCCAGTCGAGCATGTTATGCAGTATTGCATAGCCGACTTGCTAACTTGGTGATTATTGCATAGCGACCGACTCGGCTAAGACTGGCGCATGAGCCAGTCGCGAAAAATGCGCGCGCTTCGCTACTTCTGTGTGGGCGCGGGCGCGCTGTTGAGCGGCATTGCCTGCGCGCGGGCCGCCGCGTCACCTTCGCCCGAGGCCGATCCGGTGCATACCGACGGCGACAAGTACCAGCTGGTGCTCGAAAACTCGCTCGTGCGCGTGCTCCGCTACCACGACGAGCCGGGCGCAACCACCCACGAGCACCACCACCCGTGCTTCGTGCTGTACGCGCTCAGCAGCTTCAAACGCGAGCTGACGTTTCCCGACGGCAGCCACCGCAGTCGTGAATTTCACGCCGGCGACGCGGCTTGGATGCCGGCGCAAACTCACGTGGGGCACAACAGCGGCGACACCCCGAGCGACGCGCTGCTCTTCGAGCTGAAGGGCCCGTGCGGTTGACGCCGGAGCCAGCACGAAAGCTCGTGCGGTCTACGTCGAATGGCAATCCTTGGGCTGCCAATCCGCAGCCTGAATTGCAGAAGCTTCTGTGGCGACGCAAGGCCACGTTCGGCGACCGAGATTTTTTCACAGGGAGGACGGGAGGACGGGAGGACGAGAAAGAGGCGAGAATTTGGGGGTCCCTCGCCGCGTCTCCGAATGACTTCGCATGCGAAGTCATCGCGATGAGCTCAGCGCGAGCTGACTTTTCGCTGGTAAATACGAACACTGAAGATCCGTCGCAGGTGGAACCAAAAATGACTTCTCATGCGAAGTCATTCCTGCGCGAGCGAAGGGCGCGGGACCGCTTACCAAGCGACGGTCAAGTTTCCCAACTACGCGGTCCTCCCCAAAGAGGTCGCGCACGGCGGCCTGGTGACGCTACGGTAGTTTCTGCAAGGGATCTGCGGCGCGGCAGCCCAAGATGTGATGAATCCTTGGGGCCGTGGGCATGTTTACGGGCACGCGCGAGCGCTACCGACGCAGGGACGCGCCCTAGGGGTATTTGACCTTCCACGCCTGGTATTCGCTGAGCACGGCAGCCGGCCAGGTCCCGTACCAGGCGTAGCCGACGCGCCGCTCGTTGTCGATTTCGGCCAGTGAGTAGCGGCGCATGAAGAAGGGATCGGTGTCGCACTCCGGCACCTCGCAACGGCTCGAAAAGATCGGGCGATTGGTGCCAAGCTCGTAGAAGCGGGCCCACAGCGGCGGCGCGTTCGGATCCTCGACCACGACGCGATCTTCACCGGAGGGTTGCGAGGGGTCGACGGTGGTTTGCACGCGAATGCCGGTCAACTCGTTGGCTTCGAACCAGGCGACGGCCCCTTCGACCGCCTCGCGAATCTCGGGCGTTGGCGGATCGATGGTCATCAAGAAGCGCACGATCTGCGCGCCTTCGGAGCCGCTGACCGACGGCAGCTCGTACGTGCGCGCTTGCGCAGGCTCGAGCGTCACTTCGTCGTGTTGCGCGCACCAGCCGCGTTGTCCGCCATCCATCTTGATCTGACAGGCCAGCACGCACTCGACGCCTTTGGCGACGGCGGCCCTCGCGCTTTCGCGCACCGTCTCGTCGACGAAGTCGTACGGGGGGGTGCCGGTGCCGATGGCGCGTAGCACCAAGAGCACGTGAATCATGGCGTCGTCGTTGAAGGTGATGTGCTTGTGGTATCCGGTCGGGTCGGGATAAATCTGTGGCCAGCCGCCGTTTTCGTACTGCGCGGAGAGCAAGAACTCGATGGCACCCAGCACTGCATCGCGGTACTGCGGGCATTGGCTGCCCTGGTAGGTGCGGGCCAAAAATTCGAGTTGAGTCGTGGTCGCGCGGTTGTCGATGGTCGAGCCGGCTGGCTCCGCCGTGCGGCTGGTCATGTCGATGTTCTTGGGCCAGCCGTGGTCGACGTTTTGGTAGTAGAGGATGTTGTCGGCCAACGCGCGCGCCTCGGCGCTGGCGTAGAAGGCGGGCGGTTGTTTGTTGATGTTGTCCCACGCAACCGTGATGGCGGCGGTGCTGGGCGTTCCGCAATCGACCGGTGTTTCGGTCGTGCCGGCGGTGCCTCCGTCGGGCGGCGCTCCGCCGCTGGTGGTTCCGACTTCGCCCCCGCCGTTTGCGGCAACGCCTCCGCCATCCGTGGCGCCCGCGCCGGCGCTGCTCGCCGCGCTGGTGCCGGAAGGAGCGGTACGGTCCGAAGGCTGGGTGCTCGAGCCGCAGCCGCCCAGCCCGAGCGCGATCAGGCAACCAAGAACGCTAGAAATCCGCCGATACCCAGGCATGGACGGCGTAATGCCGAAAGCCCAGGTGGTCGATCACGGCTTGGGAACGATGACGGAGACGGAGTAGCCGGGCAGGGTGGTCCGGAAGTGGTTGCCGTCTTCGGCCGTCAGGGTGTCCGAGGCGACGGGGCCTGGGTCGGCGTCGCTCACCAAATAGACGTCGCCGCTCGTGAAAGTGGCCGCGTCCTTCACCTCGAGATCCACGGGCGTGGGCTCGGCGCTGCGGTTGATGGCGATCACGACCACGCGACCTTCGACCTCGGAATCGGTGCTGGCGTACACCGAGACGAGGCTCAAGTTGCTGCTGGTGGCGCGCACCGACTGGTCCCCGAAGCTCGCTCCCGCGCCGTCGTAGTTGCGGTAGGCGCCCATGGCCGCGAGCGTGAACGCATTGTCGCCCTCTTGTGGTTGCAGCGCCGCCAGGCCCACGCCTTCGCGCCCGAAGGCTCCGAGCGCGTCGGCCACGGCTACGCCGCCGCTCGGCTCATCCACTCCGCTGTACGCATACGACGAGATCGAGATCTTGGTACCGGGGTAGTAGGCGTCGATCTTGTCTTGCAGCCAGGGAATGAGCTGAATGGCGCCGACGCTCTGTCCGATCCAGCTGTTTTCCACGTAGGTTGGGTCCCACAGCGAACGGGGAGCTTGCACGCGTTCTTCGGCGCTGTCGGGAAACTCCGGGTACCAGTGGACGTCGAGGTAGTCGATCAGCCGGTTGCCGGCGTCGTCACTGGCGGCTTTCATCGACGCTAGGTAGAAGTCCAGAAACTCGACGTTGGGCCGACCCGGCGCGTCCTGCAGATTGAGGAACGCGTAGTAGCCGTAGCCGCCGTAGCCGAGGATTTCGGCTGCAGGCCAGGTGTCTCGCACCATCTGCGCGTACTCGGTGTTGCGGTCGACGACCTCGTCGTACGTGGTGTGGTCGGGGTGCAACGCAATGTGCGTCTGGCCCCAAAGCTCCGGCTGGTTGTCGAGCTGGACCAAGACCTTGGTCGTGCCCGAGCGCGCCTTCACGTAGCTCAGGAATTCGTCCTGGCTGACGTCGGCGTCGGTGGCGTCGGGCGGATCCACCAGGGCGGCGCCTTTGGTGGCTTGGTTGTGGCGCAAGCGCGTGGTCTCGTAGCTCGCGGTCTTCGTGATGTCACCGGAACAGAGTGGGTAGGGGGAGCCCGAGGTCTTGTCGGCCGCGACGTAGTCGAGCAGAGGCACCGTCACCACGGCTGCCGTGTCGTCCCCGACTCCGGTGATGAGCGACGTGACGGGGGCCGCCGGCGTGTCGCTGGCTCCGAGCGCGTCGGTGTTCTCGGAACACAACATGCTGTCAGCGCCAGCGTTGGACGCGTTGTTCTCCCAGTTGTAAGTCGACCAAGCGTTGCCGCCCAGGCGGCACAGTGAGAAGCGAGCCTTGGTGTTCGAGCACTCGACGCCGTTTGCGGGATTGACGCCGTAGATCAACGGCGAAATGGCGTGCACGTCGGCGTTGGTGGTGACGGTGAGCACGACCTCGGTGCTGCCTTCGCCGCCGCTGCCCGCGGTGCCGCCGCCGTCGTCACCGGCGGCAGACGCGCCCGCGCTATTCGTGCCGGCTGTACCGCCACCGCCCGAGCTGCCGGCCTTGCCTCCACCCGGATTGATGGTGCCGCCGCTGTCGTTGGCGCCTTCGCTGTGCCCGGCGTTGCTGGAAGCGCCGCCGTCCGTCTCGCCGCCTTGGGCGTGATTCGGTTTGTTTCCATTGGAGCTCGAGCCGCACGCGAGCGCCAACACCCCGGGGCTCGCAAGGAGCACCACCAATGCAAATCTCCTCATAGCCACCCGCGAGGATAGCCCGCTACACCGCGTCGGCAAGACAACTCTTGCCGCAGTGCGCGGCGCACCACTCGCGGTCGCCGCGCACCAGCCTGATGGCTACGGAAGATTCCAACGCCGCTCGCCGCCGCCCGCGCTCGAGCGGCAAGCGAGCGTTCTTGTCTCAGTGAGGCAGCGCGTTGATCCAGGCTTCGATGGTCTGGATCTGTTCTTCGGGAAGGGCCGGGCGGTTGCGAGGCATGGGTAGCCCGCAGATGCCGGCGGCACCGCGCAGCTTGGCGACCAAATAACTATTGGCAGCGTCGCCCGGCACCACGCGGGTCTGGCTGGCGCAGGCTGCGGCGCCGACGGCGTGGCCGACCAGTGACGTGTAAGCGACGTCCGCCGGGTCGAGCTTCAGTCCGCCGCTCGAGCCGGTGGTGTGGCAGGGCGAGCACTGCGACGTGATGATGCCCTGCACCTCGGGCGGTACGAAGCAGGTGGCGTCGCTCACGTGAAGCGTAAACAGAAACGAAGCCTCGGCGGCGTGGGGATCGGTGGCAGTGACGCGCAGGACGTAATCGCCCGGGTGCCCCGAGAAAGTGGCGCTGGCGTCCGATGATCTCAGGCTGCCGCCGTCTGGTCCGGAAACCACCGACCAGGCGTAGCTGAGGGTGTCGTGATTGGCATCCTGCGCCGAGACCGTGACGTGGGCGGACTCGCAGACGGTGATGAAGGTGGACTCGGTCACGCTCACCGCCGTGATTTCGGGCGGATCATTGAGTGCCACCGCCACGTCGAGGCCGCCCGCCTTGGCGCCCTGGCATTGCGATACCAGCGTCAACTGCGACGCCTGCTCGGCCTGCACCGTCGCAACTTCACTGGTGGGGGCGCACTCGTCGGAGACGCTCGCGTCGGCGCGGAGCGGCGTGGCGCACGCGCGGTACTGGCCGGGCGCGACGGTGAACAAGCCGCTGGCAAAGTGATGAGCCGCCGCTTCACCCGAGATGGATGTGGGGGCCAGCTCCGCCTGCACCGGCACCGTCAGCGTGGCCAAGGCGGCGGCGTCGCAGCCGCTCTCGGCTGCAACCAAGTCGAACCTGATTTGAGCCACGTCGTGCGTGCTCGGACCGATTTCGACCGCCGCCCGTAGCGAGCCGACTCGATCGTCTGGCTCGCCAATTGGCTGGCTACCGCAGCCACAAGTGAAACCGATCAGACAGACGCCACCAATCGCAGAATGAATGCGTGCGCGCATAGCTCCCTCGCTTCGTTGGAATGGACCCGCGTCGCGCGGTGCCGTGGCACTACGCGACGCCTGGCCCATACCTCAGCTGCTTCGCCACCGTGTTAGGCATTTTTCACGGTGGTCGTGCGGGCGCGCTCTTCCGGCCGGCCAGGATGCCGGCCGAGCCTCTCACCCTCCCAACTTGCCTTGGCTGACGCAGGCGCTGTCGGCAGCCGGCGAAAGCACGCCGGTCAGCTGCGCCACCCCGCTGTGCGAGTTCAGACGAATGCGACCGGCGCCGCCACCACCGCCACCCGACACGGAGCCGCCCGGGCTGCCGTCGATGGTACCGGCCGCAGACCCTTCGCCGCCGTCGTCGTCCGTGGCCGTGGTGCCATGCCCGCTGGGGGCTGGCACGGCGTCGGGGGATGCGCCGAGGCCGCTGTCACCCGCGACGCCGTCGCCCTCGCCGCCACCACCGCCGTTCGCGGCGAGCGTACCGGCAACGCTGATCTCGTTGGCCTCGAGCAAGATGGCGCCGCCGCTACCGCCGCCGCCGCCGTTCCAGCCGCCGCCAGCGCCGCCGACATGAATCACGCCCGTGGCCGACAACGTGAGCTTGCCCCCGGCGATCACCTGCACGGCGCCGCCACCCGCACCACCGACGCCGCCCGTGGCGCCGTTGCCACCGCTCGAGCCGCCCAGCAACGGGACCAGCTCTTCAGTGCCGTAGGCAACACCGCCGGGGGCGCCGCTGGCGCTGCCGCCTTTGCCGCCCTTGCCGCAGAAGGCGCCGCCGCCGGCTTCCGTGGATGTGCCGCTGCCGCCACCCGGCCCCTGTCCTTTGACCTGCTCGCCCTTGGCCGCCGAGAAGCCGCCCGCATTGGCGCGATCCGCGTAGATGCTGTCGGCAATGGCCTTGATGGTGCCGTTGATCTGCACGTTGCCCGGCGCGAGCAACACCAGCGGCCGTTGCCCTTCGACGACCACGGTGACGCTGGGCGCAATCAAGATGTTCTTCCCGGCAAACACGCCCACTTCCGAGCTGTCCGCCTGCTCCACGATCTTGAACTTGAAGCTCGGCATGGCTCCGGGAACGGAGCAGTCGATGGTGCCCATGTCGGTGTCGATGTGCGCTTCTTCGCCGCACGTCTCGCCGTTGATGATGAAGTCTTCGTCGACCTGAATGTCCAAGTCGTCCGGCAAGTTGCTGGCCGTGAACGCGCCCGGTGCGGCCGGTATGGCGCCGCTCGGCAGGCTGCCGCTGCCACCGTCGCCGCTGCCGCCTTGGCCGCCGTCGTTGCCGCCGCCGTTCGACGTCGCGGGCTCGCCGCCGTTGCCTTGTGCGTCGCTGCCTCCGCCACTCTTCGAGCCGGCCTCTCCATTACCCGTCGTGCCCGCCGTGCTCGCCGGCTTGCAGTCGCCGTTTCCGGCCGTGTCGCTGCTGCCGCACGCGGCGACCAGCGCGATCACGCCCAC
Organism: Myxococcales bacterium; assembly: GCA_040348565.1. Taxonomy (GTDB): domain Bacteria; phylum Myxococcota_A; class Polyangia; order Polyangiales; family Polyangiaceae; genus PMG-095. Next base: position 8,244 of record JBEQSW010000467.1, on the reverse strand, counting down.
CGCACCCAGCACCGTCGCCCCCGTCAATTTGCGCATCATCATGGTGTTTCTCCTCCAGCCCGATCGCTTACGGTCGGGCGCGCGCGTGTCTTCCCTCCTCCTACAGGGGCGTCAAGCGTTATGACGTCCATCTGACGGGCAAAGCTAACCAGACCTACTCGCCGTCGCTGTCTCTGTCGCCGCGCTCGGCTCAGCGGCGCTGGCACTCGCATCGAGCCGCCACTGGCCGTCGCCCACCAGCTCGAGCCTGCTGGCGTGGTATTTCATCAAGCCCGCGTGGTGCGTCACGCTGACCAAAGTGGCTTCGGTTGCCACGAGCTCCGCGTACAGCAGAGCTTCGTTCTCGGTGTCGAGCGCGCTGGTGGCCTCGTCCAAGATCGCGAACTTGGGTCGGTGCAGCAGCACGCGCGCCACCGCGAGCCGTTGTTGCTCACCCACCGAAAGCACCTTCGCAAAATCCAGCTCGCGATCGAAGCCGCCGCAGCGCTCGACCAAATCTGGAAGGTTGACGCGCTCGAGCACGCTTTGCAGCTCTTGATCGGGGCTCTCCTGCTCCAGGTTCGGGTACGAGAGCTGTTGCCGAAGGGTGCCCCAAATCATGTACGGGCGTTGCGGCAGAAACAGCATCTGCTCCACGTTCGGTCGGCCAATCTTGCCCGAACCGTCTCGCCACAGCCCGGCGATGGCCCGCAACAGCGAGCTCTTCCCGCCGCCGCTGGCCCCGACGATCAAGAGCCCGCGCCCTTCACCGACGTCGAGCGAAATGTCGGAGATGAGCACGCGCTGAGCTTCCCCGGGCGTCTTCAGCGTCACGTTGGCCAGCGTGATCTGCGTGGACTCGACGCTTTCGATGACTTCGTCGGCGGGGCGTGGCTTGGCTTCTTCGTCGAGTACTTTCTTGAAGCCGTGCAGGCGCTCGATGCCGGCCGCGAACGCGCTCAGGCTCTCGAAGTTGTCGACGAACACGGTGAGCGCGCTCAGCATCGCCGCGAACGCGCCGCCTGCTTGAATGGCGCGCCCCACCTCCAGCTCGCCCGAGATGATGCGCGGCGCGATGACGATGCTGGGCAAGGCGTAAGTCAGAAACTGATACGAATACTGAAATAGGTTCAAGCCCAGCGTGCGCTTGAGCAAGCGCTTGTAGTTCTCGTACAGCGCACCAAAACGCTCCAACACGTGCTCGGCTTCGCGCGCTTCGCCTCGATAAAACGCGATGGCCTCCGCGTTCTCGCGCACGCGAATCAGCCCGAAACGAAAGTCGGCTTCTCGTCGCAGCTGCTGGTAATTCAGCCCGATCAAGGGTTTGCCGAAGACGCCGAAGGTGAGCACGCTACCCAGCGCCGCGTACGCCACCAAGATGCCGACCAGCGGCTTCGAAATCGACCAAAGCACGCCGCTAAACGCCACCAGGGTGAGGACGGCGCTCACCAGCTCCAGCAAGAACGTCAGCGATTTTTGCGTGAACGAGCTGATGTCGTCGGCAATGCGCTGGTCGGGGTTGTCGATGCTGTCGTTGGCGGTGAGATCGTAAAATGCGCGGTTGGCAAAGTACTTCTTCAAGAAGTGACCCGTGAGCCATCGGCGCCAAGCAATGCCCAGGCGGTCGCGCACGTAATAGTAGAAGGCGTAGATGGGCACGGCGGCCAACAGCGCGCCGCCGAACACCTTCATCGCGTGCCAGAAGCGCGTCGCGTCTTTGGCCGCCAAGGCCGACGTGAACTCGCCGGTCTGCTCGTTGAACAGCACGTTGAACTCGGTGCGTCCGAGCAACAGCACCACCAACAGCGCCAGCAGCCCACGGCCAATCCAGCGCTCGTCTCCAAACCAGAATGGCTTGGCAATTTTCCAAAAGCGCTGCCAAAGCCGGCGGTCGAAGTCTCGGACGCGCTTGGTTTTCTTGTTGCGCACGCTGCTGCCGCAATCATTGCGAAACGCATGCCGGTCCGTCATCTCCCAGGCTTTTGCGTCGTTTCCGCATTTTCGCGACACGCTCGTCGGCTCGTCGAGACGATTCGCCCCGCACGCGGTTGCCTCAGCTCGCAGCTTCGTCTCGAGGTCGTGTTAGAGCCAGTCCTAAAGCCCGGACCGAGCCCGCCAAAGAGGCGCGAGCAGTCCTAGGCGCGACGACGAAGCGTACTGAAGTACGCTGAGGAGGAGCAACGACGGAATGCGACGCGGATCTGCCGGCGGGCGACGGGAGAGATTTAGGATTGACTCTTACGCAAGGGCCGACCGTGACTGAACGAAAGAGCCCAGGCGTGCTGCTGGCAATCGCCGTCTTCAAGCTGCTGAAAAGTAGCGCGCTGCTGGCGGCGGGCGTGGGAGGCGTGCTCTTGGCTCGCGACGGTCACGTCTACGCTTCCTTGCTGAAAGTCGTGAACCAGCTGCGCCTCGACCCCGACAATCACTACATCCATGCCGCCATCGGCAAATTGTCCGGGCTCGACAAACGCCGGCTAGAGGAGCTGAGCCTCGGCACCTTCGTGTACGCGGCCGTCTTCTTGGTCGAAGGGATGGGGCTCGTCTTGCGCAAGCGGTGGGCGGAGTACCTCACGACCATCGTGACCGCTTCGTTCGTTCCGTTCGAAGCCTACGAGCTCTGGAAACAAGCTTCGGTTTTGAAGGTGGTCGGGCTCGTCGTCAATTTGCTCATCGTCGTCTATTTGGCGCTGCGGCTGCGCGCCGAGCGACGGCGTGACTGATCGGCGCGCGACGCTTGGGCGCGTTGCCGTGCACGGGTTTTCGGAGCGTGTCATCGAAGCTGGCCAGTACCGCTTCGTGCCCGCGTTCGCGCTCCTCGGCGAACAGCTTCTTCATGGCCGTGCCCAACTTCTCGAGCGCCGGGTTCGGCATTTCACGGCGCACCACGTTGAATAGCTCGCGCTCTTCTTCGTGGTGGTGATTCGTCATCAGCTCTTTTAGCGCCTTCAAGCGCGCCTGCAGCGAAGCGTCGCTGGCCTTGGTGCCCAAGACGCGTTGGAGCGCAAAGCGGCCCATGGCGTGCTCTTCCAACCCCTCCAAGATCAAATCGGGCTTCAGCTTGCGCACGGCCGGATAGAACAAATGCTCCTCGATCGAGATGTGCGCGCTCAGCTCGTCGGCCAGCTCTCGCAGGGTGTCGTCCAGGCCGCGCTTCGATGACTCCGCGCGCTCGAACAGCTTTTCCAAGATGCGATGCTGATTGACCAACAAATCGGTGGCGCGCATCGGCGCGTCGTTCGGCTGCGGCGCCGTCACGTTCGACGCCAGATCGCGCAGCATGCCCTCGGTTTCGCGCGCCACTCCCGCCGCGAAGGCGGCCGTCGAGGCCAAGGCCTTGCCCAGTTTGCCGGTGGCGCTGGCGGATCGGGTGGGTTTGGTTGCCGGCCGACGCGCAGCGTTTTTGCTCTTCTTTTTCATCGGTCCGTTCGGGGAAGCTCGAAATCTGCAGGGTCGTCGCTGAGCTCGGGCGTGGTCAGGTCTTCGATCGTCGCAAGCTGAAAGCCCTGCAGCTCCGGGTCGGCGCTTTCGTCCACCGTGCTCCACGATTCGGTGGCGCGCGTCAGAAAGGCTTCGCTCAGCTCGTCCGGGGCGAGGGCTTCGTAGTCGTCGGCTCCGGTCATCCGCTGCGCGGCGGCGCGAGGCACTGCCGTCAGCTCAGGTCCGTCCCCGTCGAACGCGCGGTCGCCGCTCGGGGGGATGACCCGCACGGGGGCAGGCTCGAGCTGGCTGGGCGCGCCTTCGACGGCCGCGACCGGAGGGGTCGCGGGTTGGCGTCGCGAGGCCCAAAGCAGTCCTACCGCAACACCCGCGGCAGTGATGAGCAAGCTAGTTGCGAGATTTCGTGAGACGCGCCGACGGGGCATGCGGGGTCGCATTGCAATTCGCAGGCCCCTCGTGAAATGCCGGCGTTTCGCCGGATCTCCAGACCGGGCGCGACGGCGTGACCGCTACGCACGGGCATTTTTGCCTCGCGTCGAAGTGCCCGAAATCACTTTATTGCGGTCGCGCTCACGACGTCGAGCTGGACGAATTGACCATCGAAGCTCATGGGGGCGGGGGGCACGTCGGCCACGACGAATGGCACGCACGCGGCGGACGCGAACGACTGGCAATTCTTCACCATGGCGCAATCCGGGTCGACGACCTGCAGGGTAATGCTGGCGCCACCTTCGACGACGATGGACTTCTCATGGTCGAGCGTGAACACGCGATAGCTTTCGACCTGCGTGTCCGCGTTCAAGTAGAAGGTCTGCGCCGGCGACGACACGGAAACGCTGTAAGTATTGTAGTTGGACGGCTGCTGGCCCGTCCCGCCGATGTAGAAGTGGTTGCCCGCGTTCTTACCGCCCACGTACGTACGGGGTTCCACCACGCCGCGAATGTGAAGGGTGACGTTGTAGAGCTGGTTGACGGCTCCGCTCAGCTTGATGGTTTGCTTCACCACCTTGCCTTCGGCCGGGCAGGAGGTTTGGCGGTCGGCAACCGTCGGACAAAGCTGCGCCACGGGGTCTTCGGTCGCCAGGCAAGGCAGCTCGATGCGCTTGCCCGACAGGGGCTCGGCCGGGTTGGCGCAAGCGGCTTTGTTGGCGATTTTTCCGCAAAATGGCTGCGGATCTCGGCACTTTTGGCCACACGCTCCGCAATCTTCCGCGGTGCCGAGCGTGATTTCGCAGCCGTCGTCGGCGTTGCCGTTGCAGTCGGCGGTACCTTCGGCGCAGGTGAGGGGCCCGCCGTTTGCGCCGCCGTCCACCGCATCGGCGCCGGCGCTTCCGCTGTCGCCCGCTTGGCCGCCGGCGCCGCCGCTGCTGCTGCTCACACCGGCGGCAGCGCTATCACCAGCGGCGCTGCTGCTCGTGCCGGCGTGGTCACCGCTCTGGCCGCGGCCTGCCGTGCCGGCGGTGCCTGCTTGCCCGTTGCTGGTGCCGCTGAACGGCGTGCCAGAGCCGCACGCCGTCGGTACGACGAGCGAGCCCGCGAACAGCCCGACTCCGACGAATCCCGAAAAGGGGAATTTCCGCGCTCCATGTTTACCCACTGCCGTCATCGCGGCGCCAGCGTGATTCGGCGCGCGCGTGGACGCAAGTCCCAATAACCCGGCACGTCAGTCGAGGATGCAAGCCGCGTCCGCCTGGCGACCAATACTAGTCGCGTTCCGCTTCAGCGCCGAGCGGCTTGCTCAGGTCCACCCGCGCGATGCCGATCGGGTCGGCGCCGAACAGCCGGGCGACGTCCAGGCGATCCGAGGCGGGCCCTGCGTACGAGTCCGCCGCGAGGGCTTCGACCGCGGCCAGGTCTGGCTCGAGCGGCATCAAGCCCGGCATCTGCTCGTTGCAAACGACCGTGCTCACTTGCACGCTGCAGTCTGCTTTTCCCGCTTCACCCAGCAGCTGGGCGGTTCCGTCCGCAGCGAGCGTGCCCGCGAAGTCGACGCGTAGCGCCTTGCCCACCAGCTCTCGCGGCAGGTCGTACGTCAGCCGCGCTCGAGTGCCGGACAGAGTCCACTCGACTTGGGAAACCGTGAAGAGCGCGGCCGCCGCGAGCGCTGGCTCGACGGGCACTTCGTAAGTGCCCGCGAACCGCGTACCGACGCCAGTCCCCCCCGCCATGCTCGTCGCGCCACCGGCCCCCGAAGCAGCAGGCTCGGCGGCGCCGCAGGCACAGGCCAGCAGAGCCAGGAAGATGGTGCACTTGCCCGCGAGCATTGGCCTGTTTTCTAGCATGATGGTTCCGTTCGCGCCCATGGACGCGGGCTACTGGTGACCTTTGCCCTTGCCGGAATCGTCGCGGCCGCCCGCGCCGTGGTCGTCGCCGAGGTCGTGTGCCGCGCCGTCGTCACTGCCGCCCGCGCCGTGATCGTCGCCCCCGTGTGGCCTGCAGATCGACAGGCCATGCTCGCGCTCCACCTCGTAGCCGCTCGGGCACATCGCGCCGCCGCTACCGCTCGCGGAAATCGGCTCGATTGACGAGCAGAACGTGGTCGCGACGCCGTGTTCGGTTTCGGCCTCGCACTCGAACGTGGCGGGGCAGTCGCTGTTCGCGTTGCACGACACCTCCAGCCGCAGATGCGAGGCGCCGGACGCCTCGCCGGAAGTGCCGGCGCTGCTGCAGCCTAGAGCGCTCATCCCCAACAACCACGCGATGCTCAGAACTTGCTTCATGATTCGTTCTCTTCGTTTCGCCGGGCACCTCGCTCGGCACCGAGACTGTGCAGCTCGAGATCGCGCTCGCCGAGTTTCGGGGCATATCGGACGCCGTCAGATTTTGACGCGATTTGACATTAAAATAGTAAAATCATATAGTTAAACGCGTCATGAACAAGCCGCGCCTCCCCCTGCACCGCGCTCGTCGCCGGGAGGTGGGGGACACGCCAATGGCTCGCGACTTCTTCGCCGGGCGCTATGCAAAGGTCGCGGCGGCCACGTTCGACGCGCCGGCGGCGCACTTCGACGACGTGGACGTGGCGTTCGCGGTGGGCGCCTTGACCTTCCTGGGGCGGCTCGACGACGCGCAAACGTGCTTCGACGCCTGGCGAGCGCGCAGCGTCGAGCGAGACGCCCGCACCCTAGCGGCGGCGCGCTTCTTCTTGGGTGTGGCCCACGCGCGCAGCGGAAACTTTGCGCGAGCCTCGGAGCTGCTCGTACTGCGCGTGCGCGAGCGCCTACGTACGGGGGATGCGTGGTCGACGGCGTTTGCATTTCAAGGTTTGGCCTGCCAACGCTACTTCACGGGGCGTTACAAGGCGGCCGCTCGTCACGCCCTGCGCGCGCTGCGGGCCGCACACATTGCCGCCTTTCCTTATGCCAAGCTGCTCGCGACTGATCTGAGGGGTCACGCGCTGGTACAGCTCGGGCACGGTCGCGGCGGGCTCGAGCTGCTGGCTCAGGCCAAGAACCATGCCGTTCAGCTCGGTCTGGGCATGAACGCTTTTGCCATCGACTGCTCTGCCGTCACCTATTCGCTGAAATTCTCAGCGGAACCGCAGGCCTTGCGCCAGCTCGAGAGCTTGTTGTCGCAGGCCGCGCACGATTCCTACTCTCGCCATACGCTCTTGACGGAGTATGCGGCCCAGTTGGCGCTTCGCGGGCGTGCCAGCGCCGCCCGCGAAGCGTTGTCGCAGGCAGACGACGACGTGGTGCGCGGAGAAAAGCGTCGCGGCAAGGTGGCGAGCCTGATCGCGCACCTGCACGTGGCGCGCTGGACCGGGGGCAGCGCCGCCTGCGCCCAGCTGTTGCAGCAAGCCAGCGAGCTGCTGGACGACGCTGACGTCTCGTTTCGCGCCGAGCTGCTCGGGTTCGAGGCCTTCGTGGCCAGGGCGCGGGCCGAGCCGGCTCGCTTGACGCGAGCGTTGGCTGGGTTGCGCGCGCTGGAGCGTTCGCACGAGCTGCACTGGGCCAAAGCAGCGCTGCAGCAATTCTCGGCCGAGCCCTACCGAGCTCAGGCGTTCGCCGAAGACCAACTCACGCCGCTGCTGCGGGCGGCGGTGCGGCGCGAAGAAGCGATGTTGCCCCGCTTGCTCGCCCTCGGCCTGCTCGGAGCCATCCCGGAGCTGCTGGGGCTCACCCCAGGTCGTCGAATCCTGATCCTGGTCGCGGAAAATGCTCTGATTTTGGAAGACTTCGGCGACGTCACGCTGCGCGCCAACCCCCCACGCTGGTGCCCCGCGCTGCTTCGTTCGCTGGGGAGCGGGGACGTGCCCAAAGAGCAGCTGGTCACGCAGCTGTGGGGGCTCCGCAGCTACAAGCCGGAGCGCCACGATCCGCTGATTCGCACGGCGATCCATCGCCTGCGAGCATTCTTGGAGCCGCACGGTGATTGGATTCGCGTCACCCCCAATGGTTACGGCAGCAGCGTGCCGGTCGTCTTCGTCGGCGCCGGCGAAGCAGAGGTGGCAGAGCTACAACTCGCCGCGGCCGAAGACGAGCTGAGCAGCTTTCAGGAGGTGCCGGTGCGCCCCCCGACGCCGACGCCGATGCTCGCGGCGGGCAGAGCCGAACGCATCTGCGACTTCTTGTCGGTGCAGCCGATGGCGTCCGTGCAGCTCATCGCGCGGAGCCTCGGCGTCTCGACCAGCACCGCCTTGCGCGAGCTGCGAAGCTTGCTACGGAGTCGTCGCATCGTGAAGACGGGCTTCGCGCGGGCGACGCGCTATCGGCTCGTTGCCGACGAAGCCGCTGTTGCCGGTTGAACGCGGTTGGCGCGACCTCGCTCGAAGTCGCTGCTCGCCCAACTCACCCGCTACTGCAGCGATGCCACCCACGCCGC
>JBEQSW010000460.1:0-4973 GCA_040348565.1 Myxococcales bacterium | reverse complement strand
CATCCGCGGGCCGGACGGTACCTTCCAGAGCAAGTACTGGAGCCCCAAAAATCTGCCGGTGCTTTCCCCTTCGGGCGACCTTCTCTACATCTTGCACCGGGTCGAGGACGTGACCGACCTGGTGCAAGCGAGTGAGGTCGGCAACGAGCTGCGCGATCGCTCGCGCCAAATGGAGCGCGAGGTCATCACCCGCAGTCGGGAGCTGGCGGAAGCCAACCGCAACCTGCGCGACGCCAACGCCAGGCTGGGCGAGCTCGACTCTGCCAAAACCGCATTCTTCAGCAACGTCAGCCATGAGTTCCGCACGCCGCTGACACTCATCTTGGGACCGGTGGAGCGAGCGGTGGAAAGCCCGGAGCGCGCGCTGGCCGGCGACGACCTGACCGCGGTCTATCGCAACGCGCTCCGGCTGCTGCGGCTCGTCAACAGCTTGCTCGATTTTTCGCGCATCGAAGCCGGCAATCTGGCGGCTTCCTTCGCGCCGACCGATCTCGCCGCGCTGACCGGCGGCCTGGCGGGAGCCTTTCAATCACTGTTCGACGACGTTGGCCTCGAGCTCGTCATCGACTGCGCGCCGCTGCCAGAGCCCGTGTACGTGGATCGCGCGCACTGGGAAAAAGTGGTGATGAACCTGATCTCGAACGCTTTCAAGTTCACGTTCGAGGGCCAGATTGCGGTGCAGCTCCGTTGGCTGAACGACAAGGTCGAGCTCAGTGTGCGCGACACCGGCACCGGCATTCCCGAAGCCGAGCTACCGCGCATCTTCGAGCGTTTTCACCGCGTCGAAGGAGCGCGCGGCCGCAGCTTCGAGGGCAGCGGGATAGGGCTTTCGCTGGTGCACGAGCTGGTGCGACTGCATGGCGGAAGAGTGGAGGTCGAAAGCAAGCTCGGCGCCGGCACGACGTTCCTCGTGCAACTTCCCACCGGCACCGCGCACCTTCCGCCGGAGCGGCTCGCGCAGGCCAGCCCGAGCGCGCTGGACGGGCTGGCGCCGTCTGCAGGCCAGGTGCTGGAAGCCAAGCAATGGATGCGCAGCGAGCCAACGGCCGCGGCCGCCGCGAGCGCACGAGCGGCCGCCACCCCGCTGACTCCGACCACAGCCGCTGAGCCCCGCGCTCGCTTGCTGGTCGCCGACGACAACGCCGACATGCGCGAATATCTGGGGCGTTTGTTGTCTCCGTATTGGAACACGGTGTTGGTGCCGAACGGGCGCGCGGCGTTGGCGGAAGCGCTGGCCTCTCCGCCAGATCTGGTGCTGAGCGACGTGATGATGCCGGAGCTCGACGGCGTGTCGTTGCTGGCCGCGCTGCGCGCCGACCCGCGCACCAAAACCGTTCCCGTCATCCTGATCTCCGCGCGCGCCGGCGAAGAAGCACGCCTGGAAGGGTTGGAGACCGGCGCCGACGACTACTTGATCAAGCCGTTTGCTGCCCGTGAGGTGATAACGCGCGTCCGCACGCACCTGCAGATGGCCCAGGTGCGCCAAGAGGCGTATCGTGAGCTTCAGCAAGCGCAGGCGCAGCTCGTGCAATCGGCCAAGATGGCGTCGCTCGGGCAGCTGGTCGCCGGGGTGGCCCACGAGATCAACAATCCGCTGGCATTCGCGCTGGCCCACGTGGGAACCGTGGAACGAAACGTGGCGGCGCTGCAGTCGAGCTGGCAGGCCGACCCCGCTCTCACTCCCCACGGGCAGCGAGCCCTCGCGCGACTGGAGGAGCTGCGGCTCGGCCTCTCGCGCATCCAAGAGCTGGTCAGCAAGCTTCGGACTTTTTCGCGCCTGGACGAAGGCGAGCGCAAGGTCGTCAGCGTGCGCGAGAGCATCGAATCGGTGCTGAGCATTTTGCAGCACCGACTGACGGATCGGATCCGCGTCGTCAGTCATTTCGGCGAGCCCGACCAGCTGGAGTGCTACGCCGGGCTCTTGAACCAGGCCGCGATGAACCTGATCGGCAACGCCATCGACGCCATCGACGGCCCCGGCACCGTCACCATCTCGACCGGGGTGAACGGCGGCTGGTTCGAGCTGGTCGTCGCCGACACGGGCAGCGGCGTTGCGGAAGCAATTCGTGACCGCGTGTTCGAGCCGTTCTTCACCACCAAAGCCGTCGGCGCCGGCATGGGTCTCGGCCTGTCGATCACCTATTCGATCGCCAAAAAGCACGGCGGAGACGTCGAGCTTCGCTCGCGTGACGGCGGAGGCACGGTCGCGGTCTTCCGATTCCCCGTGGCCGGGGTGAGCGAGAGCTAGATGAAGAGCGTGCTCACTTGCATTTGAGATCGGTACAAACGCCGGATTCACAGTCTTGCGTGCTCACGCATTGGTCGCCCGCGGCGCCAGCCGTGCAAACGCCGGCGCTATTTCCACCGGTGTAGCAATGCTTCGAGCTGCACTGTTGCGGGGTGACGCAGAACGCACCCATTGAGCCGTCGGTGCACTCGCCCCGGCCAAGGCCAACCGAGTAAGCGCAGCTGCCTTCCACGCAGTCGCTAGCGTCTTTGCACGCGCTCTTCAGCAGCCCTTTGGTGCATTTGCCGTAGCCGTTACCCGGATCGAACGCGCACAGGCCGCTCACGCAATCCTCATCTACGATGCAGCGAGCGTCGACCGCGCCCGTCGTGCAGGCGCCGCTGCCGCCCGCCTGGACGGCGCAACGGCTCGATTGGCAATGCTCGTCGAGCTTGCAAGGGGCTTGGTCGGCGCCGTCGCTGCACCAGCCGTCGGTGTCGGTGTCATTGGCCAGGGTACAGGTGCCGGCCAGGCAATGGCTGGGCTTGCTGCAGCGGTCGCCTAGGGCGCCGGCGCTGCACGTCCAACCGGCGCCGGCCGAATCTTGGGCGCAGCGGGCATCTTCACAATCGGCGTCGTCTTGACGATCGCAGGGAGTACCGACGGCGCCGTCCTTGCACCTGCCACTACCGGCACCGCCACCGTTGACGCAGTGCCCGCTGTCGCAGTCCTCACTCTTGCCGCAGGGCTGGTCGAGCTTGCCGGCGCTGCACACGCTGGTCTGAAACGAGTCGATCTCGATGCAGCCTCCCGCCGTGCAGTCGTCGCTCGTGGCGCAGGTTTGGCCGATGGCCCCCGAGCTGCAAGCCCCGCCAGAGCTCTTGATGACGCAGCTGAGCCCGCTGGCACACTGGTCGTTCACCGCGCATTGGCTGCTAGCGCTGCCGTTGGTGCAGGTGCCCTGGCTCGAGCCGGGGCTACTCTTGCCGCAAAAACCGCTCTGACATTGCCTGTTGCTGGCGCAGCTCGCGCCGAGCGAGCCGTCACTACACTCGCCCAACGCCCCCGCGTCGGACGACGCGGCGATGCAAATCCCGCTTTCGCAATCGGCCTTGTCCACACAGGGGGAGCCGCTCCGGCCGTCACTGCAGGTGCCGACGAAGGAAGTCGCAGACAGGATGCACGCGAGACCGGAGGCGCAGTGCGCGTCGACATTGCACGACGCGCCACTCTCGCCCGTTTGACAACTATGGGCGCCGTCGCTACCGACGGCGACGCAACTACCGTCGACGCAGTCGCCTTCGTCGAGGCAGGGCGAGCCGGAGGTGCCGGGCCGACAATCGCCGGGCTTCGAGCCGTCGGCCCCCACGCAGCGGCCCTTGTCGCAATCCTGGTCGCTCTGGCAAGGCGCGTATTGGCCGATACAGCGAACGACGTCGCCCAAGTCGAGCTCACAGGCCAGCGCGCAGTCGACGGCCGTGAGACAGCCGCGCTCGGGGTGGCAGCCGGTGTAGCTCGAGTTGAACGGGTCGCATTTACAAGTGACGGGGCTGCAGGCCGATTTGCAGTCGCCGCCGTCGTACTCGAAGCCGAGATTGCCGCAGCCCTCGTAGGTCGCGGCCGGAATCGACGGGCGTCCACCCGCGCTGCTCTTCCCTCCCGACGACTTGGAGCCGCTGGACCCGCTTTCTTCGCCCGCTGCGCCCCCCGCTCCCCCCGAAAGGTCGCCGTTGCCGCCGTTGGAGGAGCAACCGAAGGCAACACCACCAGCGGCCAACGCGAGGCCGAGCGCCAGCGCACCAAAGCTGAATCGGGTCATCGTTCCCATGCTACGGCGCTCACGGGCACGCCCAGACCCGCTCAGGAGATGTTTTCTAGGTATTGGTGGCCAAGTGTGGCCGGTCGTTGCTTGAAGACGCACATGGGCGCGCCCCGTCGCCGCAACCAACAGGCCTGCTTCTTCAGGCCTTCGCCAGGCGCGGAAACTGCGGCTGAAAGCCCAAATCCTGGCGAATGCGGCTGCCGTCGAGCGGGATATCGAAGGCGCGCCCGCGCTCGGCGTCGGAGCCGTCGGGCGGGTCGGCGCCGACCGAAGCGAACAGCGCCGCAAGCTCGGGAGCTTCGTCGTCGACGACGTTGTACACGCGGTGCGCAGGTGACGGCGCCTCCAACAGGCGAATTACCGCTTGTGCGACGTCGACGTGGTGGCCGATGGACAGCCGTTGGGTCGGCGAAAAACCGCGCATCATGGGCACCGCTTCTTCGATGTGCGGATCGCCGTCCCCATACACGAACGGCAAGCGCAGCACCCGCACGTCCAGATCGGACAGCGCCAGCAAGAAACGCTCGGCAGCCAGCTTGCTCACCGGATACGCCGCCGTCGGCGCGCAGGCGTCGTCTTCTTTGGCCAGACGTCCACCGTTCGGTCCGTAGACGAGACCGGTGCTGGTGAAAATGAAGCGCTTGACGCGGGCGGCGCGGGCCGCGTTTGCCAGGTGCCGAGTACCCTGCTCGTTGACGGCGTGCGCTTGCTCGGGCGTCGCCCCCCGGAAGAAAGCCGCGCAGTGGACCACGGCATCCACTCCTTCGACGGCGGCCGCCAGCGATGCCGGCTCGAGCAGATCGCCCTCGACCAGCTCTACGCCCGCTTCGCGCAGATCGGTGGCGCGGCCGAGATTGCGCACCAAGGCGCGCACGTTTTCGCCGCGCTGGACCAGCCTTTTGGCCAATCGGTTTCCGACCTTGC
>JBEQSW010000456.1:0-6870 GCA_040348565.1 Myxococcales bacterium | reverse complement strand
CGCCTCCGGCCGCCGCCGCACGCGAGCACTGACGTACGACGCGTCCGCTGGCTGGCGTGGCTGGTAGCGCTGGTGGCGGCGCTGTTCGTCTCATCGAGCCGTTCCGCTCTGGCGGCGCCCGCCAGCGTCGTCGTCGAGATAGACGCCGTTGCCGAGCGCTTAGTGGATCCGCGCAGCGCGCGTCGGCTCGTGCCGTTGGAGCTGTCGGACGTCGCTTTGCCGGTGAATGGCAGCGCGCGCGGCGCTTCGGTGCTGTTCTTTTGAGTCCTGGGTCGCGCCGACGGCAGCTTGCGCATCGAGCTGTGGGAGCGCGGCGAGTACCACGGCGCTCGCGTGCTCAGCGGCGCGGGCGAGACCCCGCAATTGGTGGCGCGGCGCGTGGCGCTGGCGGCGGCCGAGCTCGGGCGGCGGCTGGCCAGGAAGCGCGAAGCCACGCTAGCTCGCGACGAGCGCCTGAAAAAAGCCCGCGAAGCTCGCGCCCGCGACCAGCGCGAGCGCACCCAAGACGGTCCGGTGGCGCTGCGCTCCGAGCTGGCTCTCGGGGCCGTCCCCGGAAAGATGAGGCTGTTCGGGCAGCGCGTGACGGGTGAGCTCACTCTGCGCGGCCCGTTACGGCTGGACATAGGCGCCGAGCATTGGACCGGCTCGCTGCAGCCGGGGTTGAGCGCCGAGCTTGCGGGCTTACATCTGGGGCCGGCGTATCGCATCGCGCTGACGCGCGGACTAGATTTGGACTTGGGGCTGCAGGCGGCCGCTCTGCTGATCGCGGCGCCCCAAGCGCGCTCGCTCGACGCCATTGTCGGACAAGACAGCTCTTGGACCGCGCGGCTTTCGTTCGCGCCGCGCTTCGAAGTGCGGCTGGGCCGCCAAGTGCGCGCGCTGCTGGCGGCGGACGCGGGCGGCCTGTTACGAACGGTGCCCTACGACACCGATGAACGCGCCCAGCACCTGCGCGGCTTTTGGTGGGGCGCGTCACTCGGCGTCGTGGTCACGCCTCCTTAGGGCGTGCTTCTGAATGGTTGCGCGCGGCCTTGGTCACTGACGCGCGCCAGGGAAGAAACCGCGGCGTGGTAGCCCGATAGTCGACGTACGGTTGGCCCAGCTCCCGTATCAACGCGCGTTCTTCGAAATGCACGCCAATCACGATGTACGCGCTCATGCCGAGCGACAACAACAGGTGGCCAACGGTCATCTCCGGCGTCACCCACAGCCCGATCAGCAGCGAGCTCATCATCGGATGACGAACGTAGCGGTAGAGCAGGGGTGACACGAACCCCCGACGTTCGAAGCTCGAGCGCCGCCAGCCGTTGAAAGCGGGCTTGAGCCCGAACAAATCGAAATGATCGATCATCAAGCTCGAAACCGGCACGCCCACCCAACCCACGCCGTTGACGAGCCAGAGAGCGGCCGCCAGGCTCGGGTTTGCCACGTGCCACAGCGTCGTGGACAGTGGACGCCATTGCCACATCAGCAGCGCCAAAGCCAAGGTCGACACCAGCACGTAGGTTGCGCGTTCGAGGTGGACGGGGACGACGCGGGTCAGCACGCGCTTGAAGCCCGCTCGAGCCATGAGCGAATGCTGTAGACCGAATAGCAAGACCAGGCCGAGGTCGACGGCCAGCGCAAAGGCCGCGCTGCCCGCCGTGCCGTTGTTCACGGTCTTGGTCGCGGCTACACCGGCGCTGAACCAAGCAAAGTAGACGAACGTGGCTAGAAAGCCCAGATACGACGCAACACTATAAATGAACCCGAGCATGAGTAGTTCCTTGGTTCCGTCTGCGCTCTCGCAGCGCGACGAACGGAGCATGAGACGCCGCGCCAGCGTAGCTACTTCGAAAATAGAAGTGCGCGCACGTCTGGCTTGCTACGAAAAACGTAGTTGGTAGGCTCCTCCGCGATTGGAGTCGCATGAAGCTCGGACAATTTTGCCCAATCGCCAAAGCCTCGGAAGTGCTGGGCGAGCGGTGGACGCTGCTGGTGGTGCGCGAGCTCGTCTCGGGCTCGACTCGCTACCGTGATCTGCAACGCGGCCTGGGGCGTATTTCGCCCAGCGTCTTGTCGTCTCGCCTCAAGGCGTTGGTGGAGCATGGCATCGTCGAGAAGGTCGAGGCCCAGGGCGCGGCCGTGAGCGAATACCGGCTGACCCCCATGGGCGAGGATTTGGCGCCGCTCATCGAAAGCATGGCGGTTTGGGGCCAGCGCTGGGTGCGCAGCCGCATGAACCGCGACGAGCTGGACGTCGAGCTCATCATGCTGCGAGTGCAGCAGAACTTCGACCCGAGCGCGTTTCCGCAAGCTCACGGCGTCGTGGCCTTCGTCTTCGACGACCTGCACGGCAAGCTGCGACGTTGGTGGCTGCTCATCGACGACGGGCAACTGGAGCTGTGCGCGGAGCCGCCGGGACGGAAGGAAGACATCACGCTGACGTGCAAGCGGCGGACCCTGGCGCAGCTATTCACCGGTGAGAGCACGCTCAAAGCGGCCCTCGGCGACGGCCAGCTGGAGGCGCGCGGGAGCCGAAACCTGACCGGTAGCGTGCAACGCTGGCTGCGGCCCGCATCGATCACGCCCCTGCTGCGCCAAAACGCGCGCTAGAAAAGGCATCGGCCCGGAGCGCGCTAGTGCAGCGCAAGTGAGATAGCATCAACTTTGGGAAGCGGCGCTGCACTAGGCGGACGCGAAGCGGACGCGGGGTCTGGGGCGAAGCCCCAGCGAGAAAGACACTAGTGCGGCGCATGCCGCGCAGCGGACAATCGCGTAGCGATTGTTGACCGCAGGTCACATGCGCTGCACTAGGGCGGGCCGGGCCGATGGGGGAGCGGGGGTAAAAAACAACGGGTCTCGGCGAGGGGATTCACCGAGACCCGTTGGGAACAGTGCAACAGGCTGCAACGAGGGAAGCGCTACAGCCTATTGAGAAGAAGAACAGCGGTCCGGGAGCCAGGGGATGGGGCGCCCGGCCGCTGAGAACGGGGCGGCGGCACTCGACAGGGCAACAGAAGGAGGGAACGGGAAACAGAACCACGCAGGTAGCGGAGGGAGATTCGAGTGCCGCCTGTCTGTCCGTATTGCACCGGACGTGCCAGCGGTTCCGCCACGCGATATCAGCCACTTACGAGCGTTTGGAGTGCAGCTCTGTGTCTCGTTCGCGAACTATGTTTCAGATGTGGATCGCGAATTTGACTCGATCTGAGACCCGAACAAGATTTCGCGGTCGGCGCGGGTGAGGCTGACGAAGCGTCCGTCGATGCAAAAGCCGTCGCGGCCGTCAGGCAGTGGATGACGGCGGCAGCCGCGTACTTTCACTCGCACCGTCACGCTGCGCTCGCCGGCGGTGTGGGTGGCTTCCACCGTGGAGCCGGGCGGCGACGGCGCGACCGACGCCAGCGTCACGAAGTCGGCCTTGTGCTCAACGATGAAGGCATCGCCGCCGCCGCGTTTCAGCTGCAGCGGTACGGGTTGGACGACGGGAGTCGACGCCGCCGGCTCGTCGTTGCTCATGGCCCTTTGCGCCCCCGACGCACCGCCGCTTCGGCTTCTCGATCGGCCATCTTGGTGCGCAAGGCGTGGCGCTTGTCGTGCGTCTTCTTGCCGCGCGCGATGGCGAACTCGAGCTTGGCTTTACCGCTCTTGATGTAGCACTTGGTGACGATGAGCGTCATGCCGTCGCGATCGACCAAGCCGCGCAGCTTGTCGATCTGCTCGCGATGCAAGAGCAGCTTGCGCGGACGGCGCTCGTCGTGGCCGAAGGCGGCGTGCTTGAGGGGCGGCACTCGCATGCCTTTGACCCAGGCTTCGTTGCGAGCGTCGATGTCCACCCAGGCGTCGGTCAGGTCGGCGGTGTTTTCTCGCAGCGAGCGCGCTTCGCTGCCGATCAACACGAGCCCGGCCTCGTAGGCGTCGCCCAGCTCGTAGTTGAAGCTGGCGCGGCGATTCTTCGAAATCAGCCGGTCGCCGCCGGGTTTCTTCTTGTCTGCCGCCATCGCTCCGGGTCCTGAGGGCCGGCAATATGCGGGCAGACCCGGCTTTCAGCAAGCGTTCGGCGGACTTACTTGAGCAGATCGGAGACTTTTTGGGCGAAGCCGAAGATACCGAGGCACATCTCGTCCAGCGTCTCTTCGCCGAGAACGACGTCCCGCGGTTCGCTCAACCCCTGTTCGACGAGCGCATTGGCGACGTTGGCGTTCTGCATGCTGTTGTCGTAGTTGCAGCGCAGGTTCAGCACGTCGCCGGCCTTGATCAGCGGCGCCTGCTCGATCGGGACGTCGTAGCGGTACCCGCGTTGCCAGTCGAAATCCCACTTCGGGGTGTCGAGCAGGCATTCGTCGGCCGGCTCGCCGCCGGGGGTGGCGCGCGTCACGCCGATGCGCATGTCGGTGCCGACGTAGTGCATGTGCGTGCCCACCGCCCACAGCCGGAAGTCGGGCGTGTTGGCGGGCATGGTGAAGAGCATGGATTCGGTGTGGTTCGTTGCGCCCGCGGGGATGCGGAACTCGGGGGCGCCGCTGTCGTCCGGCCCCGCTTGGAGACCGCTCGCTTTATTGTGGGCGTTGCCGATCAGCTGCAGGGTGGAAACGTAGTCGGGGATGCCGCTGCCGTAGCCGCGCAGCTGCAGTGAAGTGCCGCTGTCGGTCTGCTCGGTGGCGGCCGGATGGTAGTGCACTTGCATCACCAAGCGACCCTTGGTCGGCACCACCATCGCGACCCCTTCCGGGGCGATCAGCGGGGTCGCGCCGGGAGCCCATGCCATCACCAGGCTCGGGTCATCGAGCCCAGGGCCACCGAAGCAGTCGTAGTAGCCTTTGTCACCGGCCAGGGCGGCGCTCTGCCCCGCCTCGTCGGTGAAGACCAGCACGTGGTGCACGATGGAATCGTTGCCGGGGTGGATTTGCGCCGCGTTGATCAGCACGTGATCGCCGAGCAGCGCGGCCGCGGCGCCGGTGGCGGCAAGCGCGCTGAGATCGGGGGTGAGCGAAAAACACACGAATTTGTCGCCCGGACCGCTGACGGTGATGGTCGCCGGGATCTTGGTGCTGACCTCGGCGTCGCTCAGCTCTCGCTCGGGCGGGTTTGGCAACTGCGCCGCTGTCTTGGGATCCCCTTCGGGGTTGCCGGCTTCGTTCCAGCGCTTGAAAAGATCGATCTGTTCGTCGCTAAGCCTCAAGTCGTCTTTGAAGCCGAACCGGGGTTTGCAATCGGCGGTGTCGGCCGCCAAAAACGGCGGCATGGTGCGGCTCGGAAGCACGCCCTCGAAGGAGCCGCTCCACATTTTGGCGAGCGCGTAGCTCTCGAGGCTGAAGGGGGCAATGCCGCCGTCGGTGTGACAACCCAGACAATGCTCGCTGACGAGCGGCGCGATGTCGGCGTGCCAGGTGGGCGCGTCGCCGCTGGAGCTGCCGCCGGAGTTACTGGCGCTGCCGCCGGAGCTGCTGGAGCCGGCGGCGCCCGCGTTCTTCGTGTCCTCGGTGCTGCTGCACCCCAGGAGCGGTAACGAGCACGCAAGCCACCCAACCACCGACCAAGAGCGAGCTTTCAAGGTGCCACATTTAGCCATGCGCCCCTGGGCCGGGCAACATTGTCAGGTCGCGACTCCGGCATTACGTTGCCGCTCCCGGATGCAGAAGACGATCCTCGAAGGCGCGCGGACGCACAATTTACAGGGCGTCGACGTCACGCTGGAGCCGGGACAAATCGTCGCAATCACAGGGGTTAGCGGCGCCGGCAAGAGCAGCCTGGCCCTGGACACCCTGTACGCCGAAGGCCAACGGCGCTTCGTCGAGAGCTTCAGCCCTTACGCCCGCCAGTTTTTGGAACGGCTGGAGCGCCCACCCATGACGCGGCTCGAGCCGGTGCCGGCCGGCATCGCGGTCGATCGGCGCGCACCGGTGAAGAGCTCGCGCTCGACGGTGGCGACGATGGCCGACATCGAGCCGTACTTGGCCGCGCTGTTCTTGCGCGAATCCATCGCGGTTTGCCCCGACCACGAGCTGCCCGGGGTCGAGCTCACCATCGCGCGTGCCACCGAGCGCGTCGCCGAGGCGGCGAGCGGTGAACGGCTGATGATCAGCTACGCCGTACCGGTGGCGGGGCGTGAGCAGTACTTGGAGGTGCGTGAGCAGCTGACGCGCGACGGCTACCGCCGTTTGCTCGTGGCCGGCGAGGCGCAAGACATCGACACCTTGAAGCCATCGGCCGCGGCCAAGCTCGGCTCGCTCGACGTCGTGGTCGACCGCATCGCCAGCGGCGCGGAAAAATCGCGGGTCGCCGCCGCCGTGGAGGTCGCCTGGCAGCGTGGTTTCGGCTTTCTGCAGCTGCACGTGGGCGACGCGACGCACGGCTTGCGGCGCGGGCTGGCTTGCCCCCAGTGCGCCAAATCACTGGAAGGCGCGCGCGCGGGGCTGTTCAGCTACGAATCGCCGGTCGGCGCGTGCCCCACTTGCCGCGGCTTCGGCCGCACTTTGGGCGTGGATCTGTCCAAGGTGATTCCCGACACCACGCGCTCCATCGACGACGGAGTGGTGCGGCCTTGGCGTGGCGGCTCCACCAAATGGGAGCGCGCCGAGCTGAAGAAGCTGTGCCGACGTCACGGCATCCCCAGCGACGTGCCGTTCCAAAGCCTGAGCGCGGCGCAGCAGAAGCTCATCCTCGAGGGTGATGGCAGCTGGCACAAGGGCTTGTTTCCGGGCGTCGTCGGCTGGTTCAAGTGGCTCGAGACGAAGACGTACAAGATGCACGTGCGCGTCTTGCTCGCGCGCTACCGTTCGTACGATCCGTGCGCGGCTTGTGGCGGGCGGCGGCTGAACGCAACCGCGCTGTCGTATCGCGTGGGCGGCCTCAGTATCGCCGACTACCACGCGCTCGAGATCGGCG
>JBEQSW010000455.1:0-6970 GCA_040348565.1 Myxococcales bacterium | reverse complement strand
CTTGATCGTCCAGCTCGGTCACGGCCGACGCCGGCACGCTGGGCAAGCGCTCGCTGCCGACCGTGAGCTCTACGTCGGCAAACATGCCGGGCAACAGCAGGTGCTCGGCGTTGGGTACGATAGCCTCCGCCACCAAGTCTCGTGTGGTGGCTCGAAGCGCGCCCGACACGAAGCGTACCTTGCCGGTAAAGCGTCGGTCAGCGTAAGCCGCCACCCGAAAGCTGACCTCGGCGCCCTCCTTGACGCTAGCCACTTGCGCCTCCGGCACCGCGATTTGTAAGCGCAAGGGATCGACCGAGACGATGGTCACCACGCGCGAGTCTTGGCGAACGAACTGCCCAACCTCGACGAAGCGCTCGGTGACGACACCGGCAAAGGGAGCGCGAATCACGCCGTCGCCCACGTTTTGAGCGGCCAACGCCGCGCGCGCGGATGCCGCCTGCACGTTGAGCGGCAGCGTTTCGCACTGGCCAATCTTCTGCTGATACTCCAAGTCGCTGATGGCGCCCTTGGCTTTGAGCTGCTCGTAGCGCTCGCATTCGACGCGCGCGAGGCCGGCTTGTGCCTTGATGCTGTCGACTTGCGCGCGCGCGTCGGCGGCCGAGAGCGCGGCCGCGCGCGTGTCGAGCTTGGCCAGCACTTGCCCGGGCTTGATCTGCTCACCGCGCTCGACCGAGGTCGCGAGCACGCGGCCATTGGCGTTGGCGGCCAAGTCCGTCTCGCGGTCACCGCGCAAGGTGCCGGTCAGGCGTAGCGTGCGCGGCACCTCGATGACGCGAGCCGCTTCGGTCTGGACACTGACCGGCGGCTCCTCTTTGGCGGCGGCAGCGGCCGCGGTGGCTTCGGCCGAGCCTTTGCAGGCTCCGAGCACGGACACGCCCACCAGCAGCGACATCAGGACGAAGGAGGAGCGGATGCTGGGTCGAGCTTTCATATTGGTCTCAGCAATCAGCGCGGACGCTTGTCGGACACTGGCACACCGCTGGCCAGCCGCAGCGCGGCCCGCGCAAAGGCCAGATCGGCATCGGCCTGGATTTTCGCGGCCGCTGCCAAGAACGCGTCTCGCTGGGCTTGGGTGACGTCCAGCTGCGTCGCCACGCCCGCGCTGTAGCGGTCCGCCGACAGGGTGGCTGCGCGCGCGGCGGCGCTGGCTTGCGCCCGAGCCGAACGGCTCTTGGCCACGCCCGCTTCGACGCGACGAAACGCTTCGAAAGCGGCGTCTTCGGAGGCGCGCCGGGTGCGCTCCACCCTCACGCGCTGCACCTCGAGCGCGGCGCTCTGCGCGTCGCTGCTGGCGATGGTGCCGTAGTCGAGCCGCCACGCCAAGATGAGCTGCAAGGTGTAGGCGCTGGTCCGGCCACTGAAGCCAGTAGCGTTGGTGATGCGCTCTTGGGCCGACCCCGCCAACGTTGGGAACAGCGCGCGGTTCGCCGCCTTGCGATTCTGCTCCGCCGCCTCGCCCAACTTTTGCGCCACGCGCTGGCCCGGAGTCGTAGCCGCGAGCGACAACCAGTTGCGAAGCTCGCCCTCGCCGTGCAAGTCGTCTTCGGGCGCGGGCTGGGCCGGATCGGGGCTGAGCCCGCTCAGGGTCTCGAGCGCGCGGCCCGCCAAGGCTTGCGACAGCTCGGCGTCGGCCAAATCCTGCTCGGCGCGCGCCACGCTGGCGGCGGCGCGCTCGTGATCCAGATCGGTTGCGGCGCCGGCTGCGCGGCGATCGTCGACGTTCTTCTGGTTGGCCTGGGCCGCCTTCACCGACTCACGCGCCGACTGCACGAGGGCGTCGGCGCCCAAGTATTGATAGTACGAACGCGCAACGCTGCGTGCGACGTCGATGGTCGTCGCGCCCTTCTGCTCGGTGGCGCTTTCGGCCAGCGCCGAGGCCGCCTTGTAGCGATGGTAGCTTGCCAAGTCGACGATGGGCACGTCGAGCTGCAAGAAGGCGTCGAGCTGATTGAGCGGCGTGATCACCAGCTTGGTGGCCGTCCCGGGCAGCTGCACGGCCGCCTCGTATTGGTTGCGGGTGTACACGCCGCGCGCCGTGAACGACGGCGTCAGCTTGCCGACGGCCGCGTCGGCCTCCGAGATACGCTGCCGCTCGGTCGCGATGGCTTCGCGCGCATCGAAGCTTTGCGTTTTGGCGCGCTCCAAGAACGATTCCAGCGGCTGCGTGGCACCGGCATGGCCGGCCCCCAGCAGCACCAACGACGCCAGTAGGCCGGAAATCCAGCCTTTTTCGTAACGTTTCATTTCGGTCCTTCTCCACCCTCGCTCACGCGGTCGAGCGGCACGGCGGCGGGCGCCACGCCCGAAGCCAAGAGCACGTCGACGACTTGCTCGGCAAAACTTTGGTGGGTCAGCTTGCTCTCTCTGCCACCCATGAACAGCTCGGTCATGCAGAAGTGATGCAAGCTGCCGATGAGGATGCGCGACATCACCTCGGGATCGGCCCGGCGGAGACGGCCACGCGCCATCTCGGCCGCGAAGAAGCCGCTGAGGGCGCCCAGAACCCGCTGGTAGCGCGTGCTGCGCTCCGACGTGCGCTCGGCGCACATCTGATTCTCGGGGTTGGACCAGGACATCATCATCACCGGCATGGCGACGCGTCCGAAGGCCATGAAGCGCTCGGCGAACTCGACCAGCGTGCGCCGCAGGTCACCTTGGCCGGCGCTGGCCAACAGCGCCTCGACCAGCGCCAGGGCCGTGTCCGGATCGAAATTCATGGCGGCGCGAAACAGCTCTTCCTTCGACTTGAAGCGATGAAAGATGGTGCCTTCGGCAATGCCGGCGCGCGCCGCCACCTCGGACGTGGTGGCCCGAATGCCCAGCTCCAAAAACACCTCGCGCGCTACCTCCAGCAGCCGCTCGGTGGAGATGACCGGCGGCCGGCCGCGCGACCGGCGACGAGCTGGAGATTTCTCCACGATTTCAGCCGGATCTGCCGGCTGCGGCGGTGAGAGCGGAGAGCGAGAAGGATGGGCCACGGCTTTTTTGAGTACGGCCTCACATAATTCCCGCGCCCCCAACCGCAAGCCCCTGAACCTTTGAAAAAACGTTAAGCGGACAGCAGCACGGCGCTCTCGACGTGGCGCTCCGTCGCGACAAAACGCGCCGGCAAACGCAGCCCCTGTCGCAGCTCGTCCGACCAATCGACGCTGAGCTCCAGAGTCAGCTCACCGACTACCCGCGCCCCGTCGACCTGCGCTTCCGCCGCCACCACCCGCGCGGCACCAAAGTCCATGAAGCGCCCCATCAGAGGATACAGGCACTTGTACAAGCTCTCCTTGGCCGAAAAGGCGAAGGTGACCAGGTGGTGCTCGGGCGCCGCGATGCTGCCCGCCAACAACGCCCGCTCGGCCGAGCTGCAAATGCGAGCCCGCAGCTCGACGGACGCGCCTTCACCCATCAAGCGCTCGGCGTCGATGCCGATGGAGCGCAACTGCTCGCGATGTGCCACCGCGCACTGCGCGCGCTCGGCGCCGTGGGTGATGGACCCAACGACCTCTGCGGGCCAGCTAGGAGAGCCATCTTCGTTGCGCGTAGGAGTCGCGTCGAAGCCCAAAGCCGAAAGCGCCGTTCGCGCCGCCCAGCGGCCAGCCAAGAACTCGGCGCGACGCTTGGCTACGGCGCGCTCGGGCAATCCCTCGACCGAAAAGCCCGAAAGCGACGCGATCACGGCGTCGTGATCCAGGACTACGAAGCCAGCGGTCGCGACGGCAGGCCCCAGGTCGAGCTCGAGCGGCGCGGCCGTGAGCGAGCCGGACACCGTCACTCCGGATCGATGATGGCGCTCTGGGTAGCGCCGCTCGGCATCGGATTCTGTTCTTTTTCGAGGTAGCGAAAGATGGTGCGCGGGTCGACCCCGAGGTCACGCGCGGTTTGGGTGCGGTTGCCGTTGTTGCGCTCCAGCACCTCGAGCACGTAGCGGCGCTGGAAGTCTTCCTTCGCCTTCTCCAACGGCACGATCGGCTGCTCCGCCTCGGGACCCAGATCCAAGTCTTCGGGGCCGAGCAGGGTGCGGTCGCACAACACGAGCGCCTTCTTGATCCGGTTCTCGAGCTGGCGAATGTTGCCGGGCCAGGCGTACTTCTTGATGGCGGCCAGGGCTTGGGGCGAGAAGCCGCGCACCGGGCTGTTCAGCTCGTCGGCGTGCTTGCTGAGGAGAGCCTTGGCGATGATGAACACGTCGTCGCCACGGTCGCGCAGAGGCGGCAGCCACAGGTTCACGACGTTGAGCCGGTAGTACAAGTCCTCGCGGAACTCACCGGTCTTGATCATCTCTTCGAGATTGCGGTTGGTGGCGGCGACGATGCGGATGTCGCACTTCTCGGGCCGGTTGTCGCCGACGCGAAACACCACGCGCTCTTGCAGAGCGCGCAGCAGCTTCACCTGCATCGGCTGCGGCAGCTCGCCGATTTCGTCCAAGAACAAGGTGCCGCCGTCGGCCTGCTGGAACTTGCCAGCGCGGCTGGCGATGGCGCCCGTGAACGCCCCCTTCACGTGACCGAACATTTCGCTCTCGATCAGGTTCTCGGGGATGGCGCCGCAGTTGACGGTGACGAACGGGCCTTTTTCGCGGTTGCTGCGGCGGTGCAGCTCGCGCGCGATCAGCTCCTTACCAGTGCCGGTTTCGCCGGTGATGAGCACGTTGATGTCGGTTGCCGCCACCTTCTGCAGCTTGCGAAACACCTCGAGCATCGACGGACAGCTGCCGATGATTTCACCGAAGCGCTTGTCGGACAGCTCGGCGCTGAGCTTTTCTTTGTCGGCGCGCAGGGCCGACAGCAGCATGGCGTTTTGCAAGATCAGCGACGCTTGCGCGCCGAAAATCTGCAAAAGGTCCAGCTGCGGCCGCTCGAACAGGTGCTTGACCTCGTCGTTGGCGACGTAGAGCGCGCCGATGGCCTCGCCCTGGCTGAGCAACGGCACGCACATCACGCTCGAAAGCTTGAGCGCGATCACGCTTTCGCTCTTGCCAAAGGTCGTGTCGGTGAGCGCGTCGCTGACGATCACGGGGCGGCGCGTCTCGATCACCTGCCGCACCATGCTGTCGCTGATGGCGCCGGAGGCGTCTTGAATGGCTTCGCGCTGCAGATTGCGCGAGGCGCGCACGCGCGGCACGCTGTCTTTGGCGTCGCCCGGATCCACCAACAGCACGACGCCGCGACCGGCGCCGGTCAGCTCGATGATCGCGTCGAGCAGCGCCTCGAGGAGCTCGTCGACGGAACGGCTGGTCATCAGCCGTTCACTGAAAGCCTGAAGGCGACGGATGCCCTCGATGTCGCTCTTGTCTGCCTTCTCGCTCTTGGTCTCGGCTGCGTCGGTGGAAACCTCGGTGAAAAAACTGAAACCGAGCTGAGCTTTACCGAGCGTGAAGCGGTCGCCGTTGGCGAGACGCGCGCGCCGCTTTTTCTTGCCGTTGATGAGGATTTCGCCCTCGCGGTCGAGCTCCTCCAGCTGAAAGTCGCGACCATTGAAGACGATCTGCGCGTGGTGGTGCGCCACGCTGGCGTCGGGCAGGTGGATGTCATTGCCGAGCGCGCGACCGAGGGTCGTGACCGGCTTGTGCAGCGCAGTCAGAATCGGCGGACCATCGTTCGGGAAGTAGCGGACCGTTGCCATCCAGGCGGAAAGCGTATCAGAAGGCGCTGCCGAGAGCAGCGGATCGAGCCGAAAGGACTTGATTTTCGCCCAGGTACGCCTCCAGCTCGTCGGCCGACGACCTCTTGGGCTGCCAATCCGCAGCCTGGCTCGCAGAAGCTTCTGCAGCGGCGAAAGGCCACCTCGTGCGATCGAGATTCTTTCACAGGGAGGACGGGAGGGCGGGAGGGCCAAACAGAGGCGAGAATTTTGGGGTACGCGCTGCCGCCAGCGAGTCTGCAGCAGCGTCGCGGGCTCAACCCCTCCGGCTTTCTCTACGAAGGAAATATTTTTGGTTTTGGTCCTCCAAAAACAAAAATGCGTTCTCGCCTTCCCCGCACGCCTCCCGTCCTCCCGTCCTCCTTGTGAAAAAATCTCGGAGGCTCTCGACACGACCCGCCAGCGCGGCGGCAGCCCGAAGCGGTCGCCCGGCTTGGCCTGGCATCGCTACGAAAGTTTCTGAAAGAGATCTGCGGCGCGGCAGCCCAAGATGCAATGAATCCGTAGGGGATGCGATTCGGCAGCCGAGACCCGGTCAGAGCGATTCGACGGATTTGAGCAGCTCGGCGACGAAGTTGGCGCGCGGGCGCAGGAACATGATGCGCGGGCTGGTGCGCCGAACGATGATTGGTGGTGGCGGCGAGGCAAAGGTGTCGCCGACCATCAGATCGTCTTCGAAGTGGTAGCTGTAATCGGTGTCTTTGGTCTGGGCGCTGGCGGCGCCGGTCAGGCCAAGCACGGAGAACGCCAGAGCGGCAGCAAACGGTCTCGAGCATCGCATGGGCAAACCTCGACGGTTCGACCCGGGATGTCGGCTAACCTTTGGCTATTCGAGCTCGCCCACGACCGCGACGCCGGCGCCCTTTTCGACCGTGAAGGGAGAGAAGCCGTGGATGCGAGCAAAGCGGGGCGGGGCGTCCGCGCTGGCCGAGTCTTCCGAGTTGATGGTGAAGAGGGCGCCGGCGCCGATGCCGAGGGTGGTGGCGACGCCGCTGAAGATGAGCCCGCGCTTGGCCGGCGGACCGCCGTCGCCCGCGTACAGCAAGTACACCGGTAACGACGCCGCGAACCCGATGCCGGCCCCGAGCCACATGGCGCCGAGAGACTTGTAGGTGGGAATGTAAACGGTCGAAAGCCCGGCCGCGGCGAGCAGCCCGACGTTGAAACCGATCAGCCCGCCGCGCGCGGCGCCGTCGTTGGACAAGCCATAGCCTTGATTGGCGGCGGTCGCGCCATAGCCGAACATGGAGCCGATGGCGCTGCCCCACAGCACCGAGCTGGACAAGAGCAAGCTGCTCTTCGGCGACGGCCCCTGTAGGTAGCCGAGCGCCAC
>JBEQSW010000407.1:0-6944 GCA_040348565.1 Myxococcales bacterium | reverse complement strand
GTTGGCCGAAGTGTCACGCATGCTGGTCGAGCGAGCCCGCACCCGTGGCCTTTCGCTCGAGATCGAGAGCGAGGGCGAAATCCCGGCTACGATTGCCGCTGATCGTCGCCGGCTCCTGCAGGTGCTGCTGAATTTGGCCGGCAACGCCCTGAAATTCACGGCGCAAGGCAGCGTGCGCATCACCATGAGCTGGCACGACGAGCGCCTGCGCTTCGAAGTCGAGGACAGCGGGCCCGGCATCGCCAAGAGCGAGCAAGCCAACCTGTTTCAAAGCTTCAGCCAAGGTGAGCTGGGCCGAAGATCGGGAGAAGGCACCGGGCTCGGTCTGCACATCAGCCGCCAGATCGCGCGCGCCATGGGCGGAGACATCACGCTCGAGAGCGAGGTCGGGCAGGGCGCGACGTTCACGGTCGAGGTGGACGCGCCCGAGAGCTTGTCCGAGCCCGAGCAAGCGCGCGAGCGGCGCACCCAGCGCGCCCCGCAAGACCACGGTCTTCTGCCGATGCTGGTGGTGGACGACCGCGCCACCAACCGCGAGGTGCTGTGCGAGCTCCTGCGTGTCATCGGCTTCGAGGCAGAGCAGGCCGAGAGCGGTGAAGCGGCGCTGGCCTACCTGGAAAAGAAGCGGCCGTCGCTGGTTTGGCTCGACGTCAAGATGGGCGGCATGGACGGCACCGAGGTCGTGAAGCGCATTCGTGACCGCGAACGTCGAGAAGGCACGCCCCGACTGCCGGTCGTGGTCATCACCGCCAGCATCATCGATCTCGATAGCGAGCGCGCGGAGCGGCTCGGGTTCGACGCCTGGGTACCCAAGCCGTTCCGCACCGACGCCGTGCTCGCGGCCATCGACCGCCTCTTGCCGGTGAAGCTCGTCGTCTACCCGAGCGCGCCCGAGCCCCCCTCGTCGGCGCTCGCCGACACACCAGAAACATTCGACGTCGACAGCCTCGGGGACGCCGAGCGAGGGCAGCTCATCGAGCTTCTCACTTTGGGAGACGTCTTCTCGGCCGCGGAATGGGCCAAGAAGCGCGGGCCAAAAGCGAGCACGCTCGTCGCCGAAATCGCCTCCTTTCGCACCGATGCGCTCCTGGCTAGACTCAAGCGTTCAGGGTCGGTCTCCTCGGCGGCGGCGTCGGTGGGGCCACGCCAGTCATGACGTCGGAACATCGCGGTAACGTGCTCTTGGTCGACGACCAGCCCGCCAATCTGGAGGTGCTGTCCAAGGTGCTTTCGGAGCAAGGCTACCGGGTGCGCGCCGTGACTTCGGGCCAGCGGGCGCTGGAAGCCGCGCGCTTGCTGCCACCGGAGTGCATTTTGCTCGACGTGGCCATGCCCGAAATGGACGGCTTCGAGACCTGCCGCGCACTCAGCGCCATTCCGGATCTGCAGGCGGTGCCGGTGATCTTCATCACCGCCTTCGACGATACCGAGCACAAGCTGCGCGCTTTCCAAGCCGGCGGCCGCGACTACGTCGCCAAGCCCTTCCAAGCCGAAGAAGTGCTGGCCCGCGTCGAAGCTCAGGTGCGGCTTTGCCGCATGGAGCGCGAGCTGCGCGAGCACAACGTGCGCCTGACCCAAGCCAACGCGCAACTGGAGCAGCTGAATGCCATGCGCGCACGCCTGTCGGCCATGTTGGTCCACGATCTCAAGTCCCCGCTGCAGGTCATCGGCACGGCGCTGAGCGGCGAGGTCGAGCAAGATCCGGAGTTGCTCGTTCACGCGCGCGGCTCTTACGACAAGATCCTGCGCTTGGTGCAAGAGCTGCTGGAGCTTTATCGCGCCCAACACCTAGGCAGCGAGCTGCAGAAAAAGCCCATCGATCTGTACGACTTGGCGGAGGCGGCCCTGAGCGCCGCGCGCCACCACGCCCGTCAACGCGGCATCAATCTCGTGATGCAGCAGCTTTCCGCCGTTCCTCAAGTGCTTGGCGACCCGGAAAAGCTCGATCGCGTTTTCGCCAACCTGCTGGAAAACGCCATCAAGTACAGCCCCCCGGGCGGCTCGGTGAATTTGCTGCTCGGCACCGAAGAAGGCGTGGGGGTCGAGCAAGGCGTCACGTTCGCCATCGTGGCCGTCGTCGACAACGGGCCCGGCATCCCGCCCGAAGATCTGCCTTACATTTTCGACCCGTACCGCCAGCGTGACACGCAAAAGAGCGAGCGCGGCAGCGTCGGGCTAGGCCTGTCCATCGTGCGGCGGCTGGTGGCAGGCCACGGCGGGCAAGTGCGCGTGCACTCCCGCGTCGGCGTAGGCAGTGAATTTCGCGTGCTGCTGCCACTCTGAGCGACGCCGGTTTGGATCGCCGGAGACTCGACAGTGCAGAACTGCAACAGCGCCTGTCCGTGCGGCTGGGGCAGCCAATTCGACGCGCTCTTCAACGACAACGTCACCGTCGTGAACAGCGCGGTGGGCGGCCGCAGCATCCAAAGTTGGTTGTACGAAGCCAGCGTCGGCGACCTCGGCCAAAACGGAGAGTGCACCTTGACCTCGCCCAACTACGACAAGCGCTGGACGGCGATGTTGGACGCGAGCACTGGCATGAAGGCCGGCGATTTCTTGTTCATCCAGTTCGGCATCAACGACACCGACACCGCTTGCCCCAAGCACGTCGGCACGACGCTCTTCAAAACGTACCTGACCACGATGGCGCAGGCCGCCAAAGAGCGCGGGGCCCAAGCCGTGTTCGTCACGCCGGTGAGCGCCATCATCTGCAGTGGAAGCGTGGCTCAGCCAACGCGCGGCAGGTTCGCGACCGCAACCGTAGAGGCCGCCACCGCCACCGGCGTACCGCTCCTCGATTTACACCAGCTGAGCATCGACCTCTACAACTCGCTCGGCTTCTGCCCGAACGACGAGAACTACGGGGCCGGCAAATTGGGCGACTTCTTCTGCCAAGATCACACCCATTTCGAGGCCGCGGGCGCCAAACGCATCGCAGGCCTGGTTTCCGGCGCGCTAGAAGGCGCGGGCCTGTCGCTCGCCAAGTACCGCAAATAGTTGCGCGAGCAGCTGGCTCCGAGCGGCGCGGCCTAGCGGAACAACTTGAGAAACGCCGTCCCGTACTTGGCCAGCTTGGCGGGGCCGACGCCCGGAACCTGCAGCAGCTCGCCTTCGCTGCGCGGCTTGCGCGCGGCCATTTCCAACAACGTCGCGTCGTTGAAGATCAGGTAAGCGGGTACGCCGTTCTCGCGCGCCAAGTGCAGACGCAGCGACTTGAGCAACGTCAACAGCTCGCCGTCGATGGAGGCGCCCAGCACGGCGGCAGAAGCCGTGCGCGGCGCCTCGCTACCGCGCCGCGACTTCCGCAGCTTGGGTGGCAGCGCGATTTTGCCGCGGCACACGTCGCAGCTTTCGCCGCATTTTTGCAGGCTTTCACCGAAGTATTCGGCTAGCAGCTGGTGGCGGCAGCGCGACGCTTCGGCAAAGCGAAACATCTCGCGCGCCTGCGAACGCAGACGCTCGGCGGCGGCGTCGTCTTCGGTGCCGTCGGCAAAGCGGTCGTACGCCACGACCTCCGACCAGGAATAGAACAGGATGCAATCGCTGGGCGCGCCGTCGCGACCGGCACGGCCGATCTCTTGGTAGTAGCCTTCGATGGACTTGGGCAAGTCGCGGTGAATGACGTAGCGCACGTTGGACTTGTCGATGCCCATGCCGAACGCGATGGTGGCGACCACGACGTCGACGTCGTCGTTGCGGAACGCGTCTTGGGCCTTGGCGCGTTGCTCGGGTGCGAGCCCGGCGTGATAGCAAGTGGCTTTGCAGCCTTGCTCCTTCAGATAGTCAGCGGTCTCTTCCGTGGATTTGCGCGACAAGCAGTAGACGATGCCGCTTTCGCCCTGCCGCGCCTGCACCAAGCTGGCGATGGCCTCGCGCGTCGTGCGCCCCAACGACTCACCCTTCACGAAGCTGGCTAGCCGCAAATTCTTGCGAAAGAACGAGCCGCGGAACATCTTGGGCGCGCGCATGCCCAGCTGCTGAACGATGTCCCGCATCACCTGCGGGGTCGCCGTCGCGGTCAAAGCCAACATCGGCACGTTGCCGAAGCGGCGCTTGAGGCTCGAAAGGTTGCGATACGCGGGCCGGAAGTCATGCCCCCATTCGCTGATGCAATGCGCTTCGTCGATGGCGATGAGGGACGGACGCACTTCGGCCAGCAGCCGACCGACGGACGCCTCCAAACCCTCGGGTGCCACGTACACCAGCCGGTGCTTGCCCGCAGCAATGGCCGCCAGCCGGTCGCGCCGCTCGTCGAACGACAACGTCGAGTTCAAGAATGTCGCCGACACTCCCGCCTCGGTCAACGCGTCGACCTGGTCCTTCATCAGCGCGATCAGCGGCGAGACCACGAGGGCAAAGCGCCCGAGCGCGATGGCCGGCACCTGGTAGGTCAAGCTCTTGCCGGAGCCGGTCGGCATCACCCCGACGCAGTCTTGCCCCGACAGCACGGCGTCGATGATCTCGCGCTGCCCCGGCCGAAAGCTGTCGTAGCCGAACACGTCTTTGAGCACTTCTTCGGGTGGCTGCGCCGGCTCGGGCCGAGACCCGCCCGCCGGAACCGCCACCGCCCCCGCGATTTCTCTGAGCATCCCCAGCACCTCGGTCGAGAAGGCGGCCGGGTTGCGTTTATAAAGCTGGCGCAGCTCAGAAAGTCGATCTGCGACTACGCGTCGACGCGCGTCGTTCTTCGAGTCGTCCTGCGCCTCGCGGTGCAGCTGGCTCACTTCGGCTTCCAAGGCCTGCGGGTCGGCGCTCAAGCTGTTCGCCTACCGCAGCAGCGCTTCGATCTTGGCGGCGCAGATGAAGTCATTTTCGCTGAGGCCGCCGATGGCGTGGGTCGAGTACGTCACTGCGCAGCGGTTGTAGCTGACGGCCAGCTCGGGGTGATGGTCCTCGACGTGGGCGATGTAGGCGAGCGCGTTGACGAACGCCATGGTCTCGTAAAAGTCTTTGAACTCGTACACCTTCGAGATGCTGCCGACCAGCATGTCCGCCTTGTAGCCGGGCAACGACTGCAGCATCCGCTTCACGTCGTCGGGCGCGACGCGCGGGGTCTCGGCGGTGCAGGCCGCGCAGCGTTTGGTCGCCAAATCACTCATGAGGGGTTCCCTTCGTCGGCTCGTGGCGCAGCCACCGTCACTTCGGGCGGCGGGGCGGGCGGGCTGCCCGCTTCTCGTAGCAGCAGACGTTCTTCATTGAGCGCGGCGGCCACCGGGGCAAGCTTCGGATTCTCTCGAATCGCCGTCAGCAGGCTTTGCATGCCCAGCAGGTACCGCTCGCGATCGATCTCACCGCGCACCAGCTGCAGCCGTAGAAAGACGCCCGCGGTCTGGGCCACGTCGCACAAGCAGTAGTCGCGGACCTCTTGGATCTTGCCGGCATGAACCATGGGGCCGACGTCTTTTCCGTCGACTCCGACCTTGCCAGGCATGCCGCACAGCTTGGCGATCACGTCCAACCTGGCCGATTTGGTCGCGCCAAAGTCGGCGATGTAGTCCATCAAATCCAGGTGACCTTCGGGCGTGAAGCGGTAGCGAACGTCACGCGAGTTGTAATAGTGGCGAAAGGTCACGCCGTAGCGCAGGCAGCGCGTCGCGATCACCGGAAGATCGAAGCCCCGGCCGTTGAACGTCACCAGGCACGGGCGACGCTCCTCCAGCAGCTTGGCAAAGTCTTGCAGCATGCCCGGCTCGTCCTTGCCCTCGGCCAGGACCGCGATGCGCCGTACCTGGTAGGTCTGGTCGAACAAGAGCGCGCCGATGACCACGATTTTGTGGTGCGGCGGCGCGGGCAACCGCTCGGCCTCGGCGGACTGGCTGATCGGCAGCTCCGGATCGAGCACCGTCTCGATGTCCAAAACCAGGAACGATGCCGCCATGTCGAGCCAGCATCCGTGCGGCACCGCGCCCGGTCAAGGCGGCGCATCTTTTCGCCGCGCCCTTGGCAAAAACCCGCTCCGGGCGCGCCCGAGCCCTCAGCAACTCGTGGTATTTGCTAAAGTTTTCGCCGACTTGACAGCCGGTTCTGGCCGTGGTGCGCTGCTCCGCAAGCGTCACGGTTTTGCCCCGAGCTGGGGCCCAGGCTGCCGCCTTTGGGGCAGGCGGCCGGAAGGCTCCCTCATGGAGCAAAACCAGGTCGACGCGAAAGATTTCTTTCTCGCGTGAAAAACGCTTCGTCCGAGGGACATGCCCAAAAATACGTTGGTCATCAATTGCGATATTCGTGAAACCCGTGTTGCGCTGATTGAAGGGGGAGTGATTGCCGAGCTGCAGATCGAACGTGCAGCGGCTCGAGGCACGGTCGGAAACATCGTGCTGGGCAAGGTCACCCGCGTGCTGCCCGGGATGCAGGCCGCCTTCATCGACGTCGGTCAAGAGCGCGCCGCGTTCCTGCACGTCGAAGACCTGATTCGCCCCGACGACTTCGAAGCCTACTTGTCCGGCGGACACCGCCACGAAGACGGTGAGAGCTTCAAGGGCGACGGCGGGCGGCGCTTTGGCCAGGCCAAGCCGGCCGGCGCTGCTGTCGAAGATGCCGACGACGACGAGGATGACGACGACGAAGACGAGCCCAGCGTGGTGGCAGCAGTCCCGCCGTCTCAAGTTGCAACACCCGCGCCCGGCGTGGATGACGACGACGAGGATGACGGCGACGACGAGGATGACGGCGACGACGAGGATGACGACGATGAAGAGTCGAGTGATCCCGACGCTGCGGACGATGACGAAGACGGAGACAGGGACCCCAGCCATCCCTCTGGCGGCGAAAACGAGCCCGACGCGCCCGGCGAAGCCGAAGGCGAAGGCGACGACGAGGATGACGATGACGACGACGAGGATGACGACGACGAGGATGACGACGGCGAAGAGGAAGAGGAGCAGGAGGAGCCCGACGACGAGCGTGACGCCAGCCCTCGAGAAGAGGCCGTAGCGCGCGCCGACGAA
>JBEQSW010000312.1:0-6402 GCA_040348565.1 Myxococcales bacterium | reverse complement strand
TCGAACGCGACCTCTCGTGGCACGCTCACGATCGGAAAGCCTTCGGCTGCCAGCGCCGACGCCAGGCGTTGCGCCTCGCTCTCGTCGGCGAGCGCCTTGACCAAGCCCCATGTCCCGGGTTTCAGGCGCGCGCGCAGATCGTACCCCACCATGCCCGTTATCTTGGACAGGCGTTGGTAGTCAGCGTCGCCGCCCGCGAAGCTTGGACCCAGCAAAACCAGCATCAGGATTCACCCTCAAACATAGCTCACGAAACGGCCGAGCGCTCACTTCCCTTGGCCTCTTGCACCGGCGCTGCGCCCCGGCGCCCCGGCGCCCCGCGCCTTCGCGTTCTGGCTCGCGCGGAACTTCCCCGCGTCTGCACTTAAGGAAGCGGTTATTTCGGACCGTCGTGGTAGATCCCTCGCCCATGCAAGCCAAGCGACGGGCAATCCGCTTCTTCCTCAACGCGCCACGGGCGTTCGCTGCTCGCTTTCCGGTGCTCGGTGCCTCCCTGCTACTCACGGCCCCCTTCGTGCTCGCGCGTTCGGCGCACGCGGCTCCGGGTCAGGGCGTGGCGCCCGCTGCGGCCGCAACCAAGCCTGCCGCAAGCGCGCCGGCCGCGGGCAGCGCTCCCGCGCCCGACCCCGCCATCGTCTCGCTCGAGCGTTTTGGGCAGGGCATCGAGCGGCTCACGCTCGAAAACGGTTTACGTCTGGTGCTCGCACCGGACAGCAGCGCCAAGACCGTCGCCGTTTCCGTCACGTACGGGGTGGGCTCGCGCGACGAAGGCCCCGGGCAGAGCGGCTTTGCGCATCTGTTCGAGCACATGATGTTCCAAGGCAGCGAGCACGTCGCCAAGGGTCAGCATTTCACCTTCATTTCCGAGCGCGGGGGCAGCTTGAACGGCACCACGTCGGCGGACCGCACCAACTATTTCGAGGTGCTGCCGTCCAGCGAGCTACCGCTGGCGATGTGGCTCGAAGCCGACCGCATGCGCGCGCTGGCCGTCAACGCCGACAACTTCGAAAACCAGCGCGCGGTCGTCAAAGAAGAGTACCGCATGCGCTACGAAAACGCGGCCTACATGACGGGCATGATGCGCTTGGGCGAGCTGGTGTACGCCGAATACCCGCCCTACACACGCTCGACCATCGGCAGCATGCAGGACCTCGACGCCGCCAAGCTCGAGTGGGTCAAGACCTTCTACGACTCGCACTACGCGCCCAAGAACGCGGTGCTCACCGTCACTGGCGACTTCGATCGCGACGAAGCGGTCAAGCTCGCACGCCAATACTTCGGCGGCATTTCCAAGCCCGTGCCGGCGCGGGCCCCGCTGCCCGAAATGCCGACCCAGGTCACGCCGCGCAAAGACGTGGTGAAGGACACCAACGCCAAAACGCCCGGTTTCTACTTCGGCTTCCTGATCCCAGCCTCGCGCACGCCCGAGCACTACGCGCTGGAGCTGGCCACCTCGCTGTTGGCCGACGGTGACAGCTCGCGGCTCGAGCGGCTGTTGGTACGCGACCGCGCGGTCGCCCAGCAGGTGTCCGCCGGCACGCACGACTACGTCGGACCGGACGAGCTCATCATCTCGGCCGTGTTGACCGAAACCGCGAAGCTTCCCGCCGTCGAAAAGCTGGTGGAAGCCGAGATCGAGAAGCTGGCCAAGACTCCCCCGCCCGCCGCCGAGCTGGCCAAGGTCAAGCGACGGGTGCGCAGCTCGTTCGTGTTCGGACTGCAAACCAACCTGAACCGCGCGACCCAGCTCGGCCAGTATGAGTCGTACTTCGGCGACGCGCGCTTGTTGGCGCGGGAGCTCCAGCACTACCAAGCAGTGACGGCCGAAGACATTCAGAAGGCGGTCAAGAAGTACCTCGGCGCAGAACGCCGACAGCTCGTCGAGGTGCTGCCGGTCGATGCGCCGCCCGCCGCCGCGCCGCCCACCGCTCCCGCGGCAGCAGCTCCGGCCAAGTCGCCCGCCGCCGCTGCCACGCCCGCACCCGGCAAGCCAACGGCGGCAGCGCCCGCGCCCGCCGGGGCACCCGCCAAACCCGCCGCTTCGCCGGCCACTCCACCCAAGCCAACCACCCCCACCCCACCTGCCAGCGCTCCCCAAGGAGGCAAGCCGTGAAGCGTCTCGCCAGTTTGCTCAGCTGTGGTCTCTTGGCGTGCAGCGCCGCGCCGCCCCCGGCGCCCGTGCCGCCGCAACCGGAGCCTTCGTACGCCGTGCCGGTGCCGCCGCCAGCGCCCGCCAAAGATCCGCTGTCCATTGCGCCCGCTTCGGGCGTCACCCCCACCGCCAACTTTCCGAGCATCGCCCGGCGCACGTTGCCAAGCGGCCTCGAAATTGCCGTCATTTCGCGAAAAATACTGCCCATCGTCGAGCTGCGGTTGCTGTTTCACTCGGGCATGGCCAGCGACGGCTCGAAGCCCGGCGTGGCGGCCGGAGCCGGGGAGCTGACCAAAGTGGGCGGCGCGGGGCCGTGGAATACCGAAGCCTTGCTCGAGCACGCCGAATCGCTCGGCGCCGATCTGAACGTGCTCACCGATCGCGACTCCACGCGCGTATCGCTCGCCGTCACCACCGGCGATCTCGATCCCGCGCTCGACATCCTGGCCGCGGTGGCCATGAAGCCGCGCTTCGACGCCAAGGAGTTCGGCAAGCTGCGCACGCGCGAAGTGGAAGACGCGCGCGCCGCCGCCAAGTCCAGCGCCGCCTACGCCGCTTCGATGATCCTGTACCGCGAGCTGTTCGACGTACCGACGGCCATCCACCCCTACTCGCGCTACCGCGCGCTACCGGACGAGCTCGGCAAGCTCACGCTGGCCGACTGCAAGGCTTGGCACAAGCAACACATGACGCCGAAAAACGCGGTTTTGATCGCGACCGGTGACGTGGACATCGACTCGTTCGCCAAGACCGTCGAGCGCGCGTTCAACGGCTGGCAGGGCGAAAAGCCCGAGCAACCCCGCTTCAGCCAGCCCATGCCCGACCCCGAGCGCCATCTCTACTTGGTGGACCGCCCCGGCAGCGGTCAGGCGCAAGTCATGGTCGGTCGTCTGGGCCCTGAGCGGCAGGCGGAGGTTTGGCCCAGCCTGGCCGTGCTCAATCAGGTGCTCGGAGGAGGCGTGGCGGGACGGCTCTTCCTCGACGTGCGCGAAAAGCGCTCGCTCGCCTACTCGACCGGCTCCGGTTTCGACGAGGTCGCGCACGGCCCAGTGCCGATCGTGCTCTCCGCGGGCACCCAAACCAACAAGGCGCCCCAAGCCGTCCAAGCCTTGCTCGACAACTTGCAGCGCATGGGCCAAAGCCCGCCCACACCGGCCGAAATCGAAATGGCGTCGCGCTACCTAGCCGATAGCTTCTTGTTCAAGACCGAAACCGTGGGCGCGCTCGCCGACATGACGGCCAAGCTGAGCGTGCTGTCGCTGCCCGACAGCTACTACGACGACTACCGCAAAGCCGTGCGCAGCACCGACGGCCCCACCGCCGTCGCCAAAGCCGGCAAATTCTTCAGCCCCGACCAAGTGGTGATCGTGGTCGCCGGCGACGCCGAAAAGCTCGCCCAACGCCTGACTCACTTCTCGAAAGTCATCATCGTGGACCCGCAAAAAGCCTTCGCCCCGGGCCGGATGTTGCCAGCCAATCCGAGCCAGGGCTTGGACTAGCCCCCCAGAGCCCGGGACGAGCGCGCGGCTTTTTCTGGCCGCCTCAGGCGATCTGGACCGAGATCTCGCGACGCTCCGTGTAGAGCTGCCAGAACTTGGCCGCAATCGCGCTGGCTTCGAGCTTGGAGCTGCCGTCATCCCACGCCGTGCCTTTGACGGCGCCCATCACGACCACCTCACCGACGTACACGCCGTCCGCCTCGAGCTGCTTGTTCAGGAGGCGCACCAATTTGTACTTGGCGGCGTTGGCGATAGCCAGACCGCTGGCCTTCCACTGCACGCCGGCTGCGTCGACCTGCGCGTCCAGGATGCCAAGACCTCCATTGGTGACGAGAACGGCACCCTTGCTCGCACGCAAATCCGGCAAGGCCGCCTGCACGGTAGCGATCACACTCGTCACGCCCACGTCGAGCGGAGCACGCACCTCGGCCGGATCGGCGGCGAGAAGGTCGCCGGCCCCGGACGCGTAAGCGTTCCAGTGCACGACGTCGATGGGGCCGAGTTTCTCGCGCACGCCCTGGATCAGGCCCGAAATGGCCTTCACGTCGGCAAGGTCGGCTCGAAAAGCGGCCGCCTTGATGCCCTTGCCCTCGAGCGCCTTCACGCCGGCATCCAAGCGCTCGGAGGTCCGAGCCACCAACGCCAACGCAAAGCCCTCAGCGCCGAATTTTTCTGCCACGGCAACCGAGATACCGGTGCCGAAACCCGCAATGAGAATTGTCTTTGCCATGCGAAAAGACCTAGCCGCCAGCGGCGTGACCAGCGGTGTCCGAACGTCTCGAACAGCCCGCCGCGCGTCTCGGTTGACCAACACGAACGAACCGATCGTTCCGGGTCGCGCCCTGACGAAGCCTAAAACGCCGATTCATTCGCCGCCGCTGGGCTCAAGGGTTAACGCAGCCACGCTTGTTGACACCTCGGGATGCCGAGCCTCTTGACGAGGGCAAGGTCCTCGTTGGCTCGATCGAGCCAGTAGCGCCGGTTCTCTTGCTGCAGCTTCCGTTGCTCGGCGTCGGCGTCTTTCTCGACGACCGGCGGCCAGTCCTGGCGCGGCTCGTAGCACGACGCCTCCAGACAAAACTCGGTGGTCAGCTCCAGGTACGAGGAGCGCGTTTCCTCGTCGGTGACCGGGTTGTCCTCTCCCTGCAGGTGCAAGTATTCGTAGGTATCGATCCAAGCGCCGGAGAAGTAACCGACGATGACGAAGCTCATCAGCGTGCGATTCAAGTCGACGCTGGGCGCTCCGTTTTGGGGAATCGTCAGCAGGCTGGGGCTCGAGTTGGACCCGTCTGGTTCCACCAAATTGAAGGTCAGGGGCGGGCATTCGCACGTCACCCCGCCCGTTCCGCTCGCGATCAAGGCGACGCGCTCCGGAGCTCCCGCCTTGGCTCGGTCCATCAGCGCGTCGAGCTCGGCGCGGCTCAGCTGCCGCCGCGCCTTGCCGAAAAATGAAACCAGCGAGGGCGACCGCGGGGCGGTCAAGAGACCACACCGCGATCGCTCCGACTCGCGCCCGCGAACGCCCGGCGACGGGGTGACTTCAGCGGTAGCGCTGCTTGGAGGCCGAGGCGGGGTGCTCGCCGCGACACTGGCCGAGGCTGACGTCGCCTTGGCGGCCTGTCGCTGCGGCGCGGGGGCGCGACGGCAACCAACCGCGGCAATGGCCGCGAGCGCGATGAAAATGCAGCTGGTTCGCATGCCGCCAAGTCGGACCTTAGGGTGGCCCCAGGTCGTTCGGCAAGCTCGCGACCAGGATGCAGCGCGGGGTCTACGGACAGAGGCGTCGACGCTCGATTTGAGCTAAAACGCGCGCATGAATGCGGCTTGGTGGATGCTCACGGCCCTGGCCGTGTTGGCGCTGGCGTACCGGTACTACTCGGCGTTCATCGCGGCCAAGGTGCTGTGCTTGGACGACGCGCGCGTCACGCCCGCGCACACCCTGAACGACGGGCACAACTTTCACCCCACCAACAAGTGGGTGCTGTTCGGTCACCACTTCGCCGCCATCACCGGGGCCGGGCCGCTGATCGGCCCGGTGCTGGCCGCGCAGTTCGGCTTCCTCCCCGGCTACCTGTGGATCCTATTCGGAGTGGTGCTGGCCGGCTCCGTGCACGACTTCGTGATCTTGGTCTCCAGCACCCGCCGCGGCGGCCGCTCGCTTGCCGAGATCGCGCGGGACGAGCTCGGACCGACGCTCGGCACCGTCACCGCCATCGCCATCTTGTGCATCATCATCGTGGCGCTGGCGGGGCTGGGCAACGTCGTGGTGGGCGCGTTGGCCGAGAGCGCCTGGGGCATGTTCACCGTCAGTCTTTCGATTCCGATCGCGCTCTTGATGGGCGGACACATTTACGGCGTGCGTAAGGGCTCGGTGCGCGGCATCCGCGAAGCCAGCATTTTCGGCGTGATTTTGCTGCTATTCGCGCTGATTGGCGGCAAATACCTGGCCGACTCGAGCTACGCGGACTGGTTCCGGCTCTCGCGCACCAACATCACGCTCGCCATCGCCGCCTACGGTTTCATCGCCAGCGTGCTGCCGGTCTGGTTGCTGCTCTGTCCGCGCGACTACCTGTCCAGCTACCTCAAGCTCGGCACCATCGGGCTTTTGGTGGTCGGCGTCATCATCGTCAATCCGCCCATCCAAATGCCGGGCGTGACCAAGTTCATTCACGGCGGCGGTCCCATCATCAAGGGGCCGCTCTTTCCGTTCGTGTTCATCACCATCGCCTGCGGCGCCATCAGCGGCTTTCA
>JBEQSW010000391.1:0-6878 GCA_040348565.1 Myxococcales bacterium | reverse complement strand
GGCGTTCAGATCGGGGTTGTCTCGCAGATCGTCCTGGCACCGCTGCAACGTGTCGAGGATGTCGCGCTGCACGTGACCAGCAAAATCACCCGCGCTCGCCTGACAATCGTCTTGATCGCTGCATGTTTTGACCCAATTGTCGTCGTCGGCGGCGCGATTCAAAAAGCTTTGCCACGCGCTCCGCGTTTCGAGCGGGCAGGTCGGGCTGGGATGGTAGGCAGGCTTGGGGGCTGCGGGAGAGTCGGGCCCCGCGCAGCCGAGCAGCGCCAGCCACAGACCACCAAGCCAAGCGTGGCGCTTCATCGCCCAGGCTTCCTCTGCATCAACATGGCCGTGCCACGCGCGGCCAGGAGCTCGAAGCGAGCGCGCATGCCCTCACGAAGCGGGGGATGGCAGCGCGCGTCCAGCACCAGAAACTGCGCTCGGGGGAGCGCTTCGTCGAGTGGCTCGCTGGCGGGCGGCGGCGTGCGACGCGGGTCGCCGCTGAGAGCGCGGAGATCGTAGAGACCGGGAGCGAAGCCGCCGTCGCGAGGGCAGGGGTAGTAGGCCACCGTGGCCGGCGGCGTTTCGGGCGGTGCTGTGTCGCCGAGCTCCGACAGCGAAAAGCCGCCATAGACGCCGAGGCGTCGCGTGTGGTGAAGCGCGAAGTCGAAGAACGAAAGACCGGCGGCGACCGTGTCCGTCGCGTGGTCGAGGTTGGTCGCCCAGAGCAAATGGGTGACGTGCTGTGCGCGCAATCGGCGCCAAATTTCGGCGGGAGAGGCTGCGCCGGGCTCGCCCCAATACAGGGCGCCTTGGTAGCCCGCGGCATCGAGAGCGGTCGCGGTCCCGAGACCGAAGTGAATCATCTCCTCGTGCACGAGGACCTTGGCGGAGCGCGGCAAGGTGCGGCCCATCGCCTCCCAATCGGGGTAGCTGGCGAGCGGGGCATCGTGGCGGTAGCGGCGCCCCAGCAGATCGACGACGACTTTGGGGATGGCCGCGCCGGCCGCCTGATGAGCAGGGATGAACGGAACGTCACCGCCCCACGCGATCTGCAAGCCGACCAGCCCGCAAGCCAGGCCGCGCACCAGACCGCCTTCGCGCCACAACAGCGTCAACACGCCGACGGTGCCGGCCGCCATCCACGGCAGCAGCGCTTGCAGGTAGCGATCTACCGCGTGGATCCAAAACCACGCGCACAACCCCAGATACACCCCGCCAAACAACCAGAACATGCGCCGCTTGCGGCTCAGAAACAGCAGGCAGGGCGTGCACAACGTGAACAACGAGCCGAAGACGGGAACGTCTTGGTGGTACT
This sequence comes from Myxococcales bacterium, assembly GCA_040348565.1. GTDB lineage: Bacteria > Myxococcota_A > Polyangia > Polyangiales > Polyangiaceae > PMG-095. The sequence continues at coordinate 5,578 of JBEQSW010000391.1, read as the reverse complement.
GCGGGTAGTCGTGGGGTGAGAACGAAAACGTCGCGAGCGTGCGCAGCATCTCGCCCACACCGGCCCAGCCGAATGGCGGTCGATTCAGGGCAAACCAAGCGGCGTAGGGCGCCTCCGCGCTGGGAGTCCACGGGTGTGACGGGAGCCAGCGCCGCAACAGCGGAAACAGTGGATCCCCATAGAAGAGCAGATTCTTCAGCCAGTGCGGGGCAGTGAAGAGCGCCAGCGAGCCGGCGACGACGAGACCGAGGGCTGCTTGCGGGCGAGAGGCGTGCTTTCGCCCATCGAGCAGCGCGCGCGCTCCCACGAGAACGAGCGGCAACGGAACGAGGCTGGCGGCCGTGTATTTGGTGTCGACGGCTCCCGCGATCACGGCGCCGAGCAGCACTGCGAACGCGCGGCTCGGCGCTTCGAAATAGCGCCAAGACAACAGCGCGATCGGCGCGGCCCACAGCGCGGCGACGTGGTCAGCCCCCAGGACGAGCCCGGAGTCATAGCAAAAGATGCCGGGGAACAGGAACACGGCGGCAAACGCAGCCGGCGCGCGCTCGCCCAGCACACGCCGCACGAGCGCCGTCACACCCAACAGGGTGAACAAGAAGACGACCAGCTCGCAATGGGCGGCGGCTTCCACGCGGTCGAACAGCACGCCGGGGCCGGAAAGTGGCCAGGCGTAGATGAGGCTGGCCAGTTGCGGCAAAGCTCCCGGTATCCAGCCCTCTTGAAAGGGCGAGATGCGGCCCTCGGCCAAGTAGTGCTGGGCGATTGACAAGTGGTACCAGCGTGCGTCGTAGCTGGCGTTGTCGGGGGTCAAGATCGGAAACCAAACCAGCGCGATGCCCACGGCGCCGCACGCGAGCGCAACGGCGGTCTTGAGTGACCAGCGAAAACGAAGACGGGCGCTCGCCAGGTGTCGCCGAGCAAGGTGCCAGGACCTCACGAAGCGTCGCGCGCCAAACAGCAACAGCAGCGCCGGACAACCGAAGAAAAACGGCCAGCCATACAGGCCGAGCAGGCCAAAACCCAAGCTTGCCAGGAAGAACGACAGCACGCCGAGCGCGAACGCGACGGTGACGTGCTCTTCGAAGGGCAGGGTGCGCCCGAGCACGCGCACCAAACAGGCGTGTCCGGCGACCAGACAGCTCAGGCCGAACAGCGCCGCCAGAAGGCCTGCCCGCAGGTAGTGAAATAGCAGCCAGTCACGCGGCGGATCGTGCCGCCCGACGACGAATACGAAGAGCAAGATGGCGCCGAGCAGCGCCAACGCCAACGAAGCTCGATGCGCCGCGGGCTTAGTGGGAGCTATCGGCACAGGAGACCGAGTAGCAGCACGCGCGGCCGATGGCACCGCTGGTCAGTGTGGGTCCGCCGACGACCGTGAGCGGACAGCCCAAATTCGGGCTGTTCAACCACTGAAGCAACGAGTCGTCGGGGGGCAGGCACGGGTCTGCTTCGTAGCCGGTGAGCGCGTAGCAGGCGCGGCTCTCCGTTGGGGCGAGCCTGCGCATCGCCGGCGGCGCGCCGCTGCTCGCTTCTCCGCCTTCGCCGGCACCAGCGCCTCCCAGCCCGTCGAACGCACCGCCGAGGCCGCCCGAACCAGACGCGGGCGTACCGCCGCCATTTTGGCCGCCGCAGAAGCCGCAGCCCGGATGGCAGTTGTTGAGGCAGTCCGAGGTGTGGCCAGCGAACCCGAATCCCCCGTACCCTCCGGGGTTGCCGAAGCCCGCGTACCCGCCGATGCCCCCGGAATTGCCGCCGCTGCCCGGCATGCCTCCATTGCCGGAGCTGGGCGTGCCGCCGATTCCGGGGCAGCCCGGATAGCCGACGCAGCCCGGCCCGCAGCTCTTGGCGCAACCAGCGGTGTGCCCAGCGTAGCTGAACGTATCCGTGCCGCCGGAAGACGTACCGCCATGTCCGCCGCCGCCCTCAGTGCTGCCGGAGCAATAGGTCAGTGACTGAAGCACGATGCCTACCCACAGCAACTTCACCCAAGCTGGCTGTTCAGACTTTGCTTTCATGGGGTCTCCCGGCGCCGAACCCAGTAGGAAGAATCGTGCCATGAGCTGGCCGCGGAATCAGGGCTTATTTCGAAGGCGAAAGCCAACCCTGTGCCATTGCCTCGGCGCCCCTGGCACACCATTGCTCAACTTGTCCGTCAATTTCCGCTCTGACGAGCGGCGCCGGCCCCTAGTGCAGTCCCGAGCGCCAGCACGCCGCCGTAGGCCGAGCCTCCGAGCGGGCCGGCGATGGGTGCGACGAAGGTCAAGCCCACGTCGAAGCGTCGACCGAGCCGGAACAGCACGCCGGGACGAAGCGACACCTGGAGCCGCGAGGTCGGACGCCGTGGCTCGAACACGCGAGCTACGGCAACCGCCGCGTCGGCCTCGAGCGAGAAGCGCAGAAACGTCCAGGCGTCCGCCGAGCCCGCGAGGCGCAGGTTTGGCCAGAACCCCAGGCGATGCCTGCGCGTCTCGCTGGGCAGCTCGGCATTGCCGACTCGCAACAGCATTGGCGCCGCGAGCGTCCCTTCCGCGGCGAAGCGACCGCGATGGGTGCCGATGGAGGCTTCGAGAGTGAACGGCAAGACGGACGGCGTGAAAGACCCGGGATCCAAATAGGAGCGCGCGGCGTTTGCCGCTTCGAGCGCGCGGTTTTCGAGTAAGGACCCGGCCGGGCCTTGCTCCGCCAGCGGCAGACCAAGGCTCGCGCCGGCCCACGCCCGCAGCTGGCGCGAACGGAGCCAGTCCGGAGCCAAGCGCCTTCGAGCGAACACGCCCGGATTGCCCCAAGCCGCTTCGCGCAGGTAAGACCCAGCCGGTTGGCGCACGTTCATAGCTGAGAGCGGCGCGTTCGCCCCCACCAGCCAATCGGCGGACAAAGCGTAGTAGCCGCGCAGCTCGAGGACGAAGCCGTGCGCTTCGACTCGCGGAAAAGCGCTGGTGAAGACGGACCGAATCGAAAAATGTATCCTCTGAGGTTCAGGAGGGACGGAGCTTGCAGCTCGGTGGCGGCAGCGCGAGCCCCAAAAATCTCGCTTCTGTCTCGTCCTCCCGTCCTCCCGTCCTCCCGTCCTCCCTGTGAAAAAATCTCGATCGGCCAAGGTGGCCTTTTGACGCTACGGAAGCTTCTGCGATTCGGGCTGCGGATTGGCAGCCCTGAGAGGTGATGAATCGCTGGCGGTCGCCGCTCACCAGGCGGTGGGCTTGTAGTCTTTCAGGAACTGGCCCCAGACGTGGCGCTTGCTGTTGATGCCGTCGAAGATGGGGTCGACGATGCGCGCGGCGCCGTCGACGATGTCGAGCGGCGGGTGAAAGCCGCACTCTTCCGTCTTGCGCTCGGCGATGTGCAGCGGGTCTTCGTCGGTGACCCAACCGGTGTCGACGCTGTTCATGAAGATGCCGTCCTTGGCGTAGTCGGGCGCGGACGTGCGCGTCATCATGTTGAGCGCGGCCTTGGCCATGTTGGTGTGCGGGTGCTTGTCGGTCTTGAAGCGGCGGTAAAACTGGCCTTCCATCGCCGACACGTTGACGATGTGCTTGTCGAACGTGCGCTCTTTGAGCATCAGCGGCTTCAGCCGCGCGTTGAGCAAGAACGGCGCAATCGCGTTGACCAATTGCACCTCCAGCAGCTCCACCGTGCTCACCTCGGCCAGCGGTAGCCGCCAGCTGTTGATGTCGCGCCGATCGATCTGCTGCAAATCGGCGTCGAGGGCGCCCAACGGGAACAACCCGGGGCCGGCCTCGTGATCCTCCGCGGTCAGCGCGACTTGTGACAGCGCGGACGCGGCCTGCAGCCCGATCGCAGGGCTACCGCGACCGCCGTTGGCGGTGAGTTGGCGGGCAGCGTCGGCGCGCATGCTCTCGTAGTCGGTCAGCAGGCGTGCCGCCGGCTCCGGCAGGTGGTGCAAGGGCCCCAGCTCGCCTTCCATCAAATGTCCGTAAAAACCGCTGGGACGACGGACGGTTTGGCAGGCGTTGTGCAGCACGAAATCCAGACGAGACTCGGTGCGGTTGAGGACTTCGGCGAAGGCCTCGACGCTGGGCGTGTGCCGCAGATCGAGCCCGTAGATTTGCAGGCGATCTTTGAAGTCGTCGAAGTCTTTTTCGCGCGCGTAGCGCAGAGCCGCGTCGCGCGGAAAGCGGGTGCTCACGATCACGCGCGCGCCGGCGCGCAGCAGCATGATCGCAGCTTGGTAGCCGATCTTCACGCGCGCGCCGCTGATCAAGGCGACGCGGCCGCGCAGATCCGCGGTCTGGGAACGCTTGGCGAAGTTGAAGTCGCCGCATTCGTCGCACATCTGGTCGTAGTAGCTGTGCATGCGCGTGCAGCGCACTTTGCACACGTAGCAAGAGCGCGGCACTTTGAGCGCCGGCAGCTCTTCGATCGCGGACGAAGGCGCGGCTTGCGACGGGTCCGCGCCGAGCGTCTCCGCGTCCGCCTCCGGTGCGCCGAGCCGAAATTCGCCGCCGCCGGCTTCGCTCAGCGCCGGGCGCTCGGGCGTGATGAACACCGGCTCCAGGCGTTTTTGGCGAATGCCCGCGCGGGCCAAGACGGCGCGGTCCGCTTCGCGCACCTCGCGCTTGTCTTTGCGCCGCACCTCGCGCGACAGAATGCGTTGCTCGTTGCGCTCCGGTCGTGAGACGCGGCCGGCGGCCGTCATCAAGCGATTGCGCAGCTCGAGATCGAGGTACGCAAGCTCGGTGCGATCAGCCGTGATCGTCTCCAGCACGCGCAGGCATTCTTGGATGGCTTCGGGAGTCAGGCGCATGGTCGTGGTCGGGGCCGCGCCGGCAGGCAGGCGCCAGCGCGCGGCCGTTTAGCACGGGCGCCGAGAAAGCGCCGGCTCCCGTGGAAAAACGGGCTTCGCCAGGCGTGGGCGACTCGCCGGGAGCGGCCGGCTACCGCCCGGTCCGCCCTTCGCCGACGTTACCGCGCGGCCGTGCGGCGGCGACCGCTGCGGTTGTTACCGGCGCGCAGCTCTCGTCGGAGATCGTCTAGGTAGCGGTCGAAGTCGACTTGCATGGTGTGGCGCCGGCTTTTGACGAAGCGGCGGCGGACGTGCTCGCGCTCGCGCTCGGTGCGACGACGCATTTCTTCTGGCTCGGGCAGCTCGTAGTCGCCGGTGAGGTAGCCGGCGAACAAGCGCCCCTGGGCTTCTACCAGCGGCATGATGGCGCCCAGTGGCTGCGCCAGGCCGGCGAACATCAGCCCCGGATGCTCCAAGTGGAAGCAGCGCAGGTACAGCGGTAGCTCGTTGTCAGGGGCCGACACGAAGCCGGGGTCGAAGAACGGAAAGGTGACCTTGTAGCCCGTGCAGTAGATCACGGCGTCGGCAGGGGCGCGGTTACCATCCTGGTAGTGCACGGTCGTGCCGACGAAGCGCGCGATGGACGGCCTCGGCGTGATGCGCCCCTGCCCCAGCAACGGCAGCAGCGTGTCGGAAAGCGTTGGGTGCGCGTGGCCCAAGCGGTGGTCCGGCTCGGGCAAGCCGTGCGGACCGGGCGGCCCCACCAGTAGCCGGTACCAAAGCTCGGCGAGGAGCGTCTTGGCGGCGTCCGACCAGCTCGCAGGGACGAAG
>JBEQSW010000341.1:0-4400 GCA_040348565.1 Myxococcales bacterium | reverse complement strand
CCTTCTGCGGTGAGCCAGGCGGTGCGCCGCCTTGAGCAGCGCGTCGGAACGTCCCTCCTCACGCGGACGTCACGGCGCGTGCAGGTGACGGACGCGGGGGCGCGCCTGCTGGCGCGGGCGATTCCGGCCCTGTCCGAGCTTTCGTCGACGTTCGAGGTCGCTTCGGAAGAAGCCAACGCGGTCACGGGCACGCTGCGCATTACGTGCCCCACGCTCGCTAGCCCGCTGCTGCCGCCGATAGTCGAGCGCTACCTCGCCGCCAATCCGGCGGCGAGGGTGGACGTCTCGGTGAACGATCGCATCGTCGACCTCGTGGAGGACGGCTACGATGTGGGAGTGCGGCTGGAAGAGTCGATCCCGTCGGAGATGGTGGCGGTCCGCATCTGTGACCCGTTCCGCTTCGTGGTGGTCGCCTCACCACGCTACTTGAAAGCGCACGGCACGCCGAAGACGCACCGCGATCTGACAAAACATTCGTGCATCGGTTTGCGCTTGCCGACCGCGGAGACTGTCTACCGTTGGGAGCTCGAACGCCGCGGGCGAGTCCTCCGGGTGGACGTGCCATGTCGGCTCGTCGTCGACGGAATGCGCTTCGCAGCCCTGGCCGCGAAAGCCGGTCTGGGTCTCGCGTACGTCGACGAGCCCTGGGTAGCCGACGATTTGGCGCGCGGTCAGCTGCGGGTGGTGCTGCCCCAGCTCGCGGCGCGTGCCTCGGGCCTACCTGTACTACCCGCAGGTCTCGCGCCGCTCCCCCCGAGTACGCGCCCTGGTGGAAGCCTTGCGCGCGGGCTGAAAAGGCAGGTCGGGAAAACAGATCGCGATACGAGTCGTCTTGGCCTTCACACCCCACGCCCGCGCACGACTTCGCTCTGAACCGCGAGCAAGAACGCCTTTTGCGGTAGGTCGAGGCGATTGGTCCAGATGGTGAGGGTGCCTTGGTGGGCGGCGACGCCGCCGAAGTCGCCGGAGCGCAATGCCAAGCGGCCGAGCCACGAGAGCTTGGGGCGGAGCTGGTCGGGACGGCGCGGGACGAGGGTGATGCCGATGTTGGCGCCGCTTTGGCGTGGGTAGACGGCTTTGAGCTCCGCGAAGGCCAGCCTTTCGGCGCCCCAGCGCCGGCACCAAATTCCTGCCGCCGAGATGTCCAGATACGGACGGCGATCGAAGCGTACGAACAGGCTCCAGCCAAAGAAGATGACGGCCGTGCACGCGAACACGATCTGGTAGGCACCGGGGCCGTAGCCCCACCACAGCGCGGCATCGATGGCGGCGATGAGCGCCGTCATCTTGAGCACCCAATTGGCGTAGCGCACTGACCGGCGATGGGCGCCGAAGAAACGTTTCAGGTCGACCGGGGTGGCGGGCGCCGTAGCCAAGGGCATGGCCGGGTTGGCTTCGACCTGTTGGCGGCGCCGCGCGATGATTTGTTTGCGCGCACCGAAGCGCGCCCAACGGCCCATGCGCACCGCCGCGGCGAACCCAAACACCACCAGGATGCCGACCAGCAGCACGACTTGGGTCCATGGCGCATCTTTGGCGAGCGCGACCGCGCTGCCACCGATGGCCAGCGCGCCGAACAGAAACGCCGCCACCTTCCACGCCCAGCGAACCTGTCGTCGCTCGAACGTCGCGTCGTCCATCTCGCCGCGCTGCCACGCGGCCGTATCCCGATCCCTGAACATCGCCATGCGCCGTCCCTCGGGCCTCGACTTACCACTGGCGCGGGCAGGGCTCGACCACTGCTCAGCGCGAGGCCGTGGCATCGCCAGGCTTGGCGGCCGCCTCATAAAAGCTTGTAACTTCAGACAGTTGCGAGGTGTGACAGCCTACGTCCCTCGTTCAGTTGACAACTGAACAGTCGAACAGTACTAATCACCCCAACGACGCCGAGAGACGTCCGAACGATTCACACGGGAGCCCCGCGCGGCTCCGCTGTAGGAGCTGCACATGGAAGACAAGCGGAATTCGAAAGCGCTCGAGCTCGCTATTGCCAGCGTACAAAAAGAGTTCGGAGAGGGCGCCATCATGCGCCTCAAAGACGGCGAGAAGATCGGCGGAGACGTCCAGGTCATCCCGTCCGGCTCGCTCGGCTTGGACATCGCGCTCGGCATTGGCGGCTACCCGCGCGGCCGCATCGTCGAGATTTACGGCCCTGAATCGAGCGGTAAAACCACGCTCACCCTGCACGCTATCGCCAACGTGCAGCGCCAAGGCGGCGTGGCCGCTTTCATCGACGCCGAGCACGCGCTCGACATCGGTTACGCCCGCAAGCTGGGCGTGAAGACGGACGAGTTGCTCATCAGCCAGCCGGACTACGGCGAGCAAGCGCTCGAGATCGCCGACATGCTGGTGGCTTCTGGTGCAGTGGACCTGGTGGTCGTCGACTCCGTAGCGGCGCTCGTGCCGAAGGCGGAAATCGAAGGCGACATGGGGGATTCGCACGTCGGCTTGCAAGCTCGCTTGATGAGCCAGGCGCTGCGCAAGGTCACGGGCTCCGTGAACCGCTCGAAGTGCATGATCTTCTTCACCAACCAGATCCGCATGAAGATCGGCGTGATGTTCGGCAGCCCCGAAACCACGACCGGCGGCAACGCGCTCAAGTTCTACGCTTCCGTGCGCCTCGACGTACGCCGTATCGGCGCCATCAAAGAGGCGGGCCCGCCCGGCAAAGACATGGTCGTGGTCGGCAACCGCACGCGCGTGAAGGTCGTGAAGAACAAGATGGCCGCGCCCTTCCGCGAGGTCGAGTTCGACATCTTGTACGGCCAGGGCATCAGCCGCTCCGGTGAAGCGGTCGACATGGGCTCGGACGCCAACGTCATTCAAAAGAGCGGCGCGTGGTTCTCCATCGACGGCGAGCGCATCGGGCAGGGCCGAGACAACGCTCGCACCTACCTCGAGGAGCACCCGGCCTTGATGGAAAAGGTCGTCAGCAAGGTGATGGAGCACAACGGCTTGAAGCGTGGTGGTCCCGCCGGTGACGTCGCCGCCGGCACCACCGTCGCGCCCGCGCCTGCCGCTGCCAAGCCCACCGCACCCGAGGGCAAATCGGGAAAAGGTGAAGCCGGCGCTGGGCCGGCTCACGCGGACGCCAAGTCGCCGAACGGTGCCCCGCAGGGCTCTTCGCCGAACGGCGCCAAGCGCCCGCCCAACGCTCGCCCCAGCTGAGCAAGATCCCAGGCAAGCGGCCGACGTCGTTCTCTTGCAGCCGAACGACGTCGGCCGCGTGCATTTCCGCTCTCTCTCGAGCGCGCAGCACCTGTACGCCTCGCGCGAGCGCGAAGCGCGAGCCCGATCGCCCTCACCCGACCTTGGCACCAGCAGATCACGATCACCCACCGAGGACCGTAGTGAACGAGACTCGGCGAGGCCGAGCGCAGACCCCAGTTCCAGTCGCCGGGGTCGCCAGCCCCCTTGGACAAGGCACGAAGGAGACCAAGACCACTGGACCGCCGGAGGCGGACCAGTGGCCGGATTGGCTCGTTTATGGCCATGGCCCGATGGCCGAGAGGCTGGAATGGTTTTGGGGACGCGGACTTACGAATTCCTGATCCAGTAGAGTCATTGGTTTTCTTTAAATGGTTGAAATTATTGGGAGATACCTGATTCCTTGACGGGCCCTACAGCGACCCCTAGGGATGCCAGAAGGCTCTGGTTTCCAATGGCTCCGCAGCTCCGATTCCCCTGGCACCCACCTCCTGTTGGCCGCTTCAGTCGCGCCCGCGCGACGGTTGCTGCGCCACGGATGGCGACTGCAGCAGTGCGTATCCCACAGCAGTCGATCCAGCTCCCCATCAAGGGTCTGGCGAAGGGGCCGCAGATCTTCATTCACGAAGGCGCGCGGCAGGCACTGGAGCGCCGCTTGGAGCTGGCGTTCGGTGGTCCGGTGCAGCTCGGAGTGACCGACAACCGGCGCCGCATGGTGACCCAGACCAAGTCGCGCGGGCGGCTGCGGGTGCGCCTGCACATGATGTTTTTGGGGGCCGAAGAGCGCGTCAAGAATGCGCTCGTGGCCTACGTGGTCCACGGCGATCGCGAGGCTTCGCAGGTCGTGGGCGAGTTCATCGACCGGAACCTGCACAGCATCCGCGCGTCACGAAAGGCGCCGGGGCAGCTGCGCAGCGCGGGCCAAGTCCATGACTTGGATGCGATTTCGCACGATGTGAACGTGCGCTACTTCGCCGGCACGGTGGGCGATGTGCTCATCACCTGGGGGCGCAAGACCCGGCCTCACGATGGGAACAAGCGCACCAGCATCAAGCTCGGCAGCTACAGCGCCACCAAGCGGCTGATCCGCATCCACCCCGTGCTCGACCAGCGCTGGGTGCCCCGCTACTTCGTGCAGTACATCGTCTATCACGAGCTCTTGCACCACCTGGTGCCCGAAGCGCGCGTGTCGG
>JBEQSW010000313.1:0-21565 GCA_040348565.1 Myxococcales bacterium | reverse complement strand
GCCCGGGGGGCGGACCGCGTTCTTCGGGCGGCGGCGGGCCCTTTCAGGCCGGGCTTTCGGGGCACCTTTCGGGCCGGGTAGGGATGTTGATAGAGTGTCGGCTGCTAATGGAGGTCACCTTCTACGGCGTTCGCGGGTCCGTCCCGGCACCAGGCCCGCACACGGTGCGCTACGGGGGCAACACCTCGTGCGTGGAGGTGCGGCTGTCGGACGACTCGACGCTGGTGTTGGACGCTGGCACAGGCATGCGCGCGCTCGGCAATGCGTTGATCAAGCGCGGCCGCTCGACGCCGGTGCACCTCTTGCTGTCGCACACCCACTGGGACCACGTGCTCGGCTTGCCATTCTTCGCGCCGCTGTATCGCAGCGATACACACCTGTTCGTGTACCCGCTGGCCAACGACGCGCAAGAGCTCTTTCAACGCAACATCTTCAACGACATTCACTTCCCGGTCAGCGTCGACGACATTCCGGCGCGGCTCGAGCTCACTCGGCCGGAAAAAGCCGAGTGGCGCATCGGCTCGGCCATCGTGCGGCGCATTCAGCTCAACCATCCCGGTGGCGCGCAAGGCTTTCGCATCGACGACGACGACGGCACGTCCGTCGCGTACCTGACCGACAACGAGCTCCACGCCGAAAACGCCAAGACCACGGTCGAACAGTTGGCGCGCTTCGCGGGCGGCACCGACCTCATCATCCACGACTCGCAGTACCTGGCCGAAGACATGCCGGCCAAGCTCGGTTGGGGTCACTCCGTCGTCACGGAAGTGTTGCGCTTGGGCGTGCTGGCCGAGCCCAAGCAGCTGGCGCTCTTCCACCACGACCCCGAGCGCAGCGACAACGCCCTCGACCTCATCGGAGAGACCAGCCAAGCCTTCATCAAGTCCGAGGGCAAACAAACCCAAGTCCTCGTGGCCAGCGAAGGCCTCTCCGTTCAGCTAAAAAAGTAGCCGGCGCCCCCTCAACGGCCGCCCCCAGCCCATAGTCGTTGACGAGCGCGCTTCCGCGAGTAGGATTCGCGTCCCTTCCGGCCCCAAACCAGGTACAAGGCCTCCCAGACACCCCCCACGACTTCCAAAATTACGCTTCGGTGAGGTAGCCAAGCGGTTAGGCAACGGTTTGCAAAACCGTTATACGCCGGTTCGAATCCGGTCCTCACCTCCGATAAACGCCGGAGAAACACCTCCGGCGTTGTTCATTTGGGCTGCCGAGATGCAGCCTGAATTGCAGAAGCTATTGGGGCGGAGGCTGGTCACCTTGGCTGGCCAAGGTGGACGGGGACGTGGACGCCGCGCCTTTCGGCGCGGGCGAGACCGCCCTGCGGCGGGGACGTAGAGGTGGACCGCCTGGGGCGGGGAGAGGTGGACGGGCCTTCGGCCCGGGGTCGTGGACGCCCTTTGGGCGAGGTCGTGGATACCCTCTTCAAGCGAATGAGCGAGAGCCGGCGCGGGCTGAAGCGGGTGGGGTGCTCAGCGCTGCGCTCAGTTCAAGAGCGAATTCGCGATCCAGGTGACGCCGTCGGCGCTGTACAGCACCCCGGTCTTGCCCGCGACCACGTAGCGGCCGTTGCCAAACGCACCCGTTGCCGGTCCGGCGCCCTCGGCTACCTGCGCGACGCCTGTGCAGTCCGCACCGAACCAGAGGGTACCTGCGCGCGCGTCCTCGGCCAGGCAGCGACCGGGCGCTTCGAGCAGCGTGCTCAACGAGGGCGGCAAGCCTGCTTCGTCGCTACTCCAACTGAGGCCGTCGGCGGAGCGGTAGCTGGCAAACGTGTCGCTGTTGGGTGTTTCGCCAAAACAGCACCAATGACGTGTCACGGCGCGAAAGCCCTGCGGGCCCGACTCCAAGCGTTGAATGGCGGTTCCGTTAGCACCCGACGACGCGTCGGGCGCGATTTGCACGGACTGCCACGGCCCTGTGCCGTCGGAGGTACGCACCGTGAGGCCGCTGCCGTAGTCGACGAAATGGCCCCCCGCAAAGACCAAACCGCTCCCGCCCACAGCGTCGACTTGTGATTGCCAAGAAAGTCCGTCAGTGGAGCGCACGTAGGCCGTAGCGGTGCCGACGAGGAACATGCCGTTGCCAAACGCCATGGTCCAGGGCTCGCCGCTTGGAAGCGAGACGTGTGACCACGCTACCGCGTCGGCCGAGACCAGCGCCTCGCCCGCGCTCGAGTCGATCCGGACCAAGACGACCAAATGCTCTCCTCCGAAGGCGAGCGAGATGGCGCTACCTTGGGACAGCTTCACGCGCTCTTCCCAAGTTTCGCCGTCGGCCGACGTCATCACGATTCCGGCGTACACGCCGTGATCTCGACGAACGCCGATCGCGACGAACTTTCCGAACGCAAAGGTGAGGTTCGACACCGTGATCTCGTCCGGCGTGCTCGGAACGGGGTTCGAGCTTCCACCGATGTCCACGCCGGTGGTGCCCGCAATGCCGGGCATACCCCCCACGCCTATCGTAGTGGGCTCGGAGCCTGCCGTGCCTTGGCTCGGCGTGGTCGTGTCGCCGCCCGTGCCCGCGTCGACTGAAGGCTGATCCTTGCTCGAGCCGCGCTCGTTGTTGGCAGCAACGCCCCCACAACCCACCAGCGCCGTCATCAGCAAACTCCCCCACGCCGTTCTTGCGTCCATGCGGATTGCCGCAGCAACAACTGTGCCATAAGGACGGCGTCAAACTCCTGAAATTTTCGGGTTTTTGATGTGCCACCCTGTGCCAGCAGGCGCCCAGCTGGGCTTGCTCACCGCCCGCAAAGACTCGGTGAGGGATGGCCCTTCGCCAACTAAAGATCGCTCCCTGCGCGTCTTGACGCCGCGCGCGATGAGTCGCGTTGCGTCGCCAGCGCTCGTCTGGACTCGCCCCGACGTCGTTCACGACCCGATAGCCATTGCTCTCGGCCGACGTGGCGAGACCGGCACCTTGCGCAGCCTCAGCCATGCGACGACCGCCGCCAAGCCGATCACGACGTGCAAGCCCACCGGGAGAGGTGGACGCCCTTCCGGCGAGGTCGTGAGCGCCCTTCGGAAGAGGCGCCGCATTGGCTGGCCAAGGTGGAGGTGGACGCCGCGCCGGAGGCGCGGGCGGGGACGTGGACCGCCCGAGGCGGGGAGAGGTGGACGGGCCTTTGGCCCGGGAGGGTGGACGCCCTTCGGGCGAGGTCGTGAGCGCCCTTCGGGCGAGGTCGTGAACGCCCTTCGGGCGAGGTCGTGAACGCCCTTCGGGCGAAGTCGGGAGCGCCTTCGGCGGGAGTCGTGGCCGTGAACGCCTTCGGCGAGGGCGCGCTCGCCGCCGCAGGCGTTCACGCCATCCGACGCAGCCGGTTCACGCCTTCCCGCCGTAGGCGGTTCACGACCTCGGGCGCAGCCCGTTCACGACCCCGGGCGCAGCCCGTTCACGACCCCCGCCGCAGACGGTCCACCTCTTTCGGGCGCAGCCCGTTCACGCCCCCGGCGAAGCCGGTCCACGATCTCCTCTTCAAGCAACGGCAATCTACGGCTTGGCTTGCTCGGGTGACTCCCATTTTATCAGTGTGCTCGCCGCCGTCGAGGCCAAGCCGGCTGCGCCGGTGCTCGCTGCGCTCGCAGCCCCGACCGCGGCTGCGCGCACTGCTGTTGGCTGGTCATGGCTCGCAAGCCAGCGAGACCAAGTCATCAGGAGTTTCACGATGCCGTTCCAAGTCGAAGAGCTCAGCCTCGAACTGATCGACGCACTCGCGCCGCTCATGCCGCGCATCAAACAACGCGACAAAGATCTCGCGGACCAGTTGCGACGCGCGGCAAGCAGCATCGGGTTGAACTGTGCCGAGGCTTCGTTCTCGGATCCGGGCAATCGAAAAGCGCGGCTCTTTACGGCAGCGGGCAGCGCGGGGGAGACGCGGCATGCGTTGCGCCAACCGATCGCTTGGCGCAACGTCACGGCTGGGGAGGCGGAACGCGCGCTGGCCCTGCTTCAACGAATCATCGCGATTCTTTGGCGGATGACGCGAGGGTAGGTGCGGGCGGGCGCCGGGTTCAATTCCCGGCGCCTCCACCTCAAAACAGCACAAAACAAGCCACTTCAGCGAACCGCGTCAAGAAACACGTCAAGAAGAGGACGATCTTGGCGCGGCGCTGAGACAGCGGAACCGGGTGCGGAAGCGCACCCTGCTGACGCTTGAACAGGTCGACCCGGGTGGTGCTGCACCCGGCCTAGCCATCTGCCGCGGCCTCGACGCCGCCTACGCGGGCGACCTCGACCGGCTCGAGGACCTGCTCGTCAGGGAAGCGAGGCGCGGTGGCTGACGCCCCCTCCCCGCTCGGGCCGCTCGGAGCGGCGTCATGAGGGCCGGCGCCGAAGCCCTTGCTTGGGCCCCGCATGCGGACGAGCCGCCGGAGCAGGTCGCGCGGCTCCCCCGCTATCCCACCGTAGAGGAATGCGTCGAACGGCTCCCTGAGGGACCCTGCACCCACCGCGAGTGCCGCTACCACCTCGCGCATCGCGGTTACTGGGAGCACGAGGTCGAGCCGAATCGCGACTGCTCGCTCGACGTGGCGAACGAGGGCTCGCACACCATCGACGAGGTAGCGGTCGCGCTGGGCATGAGCACGGAACGCGTGCGGCAGCTTGAGCAGCATGCGTTCGAGTCGCTGCGGCTCGAGCCGACGCTTCGCCAGTTCTACGACGGAGCCAAGCCGCGGAGAGTCCGCCGGATCAGGGCCAAGCGAGGTCGGCGATGAGCGACTTACTGGCCATGCAGCGCGCCGTCTGGCGTGCCAAGCGCTCCACCACCGAAAAGATCGTCCTGCTCGCCATCCTAGACCACTACAGCGACTCCTCGCCCGAGCCGTGGCCTTCCGTCGCGCGGCTGGCCGAGCACTGCGGGCTCGGTCGCACCGCCGTGCTCGACGCCCTCGCTAGTTTGGAAGGTGCTGGGGTGCTCCTCGTACGGCGCGTGGCGGGCGGCGCCAACCAGTACGGCCTGTCGCAGCTCGTCCAGGCGCTCGAACCAGTCGGCGACGCGGACCAGTCCGCGAGCCAGACCAGTCCGCCTGGCGGCCCCCAGCAGTCCGCCAAACGGACGGGACCAGTCCGCCTGGCGGACCCTAAGGAACCCAAGAAGGAACCAAATAAGGAACCCACTGCCGTGCGCGCGCCCGCGCGACCCGACCCGACAATGCCGCTCACCGAGCGAGCGCAGCTGGTGCTTCGAGACCCGCGCGCAGCGGCGCAGCTGCGGCCGCAAGATTGGCCGGAAACGAAGCAGATCGCCGCGGCCTACGGCGCCGCCACCGGTAGTCCGCGACCACTGTCCGAGCTCGCTCGAGATTCGGGCCTTCGCGCTATCGTCGAGCTGATCGCCGCGGGCTACGCTGTCGACGACATCACCTGGCTAGCGTCGAGCGTGCCGCGCGAGGCGTGGTGGCGCAGCGGTGACCGGATCCGTGGGCTGGGGAGCCTGTCCGTTGAAGTCGCATCGCGAGCGCTGGGCGAACGTGGCGCGCCGCCGCGGCCGAGCGTGACCAAGGCGCCGCGAAGCGGCGTGACCGATGAAGAGCGGCGGATTCATCGGAACACGTTGCTCGAAAACGCGGCAGCGGGGTGGTATGGGGCGGAGTTTCGACGGGCTGCCACGAGTGGTGAGCCGCTCAGAGACCTGGTCAACGAACTCGAAAGACTTGAGGCTCTAGGAATGCTCTCTCGAGGCGGGGTCGCCTCTGGATGTCGCCGAGAGGCCTCGGCTGGCAGCTAAACCGCTGAGTCGCGTCGATGCAAGGTCCGCGACAAACCAGCCGTGCGCATTCCTGGAAAACTACCGAGTTGGAGTCTGGGGCAGGGACTTGAGGAACACGCTATCGATGCGGGCACGAAGCGCATCGCCGGTCAATGAACGAGCGTGATAGGTCTCGAGAATCGCCTCACGGAGGTTTTCCTCGTCCAGGCCGATGGCTTTGCCGCGAACCTCGCTCAGCGCGGCGGCGGCATCTTCGAAGAGCTGTCGTGCTTGGTCCAGCGTCAGGTACCTCATGTCTCCCGCGAGCCCAACGGCCTTGTCCTGAATCGACGACTTGGGAGACACGACGACCACAATGGTTCGGCGCGAGGGTGGCAGTTCTTTGTCATTGGCCGCGATCCATTTGGCGTGCCCTTCAGCTTGCCGCACAGTGCTGATGGAGATGGGACCAATATCTTTCGCATCCGATTTCGCCTCGAAGGCGTAGTAAAGGTTGTCCTCGGTCCACCAACAGCCGTCCGGAGCGCCCGTGTTCAGATGTTGTTTCGTGGAGAAGCCGAGCATCCGACCGAGTGCCGCGATCCCGCGCTGGAATGGGTTGGCTTCGTTGGCGCCGATCTCCTTGCGTGCTTTTGCGAGATTTTCTTCAAATCGAGCACCGCGAATGCCCCAATCCTCCAGGAGCTGCTCGATCTGCTCCACCCCCAACGGGACCCCCTCCGCTGGCAGAATCGACGAATGAGCGAAGCTCAACGCTGCCAACCACCGCACGCCACCGACGAGCTTGGCTGCCGTCTGAATGTGTTGCTGGAAGGTCAGTCGAAACTTGTCGTCCTTTGACGCTCGGTGGGCGGCGTCGGTTGCAAGAGCCGCCATATATTCCCAGAACGCGCGGTAGGGTTTCAGGCCCGGCCTATTGCTGAGAGTGTCCGAGACTTTGGCGGCATGCTGATGAGCCACAACAAAATTCTCTTGCCACATGGCCTGCACGAAAAGCACTTCGTCCTGCACAGCGGCGGCCAGAGCGCCCGATGAATCGCTAGGCTTTCTTTTCCGGCTTTCCGCGTCGACCCGCATCTCGGCATCCGCCGTCTTCCAGTCGTCCGTCTGGCCAAAAAAATGGTCCAGATTCTCTCTTGCGTCAGCCTCCGTGAGCCCGTCTGATTGGCGCAACCCAAATTCCAGTTCTGCTTGGAGTTCGGGGCTCAGGCCCTCACTATTGGTTAGCGTGCTGCACCACTTGAGGAGATCCCTCCCGTAACAGCATACCAAGGCAAAGTCGTCAGGGCTTCTAGTGCATCGCCCCATCGCTTGCGTGAGCCTCACCCGAATACGGTTTCTCAGGACCGCGTGTGCGCCGAGCCGTTCGCGCATGAACAGCTCTTGGAGGTTGAGCGCGCCCGGTACGCCATCAAGCGCCATTCGTCGGCAGGCTTCGCCCGCAAGGTCAATGCCGTCGTAACGATTTGCGAGTACTAGAGCGACGGAGCCCGTTGCGGATGTGAACGCTTGCAAGCTCGTTTCGATGTTCTCTGCGTTGAGCACGGTGAACCCAGCGCTCGCCAGCTGATCGCTGATTACGCGCGATCCCTTATGCCCCGCTGACGTCACCACAAGCATTCGTTGGTCACGCTCGAAGAGCCTGGCTCCAACGGCATTTCTTGCGTCCTCGGACATCATCTGCGGGAACAGAATGAATCGGCGTCCGGTATTCGCATCGCGGAGGTCGTTGGCGTAGATCCGCCAGATTTTCCCGACGCCGAACATGCGTTCCAGGTCGCCGTCTTCCCCCAGGGTCGCCGACATGTACACACGGTGTTCCGCCTCAGCGAACGCGCTGTGAATGTGTGTGGGCGGGATGAGAGGTCGAATCAAGAACGCCGCGGGGGAAACGAAAATATTGCACGCCCAAAGGTGGCCTTTGAGCGCCATCCAGGCCCATTTGGCATCGGTCTTTGACGCATAACAATGCGCGTCAAATAGTTCGTGAAGTTGCTGGATGCGATGGCTGTAAGCGGGTAGCGGAATCAGATCTACTTCCCGAGGAGAATGCGAGCTACCAAGCACCGTTCGCAGTTCTGGCTTGATCAGATCACCGAAGAAAGCGACCAGGGCTTTGAAGATTCCGTCGTCCGGACCATTGGCTTGGATCTTGAGGCTCCAGCGCGCGACCACGTAGTTCTCACCAGCATGGGCGTCGTCGCAGATGACGATCTGCGGTTCATCGATGCCGGGCTTTGCGTTGAAGATGCTGGGATAATTGGTGATCGCGATTGCTTCGCCACGCTGAACCGCCGAGACGCTCTGCTCGCTATAAGCCGACTTGGCGCCGGTGAACCCGACTGCCGGAATGCCGTACTCTTTCGCGCGCGCCAGCGTCTGGTTCACCAGCTGATTCGTAGAACACAGATACACGACCCGGGCCTTTGACGAGCGCCGGTGAAACTCACCGATGAGTAAACCTACGAGCGTCTTGCCTGATCCAGTTGGCAGCTCAAGCGCGACGTCACGTCGTTGGTCTTTGAGGGCAGCGGCGTAGTTGTCCAGGATGCGTTCCTGGTGCCCCCACAGTGACGGGAACGGCCGACGCGGTAGGATATGGAACAGCGCCCGTGGGCTGTCGGCGGTCGGGACTGCTGGGAGTTTCGGTTTGAATGACACGGCTCGCCCTTTCTCGAGCCGTGGTCCTCCCCCGGCTCTGACAAATCAGTGCAAAATATCGCGCCGGCGACGCCTTCCGCAAGGGCCTCGAAAATCTCACAAGCGAGCGCGTCGTGCCGCGGGCAGCGGCGGGGGTACCCGGGCCGTGTACCATTCGCTTGCGTTTCGCGTTAGATGATCTGTTTGGTCTCAGCGTTGCCAAAAAATGGATCGTGGCTCTGGCGCCGCAGAAATGACGCCGGATGGGCTTAGACCGGCTCGAGCGGGGCGACGTAGCCGGTGGGCGGCTCCACTCCGTCCCACGGCCGCGGCTCCGGAGCGGTTGGCCCGACGACGCCCGCGATAACTTGCGGCTGTGGCACCGAGGGCATCGTTGGCGGCAGCTGCGCCACAATTACACCGGGCGGCAACTGCATGCCCGTGGCGACGAGCACGCGCTCGCCCATCGGTGACACTGGCGCGGTGGGGAACTCCGGATCAGTTTCGCTCGGCTCGCCGCTGCTCGCCGACAGCTGCTGGATGACGCCGACTGGAAACGTCCGCCGCTGCGAGCGCTCTTCGACGATCACATCCATGTCACCCATGCGTGCTGTGCCTCGACTGGCACTGGGAGCGGCGACGGCGCCACCTTCTGACCCGGCAGCGGGACGCGCGTCCTGGGATGACGACATCGGGTGCTCGTCATCTGGGCCCCCGTTACTATCGGTCGGCCTTGGTAGCGGCGGCAACACATCGAAATCCTGGACGCCACGCCAGGCAGGGGGATCGGGCCGCTTACGCTGCGGGGAGGCAGCATCGGGTACCCAAGTCGAGCCGGCGGCTACCGTTGCTCCTGTTGCGTCCGTGAAGCGAGCGCCGGTCGAACCGCGGGTGTCGTGCTCTTCTTCGAGATCGCTGGGGTTGGGCGGCTGGACAGCGAGCGGCGACTCAGCGAGCGGGAAGCTGGTTACATCGCGCAAGGTAGCCTGGCGATTCAAGGCCTGCACCGTGGCTCGCGTCCAATCGGCGACCGGCGCTTTCAAGATGCTCAACGCTGTCACCCCGGCTATTCGACTAACCCAGCGACGATAGATCCAGATCGACATTGTGCGCCGGAGTCTAGAACTCGAAACGGCGCACGCAACGCCCACGCAAAAGTCGCGCCGCAAATCACCCCAAAAAAGGCCAACGAGGCGGCAAGCAAGCCGTTTAGTGACCGTACGGTCGCCGTCGCCCTCTACCGCCTCGTCACGCTCGCGCCCCCGCGCCCAGTCTGACGTCGCTTGTAGCAGACCGTTTGGCTATGCGCGAAGCCATTGGTTCAGCGGTTTGTCAGCGTCGACGTTGACGAGGAGGTCCCTCTTCCCTCTGCAACGGCCAAGGCATGGGACATTCTCTGTCCGATCTGTTCGGATACTCAGCTATTCGGCTCGTCTCTCGCTACGTAGTATCGGGCTCACGTTCATCACATTAGGGCGGGATTTATGCGACAAAGCGACGACGGGCTCACATTTTCTGCGACGGATTTGAGCAACTTCTTCGAGTGTGAGCACCGGCTCGGATTGGAGCTGCAGGTGGCGGCAAGGGTGCTCAAGCGGCCGCCGGAGAACGAGCTGGAGCGTGAGCTCCTCGAGCGGCGTGGGCGCGAGCACGAGCAGCGCGTGCTTGAGTGGTTTCGCGCGCAGGGGAAGGAAGTCCGGAGTCCCGACGTGGCTGCAGGTACCGGCCCCGCCGCGGCCACGGAAGAGCTGATGCGCGCAGGAGTCGACGTCATCTATCAGGGCACGCTGCAGGTTGGCACGTGGCTTGGGCGTCCTGACTTTCTGTGGCGCGTCGAGGGCCAGAGTCGTTTTGGAGATTTCAAGTACGACCCCGTGGACGCCAAATTGGCGCGCGAGGCGAAGGGGCGCGCCGTCCTGCAGCTATGCGTCTACGCGGATCTGCTCGAGGCGATTCAGGGCGCTGCGCCGGATTCGTTGTGGCTTGTTCCGGGGGCGAACCCGATTGCGCCACTCGCCCTGCCTTGGAGGGACTTCAGCTCCTACTACCGGCGCGCTCGGCAAGGTTTCGTTGAAGCAAGCGTGCGGGGCCAGGAAGCCTTCCCGTATCCGCACCCAGTCGCGCACTGCGACGTCTGTCCCTGGTGGCAGCGTTGCCGGGAAAAGCGCCGTTCCGACGACCATCCGTCTCTGATCGCCGGCTGCGACCGGCAGCAGCGCGAGCGATTTCACGATGCTGACAAGACCACGCTTACTCAGATTGCGGAGCTCCCGGTTGACGCGCACGTGCCTGGTATGCGCCGGGAGACTGTCGCTCGCATCGTCGATCAGGCGCAGATTCAGCTCGAGGGACGACGTCAAGACAAGGTCTTGCACCGGCGCCTGCCCGTCTTCGACGAGCCCATTGGTTTAGCGTTGCTGCCGGAGCCTTCGCCGGGTGACTTGTTCCTGGATCTCGAGGGCGATGCGTACTTCGCCGGCGAAGGACTCGAATACTTGTTCGGCCTGTTCGAGCTCGAGCTCGTTGACGAGTACTTTGGCTCCGGCGTCGAATCGCCTGAGCGCTACGCGCCGTTTTGGGCGATGAACCACGACGAGGAGCGGCTCGCATTCGAGCAAGTCATCGACGCCATCATGCGTCGCCGACAAGAGTACCCGACACTACACGTTTACCATTTCGGGCATCGCGAAAGCACGGCGCTCAAGGGACTCGCGAGCCGCCATGGGACGCGCCTGGACGAAATCGCGGCGCTCTTGCGCGAAGGCATACTGGTCGATCTCCACCAGATCACGCGGCAAGGTATCCGGGCCGCGGTCGAAAGCTACTCGCTCAAGCAGCTCGAGGGCTTGGAGCACTACGGCTTTAGCCGAAAAACGCCGGTGCGCGACGCCGCTCGCGCGATGCAAGAGTTTGGTTGGTGGCTGGAGACGCGCGAAGCGCGGATCTCCCCAGATGAGCTGCGCTCTACGATCGAGCGTTACAACGAAGAGGACTGCCGTTCCACTCGGGCCCTGCGGGACTGGTTGCGCACCCAAAGGGAGTTGCTCGTGCGCGAGCGCGGCGCTTCGCTGCCCCGGAAGGCAGAACCCGAAAGGAAGCAGCCCTCTGACGAACGTCAAGCCGAGCTGCGCAAAACGGCCGAGCTCGTTCAAGGGCTTCTGGCGGGTCTGCCAGACCCAGCGGCGGACCACACCGACGAGCAGGCCGCAAAGCGGCTGCTCGCTCACCTGCTCGAATGGCACCGGCGAGAGCTCGAGCCGGAGTATTGGGAGTACTTTCGGGCGAGGGACTTGCCGGAGGACGAACGGATCGAAGATCGCGTGGTCATCGGCGGGCTGCAGTTCGTGCGCTCGGAGCCGTATGGCGGCCCACAAAGCCAATCCGACCGCTACATCTACAGATTTCCGAGCCAAGAACACGGAGTGCGGCCAGGCAAAGAGGCAGAGGAGCCGCCAAGCTGTGAGCGTGCCGGCGAAGTCCTGGAAATCGGTGCCGACTACGTTCACTTGAAGCGCAGCCGCGACGTTATGAACCATCCCGTAGGGCTCATGCCAAAGGGCCCGTTGGACACGCGCCAGCAGCGTGCGAGCCTGCGGCGCCTGGCCACGGCGGTCCTCGACCTCGGATTCGACGCGCCGGGCCCGTTTCGGGCCGCGCGGGATCTGCTCTTACGCCGTCCCCGAATTCAAGGACGCAGCGCGGGGGCACCGTTGACCGATCCGGCCGACGACACAAAGGCAGCTCTGTCTCGCTTGGCTCTGGCGCTGGATAGCTCAGTGCTCGCGGTGCAGGGGCCGCCTGGCTCGGGCAAGACGACGGCTGGCGCGACGACGATCGTCGACCTGATCCGCGCGGGACGCCGCGTCGGCATCGTCGCCAATACCCACCACGTCATTCTGAACCTACTGCGATCCACACTGGCTGCGGCAGACAAGCAAGGCGTGGCAATTCGTGCGTTGCACTTCGGCACCAAGAATGATTTGGATGGGGAGGCCGCAGGCTTTGAGCTGGACGAAAAGAAGGTATATCACCGCGTTGCTGCGCGGCTCGCCGCACGCGGGCTCGACCTCGTCGGGGGGACCGCGTGGGCGTGGGCGCGCGAGGACATGGCTCAAAGCGTCGACGTTCTGGTGGTCGACGAAGCGGGGCAAATGTCGCTGGCCAACGTGCTGGCCATCGCCCAGGCCACGACCAATCTCGTACTACTGGGTGATCCGAATCAGCTCGAGCAGCCGCAGAAGGGCTCGCATCCCGACGGCGCGGACGTCTCTGCGCTGGAGCACTTGCTGCACGGCAAACCAACCATGCCTGCGGATCGTGGGTTGTTCTTGCCACACACCTGGCGCCTCCATCCCGAGATTTGCGCGTTCACGTCCGAGGTGTTCTACGCAGGCCAACTCGCTGCCGACCCCAGCCTGGAACGCCAGCAAATCAGCGGAGCTGGCCCACTGAGTGGCAGCGGCTTGCGCTTCGTTCCCATCGAGCATCGTGGTCGTACCAACCACGCGCCAGAGGAGGTCGAGCGCGTGGCAGCCCTGCTTGAAGAGCTATTTGCCGGCTCACCACGCTTCACGGATCGCGCGGGTAAAGAACACGACCTAACCCGCGAGGACGTGCTCATCGTCGCGCCCTACAACGTGCAGGTGGCCGAGCTCAAGAAGCGCTTGCCTGAGCACCGCGAGCGCATCGGCACCGTCGACAAGTTCCAGGGTAAGCAAGCGCCGATTGTCATCTATTCCATGACGGCGTCGTCTGCCGAAGATGCGCCCCGCGGGATGGCGTTCTTGTTCAGTCTGAATCGTCTCAACGTGGCGACGTCGCGGGCGCAGGCGGTGGTGGCGGTGGTCGCGAGCCCGACGCTGGCCTTGGCGCGGTGCCGGCTGCCGCGGCAGATGCAGATGGCCAACGCGTTTTGTGCGTACTTGGAGCGGGCGCAATTTCCGTGAGCTGCTTGATTGGCGTGGGCTTGGTGCGCGGCGGGCCGGTGTGGCGCGGCGTGCGGTTTGGCGGCGGCGGTGCCGACCTTGATTGCGGCCGCGGAACGCGGCTAGGGTCGGTTTGATGGCGAATGACTATGGGGCGGCTGGCGCCTCCCCGGCTCGAGCAACGGCGAAGAACAGCGGCGCAAAAGCGGATACGGTGCCGCCGCCGTCGCCGCGTAGCTTCAACGGCTTCTCCGAGATCACGAGCTTCCTTTGGTCGGTCGCGGACTTGCTCCGTGGTGATTACAAGCAGGCGGACTACGGCAAGGTGATCTTGCCCTTGACCGTGCTGCGCCGGCTGGACTGCGTGCTGGAGAAGACGAAGGGCAAGGTGCTTGCCAAGCATGAGGAGCTGAAGAAGGCGAAGCAGCCCGAAGGCACGATCGAGAAGATGCTGGTGCGCCTGGCGGGCGTGCGTTTCTACAACACCAGCAAGCTCGACTTCGAGAAGCTCAAGGGCGATCCGAATCACATTGGCGCCAACCTGACCGCGTACATCAAGGGCTTTTCGCCCAATGCGCGCGACGTCATCGACCAGTTCAAGTTCGCCGATCAGATCGCGAAGCTCGACGAGGCGAACCTCTTGTTTCAGGTCGTCAAGCGATTCGCCGAGGTGGATCTGCACCCGGAGAAGATTCCGAACCACGTCATGGGCTCGGTCTTCGAGGAGCTGATCCGGCGTTTCGCGGAAGCTTCGAACGAGACCGCCGGCGAGCATTTCACCCCGCGCGAGGTCATCCGCTTGATGGTGGATTTGCTGTTCATCGAAGACGAACAGACGCTGACCAAGAAGGGCATAGTGTGCACGCTGTACGATCCGGCGTGCGGCACCGGCGGCATGCTCTCCGTGGCCGAGGAGTACCTGCGAGAGCTCAACCCGCAAGCCAAGCTCGAGGTTTTCGGTCAGGAGTTGAACTCGGAGTCGTACGCGATCTGCGAGAGCGACATGATGATCAAAGGGCAAGATCCAGAGAACATCGTGCGCGGCAATTCGTTCTCGGAAGACGGGCACGCCGGCAAGAAGTTCGACTACATGCTGTCGAACCCGCCGTTCGGGGTGGAGTGGAAGAAGGTTCAGAAGGAGGTCGAGCAAGAGCACGAGACGCGCGGCTTCGCCGGGCGCTTCGGTCCCGGGCTGCCGCGCATCAACGACGGCTCGATGCTGTTCCTGTTGCACATGATCTCGAAGATGAAGCCGGTCGACCCCAAGACGGGCGAAGGTGGCTCGCGCATCGCGATCGTTTTCAACGGCTCCCCACTCTTTACGGGCGACGCCGGCTCAGGCGAGAGCGAAATCCGCCGCTGGGTCATCGAGAACGATTGGCTCGAAGCCGTGGTGGCCTTGCCTGACCAGCTCTTCTACAACACCGGTATTGCTACCTACGTGTGGATTGTCACGAACAAGAAGCCCAAAGCGCGCAAAGGCAAGGTGCAGCTCGTCAACGGCTTGGAGCTGTTCCAGAGGATGCGCAAATCGCTGGGTAACAAGCGCAACGAGCTCGGCAAAGAGCACATCACCACGCTCGCCACGACCTACGGCGACTTCGTTACCGGCGACATCGCCAAGGTGTTCGACAACGAGGATTTCGGGTACCGGCGCATCACCGTTGAGCGCCCGCTGCGGCTCAACTTCCAGGCATCACCCGAGCGCATTGAGCGGCTGCGTGACGAAAGCGCGTTTGTGGCGCTCGCCAAGTCCAAGAAGAAGGGCACCCCGGGTGAGCGCGAGGCCAAGGAGGGGCGTGAACTCCAGGACCAAATCCTGGCTGTGCTCCGGGTGGTCGGCGCTGGCAAGCTGCTCAAGAACCGCGATGCCTTCGAAAAGATCATAGGCAACGCGTTTAAGAAGGCCAATGTCGACGTGCCGGCTCCCGTCCACAAGGCCATCTTGTCGGCACTTTCAGAGCGCGACGAGAGCGCCGACATTTGTGTCGACAGCAAAAGCCGCCCCGAACCCGATGCCGAGTTACGAGACAACGAGAACGTACCGCTCAAAGAGGACATCCACGCCTACTTCAAGCGAGAGGTCCTGCCCCATGTGCCTGATGCGTGGATCGACGGGAGCAAAACCAAGGTCGGGTACGAGATCCCGTTCACGCGGCATTTCTTCCACTACAAGGAGTTGCGCCCCCTGGGCGAGATCGAGGGGGAGATTCGCGCGTTGGAGACGGAGATTCAGGGGATGTTGGGCGAGGTGCTAACTTCATGACGATTTCGCTCGCGCGCGACTGGGGTACCAAGCGCGTCAAGCACGTGAGCCATCTCGTGACGAGCGGCTCTCGCGGTTGGGCTGAGTTCTATGCAGACGACGGGCCCCTCTTCATCCGGATAGGAAATCTCACGGAACAAGGCATCGATCTGGATCTCGCAGATCTACAACACGTCCACGTACCCGCCGGGACCGAAGGCGCCCGGACGCGAGTGAAGCAAGGCGATGTTCTTGTGTCCATCACCGCGCTGATCGGCGCCGTTGGTCTCGTCCGCCACGCCATTGGGGAATCGTACGTGAACCAGCACCTGGCGCTCGTTCGCCCAACATCGAGCGTTGACGCGCGGTGGTTGGCGTATGCCCTTCGGTCTCAGCTCGGCCGGGATCAGTTCATGCTCCGCATGTACGGCGGGACGAAGGCTGGACTTGGGCTAGACGATGTTCGCGAGGTCGCGGTGCCGTTGCCCCCGCTCCATACTCAGCGCGTTCTTGCCGACTTCCTGGACCGCAAGACAACCGCCATTGATGCACTCATCGCGAAGAAAGAGCGGCTCATCGTGCTGTTGCAGGAGAAGCGGCAGGCGCTCATCACGCAAGCCGTGACGAAGGGGCTCAACCCGAACGTGCCCATGAAGGAGTCTGGTTTCCCGTGGCTCGGCCTGGTGCCGGCTCACTGGGTCGTAAACAAGCTGCGACGCATTGCGAAGCGCGTGGATGTGGGGATCGCAGAGGCAGCGACCCACGCTTATGCCGAAGCCGGGGTACCCATCATCCGGTCCACGAATGTTGCAAACAACAGGTTTGACCCCGCGCATCTCCTTTATGTTGAACCCTGGTTCGCCGAAAAGAATCGATCAAAGTATCTCTGGGCCCGTGACTTGGTTACTGTTCGAACTGGAAATGCCGGCGTCACCGCCGTTGTGCCCCCGTCGCTGGACCGTTCGCAGTGCTTCACATTGCTGATGACGACACTCCGCCACGAGCACAACCCGGAATTCTTCGCTTACCAGCTCAATTGTGATGCGGGCCGCACGTACTTTGCCCTCGAGAGTTGGGGAACGGCACAGCAGAACATCAGCGTGCCGATCCTGGGCGATATGAAGGTCGCCGTGCCGCCTCCGCTCGAACAGCAGGCGATCGTGCGCCACATCGAAAAGAGCCTAGGCTCCGCGGACCGCCTGCTTGGAGCGGTATCGAGTCACATCGAGAAACTTCGCGAATACCGCCAAGCCCTCATCACCGCCGCCGTCACGGGCAAAATCGACGTCTCCTCGGAGGCGGCGTGATCGAGGTCGAGACGCGCCGTTCCCACCCTGCCAGAATTGGCCGCGCACACTGATGGCCACGCCCTCGCTCTCCGCGAAAGAACTGCTCGACCGCTTGAACGAGGTCGACGAGTCTCACGAGATCGAGGCGAAGAGGTCGGAGACGGAGCTGGGCAAGAGCGCGCTGGAGACGGTTTCGGCGTTTGCGAACGAGCCGGGGCTTGGCGGCGGCTATTTGCTGTTTGGGGTCGTTGAAGACGAGCAGCATCACCGTTTTGTTCCGAATGGAGTGAAGGACCCGAAGCGGCTCGAGCAGGAGCTGTCGACGCAGTGCGCGGCCGCCTTTAATCGGTCGATCCGCCCGCGCGTTTGGACCGAGCTCGTTGACGGGATTGCTATGGTCGCGGCCTTCATCCCCGAAGCGTCGCCCTCGGAGAAGCCGGTGTTCATCGAGAAACGCGGCATGCAGCACGGCACGTTCCGCCGGGTTGGCAGCACCGATCAACGCTGCACCGAAGACGACCTGCGCGTGCTGTTTCAGGCGTCGTCGGTCACGCCCTATGAGGATGCAATCGTCGGCGATGCGGCGATGGACGACCTCGATGCGGAGGTCATCGCGTCGTACCGGCGCTCGCTCATCGAAGCCAACCCGGCGACTCAGCTGCGCGACGCGAGTCTCGATGAGCTCGTGCAGGCACTCGGCGGCGCGCGACGCTCAAGCGGGGTGCTGCTGCCAACGGTGGCGGGCGTGCTCCTGTTCGGCAAGCAGCTCGCGCTGCGTCGGCTGTTCCCAGCCGCCCGGGTCGACTACGTGCGCGTGCCAGGCACCGAGTGGGTTCCGGATCCCGATCGGCGCTACGAGTCGGTGGAGGTCCGGGAGCCGCTGCTGGTCGCGTTTCGGCGGATTTACAACGCAGTCGTCGACGATCTGCCGAAGTCGTTCGCGCTCGAGCCGGGTAGTCCCGAGCGCAAGGATCAGCTGGCGCTCCCCGAATCCGCCGTCCGCGAGGTGCTGGTCAACGCCCTCACCCACCGGGACTACCGCGTCGCCAGTGCAGTGCAGATCGTGCGGTATCAAGATCGGATCGAGGTGCGGAACCCGGGCTACTCGCTCGTCGACGACGAGCACCTGGGCGAGCCTGGCTCGTACCCACGCAATCCGCGCATTGCAGACGTGTTTCGCGAGATGCGGCTGGCAGAGAACAAGGGGACCGGGATTGCGGCGGTGCGCAAGGTCATGCAGCGGGCCGGGCTGACGCCGCCAGTGTTTGACTCAGATCGGACCAAGAATCACTTTGCGGCGTCGCTGTGGCTCCACAACCTGATCGGTGCCGACGACACCGCATGGTTGCAAGGATTCGCGGAGCTGAGCCTCACCGACGAACAGGCGCGCGCGCTGGTGGTGGCGCGGCGTACGGGCTCCGTCAGCAATGCGATGCTCCGAGCTCTGAGCGGTCTCGACACGCTCGCAGCCAGCGCGCAGCTTCGCCAACTTCGAGATCAGTGGCTGCTCGAGCCTCGCGGCAAGGGCTCGGCGACGCACTATGTCTTGGGCGCGCGGGCTCGCTCGGTCGCGGCCAGTCCGGCTGTGGGTCCTGCTGAGGGCGTTGCGGTCGCCGTCGACTCGGAGGGAGGCGGTGGGCCGCGGGCGCAAACAGGGGGGTTCTCAGGAGAAACCCGGGGGCTCGCGGGACAAACCGGGGGGTTCGAGGCGGAAACAGGGGGGTTGGGAGAGGAAAACCGGGGGGCTACGGCCGGCGCGCCCGAGGCTCTCACCCAGGGCCTGCCGGCGCCGCTGCGTGGTGCTCTGGAGCGCTTGGGCGGGCGACCGAACGCGGCCGACCTGCGGAGCGTCATCGTGCAGCTGTGCGAGCTGCGCTGGTGGACGCCCAAAGAGCTGGCGGATGTGCTGCAGCGCCGAGATGCGTCGCACCTGTCCGAGAAGCACCTGTCGCCGCTGGTGAAGGAAGGGAAGCTGGAGCGGCGCTACCCCGACAACCTTGCCCACCCCCAGCAGGCCTACCGAGCGCGACAATCCTCACTACTGAACGCAGCCGACGAACGACGGGGAGCGGACTGATGGCGAAGACCAAGGAACTGCATTTCGAGGACGCGCTCGAGCACCACCTCGTGACGTTCGGGGGCTGGCAGAGGGGCAAGCCGCAAGCCTTTGATCGCGCGACGGCGCTGGTCCCGAGCGAGTTCTTCGCCTTCGTGCAGGAGACGCAGCCCGAAGCTTGGACGGAGCTGCGCAAGCACCATCAAGCGAACCTCGAGGCGTCGCTACTCGACACGCTGGTGAAAGCGCTGGATGCGCGCGGCACGCTCGACGTGCTCCGCCACGGCCTCAAGTTCTTCGGCAAGAAGCTCGACTGCGCCTACTTCAAGCCAGCGCACGGCATGAACCCGGAAATTCTCGCGAAATACGCGAAGAACCGGCTCGTGGTGATCCGGCAGGTGCGCTTCATTGAAGGCGGCGACCAGTCGGTGGATGTCGTGCTGTTCGTGAACGGGTTTCCGATCGCCACCGCCGAGCTGAAGAACCCGCTCACCAACCAGACCGTGCAAGACGCTGTGGCCCAGTACCGCCGACGGGAGCCACACCACGCGCTGTTTCGCTTCAAGACGCGCGCTCTGGTTCACTTTGCTGTGGATCCGGACCTCGTCTACATGGCAACCAAGCTCGCGGGTGACGGCACCTTCTTCCTGCCATTCAATCGCGGCGCTGGCAGCGGCGCCGGTAACCCCGAGCATCCGAGCGGCTACCGCACCGCGTACCTGTGGGAAGAAGTCTGGCAGCGCGACAGCTTTCTCGACATCTTGGGGCGCTTCGCGCATCTGCAAGTCGAGGAGCAAAAGAGACCCGACGGGACCACCACCATTAAAGAAAGCGTCATCTTCCCGCGCTACCATCAGCTCGACGTGGTGCGGCGGCTCGAAGCTGCAGCCCGCCAGGATGGCGCCGGCAAGAGCTATTTGGTGCAGCACTCAGCAGGGTCCGGCAAGAGCAACTCGATAGCGTGGCTGGCCCATCGGCTCTCGAGCTTGCACGACGAAAAAGATGGACGTGTGTTCGACTCGGTCGTGGTCGTGACCGACCGCAAAGTGCTCGATCAGCAGCTGCAGGAGAACATCTATCAGTTCGAACACAAGCAGGGTGTGGTCGAGAAGATCGACGAGAACAGCCAGCAGCTCGCCGACGCGCTCAGCTCGGGAACGCCGATCATCATCACCACCTTGCAGAAATTCCCGTTCGTCACGGAGAAGATCGGCAAGCTGCCGAGCCGCCGCTACGCGCTGATCGTGGACGAAGCCCACAGCTCACAGACGGGCGAAGCAGCGCGGCACATGAAGGAAGTGCTCGCGGCCAAGACGCTCGAGGACGCGGAGCAACAGGAGGACGACGAGGACGAGACCTCCGAGGACCACGTGCTCCGTGTGATGGCGTCGCGCGGCAAGCAGAAGAATCTGTCGTTCTTCGCGTTCACCGCCACGCCCAAGGCGAAAACGCTCGAGGTGTTCGGTGAGCGAGATGCCGAGGGCAAGCCCACGCCGTTTCACCTCTACTCGATGCGGCAAGCCATCGAGGAGGGCTTCATCCTCGATGTGCTCAAGAACTACACGACCTACAAGGCGTTCTACCGCCTGATCAAGGCCGTGGAGGCCGATCCCAAGGTCAACAAGAAGCAAGCCACCTCACAGCTCGCGCGCTTCATGTCGCTTCACCCGCACAACATCGCGCAGAAGACCGAGGTGATGGTGGAGCACTTCCGCGCCAAGGTGCGCCACAAGATCGGCGGCAAGGCCAAGGCCATGGTCGTCACGTCGTCGCGGCTGCACGCGGTTCGCTACAAGCAGGCGTTCGACAAGTACATCACCGAGCGTGGCTACGACATCGGCGTGCTCGTCGCATTCTCGGGCGTCGTGAAGGACCCCGATTTCGACGAGCTCGAGCTGACCGAGGCCGGCATGAACAAGGGCATCAAAGAGAAGGAATTGCCCGGCAAATTCGACAGCGACCAGTACCAAGTGCTGCTGGTAGCCAACAAGTACCAGACCGGGTTCGACCAGCCGCTCCTTCACACCATGTACGTGGACAAGCGGCTCTCGGGCGTGCAGGCCGTGCAAACGCTCTCGCGCCTGAACCGCATGTCGCCGGGCAAGGAAGACACCTTCGTCCTCGACTTCGTCAACAAGGCCGAAGAAATCCAGAACAGCTTTCAGCCGTACTACGAACAGACGGTCGTCGCCGAATCCGCCGATCCGCATCAGCTGTACGAGCTGCAGCACCGACTGGAAGCGATGCAGGTTTTCTGGGCGCAGGAGGTCGAGGCCTTTTGCCGGTACTTCTACGCGCCCAAGGCCAAGCAGACGGTCAACGACCAGGCGGAGATGTACCGCGCGCTCGGTCCGGCGGTCGACCGGTTCAAGGCACTCGACGAAGAGAAGCAGGAAGAGTTCCGCAACGTGCTGACCGGCTACGTGAAGCTGTATTCGTTCCTGTCCCAGGTCATGCCCTTCGCCGACGAGGACCTCGAGAAGCTCTACAGCTTCGCGCGTTTTCTCGAGCTCAAGCTGCCCAAAGACGACAAAAAGGCGCCGCTCGACCTGGATGGCGACGTCGCGCTCCGCTACTACCGACTCGACAAGATCAACGAAGGCCAGATCGTGCTCAGCGTTGCCGAGCCCGTGCCGCTCCGCGCCCCCACCGACGTCGGTACCCGCAAGGCAAAAGACGAGGAGGTGGCGCTCTCTC
>JBEQSW010000266.1:0-24555 GCA_040348565.1 Myxococcales bacterium | reverse complement strand
ATCAGGCTCTCGATGAGCGTGCGATCCTCCTTGCAGAACAGGTACAGG
The DNA here is from genome assembly GCA_040348565.1 of Myxococcales bacterium. Taxonomy (GTDB): domain Bacteria; phylum Myxococcota_A; class Polyangia; order Polyangiales; family Polyangiaceae; genus PMG-095. The sequence goes on along the minus strand of JBEQSW010000266.1, from coordinate 24,507 downwards.
ATCTCCTTCATCAGACCCGGGTAAGGCAGCGAGTCGATCGCGCGGAGCCCCTCGGCTGGCGCGATCCGGAGGAGCGTGTGGCCCAGCGACCAGAGCGCACCATAGTGGTGGGAGACGGCGGGGTCTCGGTTGCCCCACACGGAGAAGGGATCTGTCCTCTCACGCCAATCTCGCGAAGCCGCCTCCACCTCACGCTCGTCACGCTTGCTCGCAAAATCCGTCGAGAAGTGCTGCCGTGCCGCTTCGAAGGCGTCCGCCAGCGTGCTCGTCCATGCGGCCCGCCGAGCAGCGTCCTCGCGCGCGGCCGCCACGAGTTCCTCGTGGAACGCATGCCAGACTCCAGCTCGATGCCCCTCTAGCCCATCCTGGGCCTCCTTGAGGCGTGCCGCGTCGACCGGCCCCTCAGCGATCGCGCGCCCGCTGGCGCGCGCCTCGGCGATCTTCTCCGGTATCGCGAGGTGGTGTTGCTCTAGGTCGTTTGCTTCCGCAAAGCGAGGATCCCTCACGTGGGTTCCCCTTCCTTGGATTCGCGGCGCCGCCGTCTCCGCAATACCCACGCCGCCAACGGCTCGGCCTCGTTCCATGCGTTCACGAGGTCGCCGCGCACCGCGTCCGGGTCCGGGAGTCTGAGCATCATTGTGCCCCGCGCACCGAACTCGTTGAGCGAAGATCCCAGCAACCAGATGCGGTCGTCGATGACGAGGAAGCGATCGTGCACGGCGGGGCGGTCGCCGGCCATTACGTGGATCTCGAAGGGATTCATTTTTTGCCGCTGCTGAAGCTCCTGCAGCGTCTGAAGGAGCTGATCGCCCTTTTCGATCTCGCTTTTCTCGGCGGCCGCTTCCTTTAGGACCTCAGCGGAGCTCAGGATGCGAATCGGGATGTCGTACCGCCCCACCGCGAGCGCGAAGTTAACCAACTCCTCGGCTGCGAAATAGGGGTCGATCACCAGAACCTCGCGATTGGCCTCGTTGAGCAGGCTCCGCAGCAGGTCGCGTGCGTCTTCCTTCTGCCGCCGGAACCACCTCTGGTCATGAGCGCTCGCGCTGCGGCGCTTCTCCCTGGCGTAGTGGGCGACCACCATGCGATGCCGCGCCTGCATCACCTTGTGCTCGTCACCCATGACCGACGTCTCCGGCTTGCCCGATCGCATGACCTCATAGGTCTGCGTTTCGCTCTTCACGATGGTCCGCTCCGCGAGGCCGAAGTTCAACTGGATGCTCTTGAGGAAAGGATGCGCCCCGTTGCTCACCTGGAGATACCCTCGGCGCGGATCCCACACGTCCTCCATGACCGCGTTTACTTCGCGATCGAAGTTCATCCGAGAAAGCGAGTTGCGCAGCGTTGCCCGCTTGGAGGCTACGACGCCCCATGGGTCCTCCTCGCGGAACGTAAGCTCAAGCCCCTCTACAGATTTCCCCATGCGTGGCTGGAACCGCAAAAGCACTGATTCTCTCGGCGGCACGCGCGGCTGAAGTCGCGTGGCCATCTCCCGATACACGGGATTGGGCGCAATCAGGTGGATAGAGCCCCAGTACTCTGGAAATTCACCGAGATCGAAGTGCAGCGCATCTCTGAGCCAATGGCGAGCGGTATTCGCCTCATCCATCGACCACAACTCGCCGGTGGCGAAGTCGGTCAGCGGCAGCAGATGATGCGCGCGAGGAAACTCGATCCAATGCGGTACGAACGGGGTCGTGTCGGTGCTTTCAGACGTCCCGATGAGCGCCGGCCATATCGGTTCCTGCCCGAGAGGGGCGAGCTTCAAATGCTTCGCCGACTCGTCTTCGACCGGCGGTATCGTCCCATCGTTCGCCGGTAGCACTGCCGTGCCCTGCCTGCATGCCTCGTACCACTCGAGTGCGCGCCGCGCCGTCGTAACGGCGTGTCGGACGTAGACGTAGTGTTCGCTATCGTGAGCGAGCCGATGGCTGCAGCACGGCGACTTCGGATCGTAGTCGTCAATGGGGGGAGGGATCTCTGCCGGCAGCAACTCGACGAAGGCGAAGAGCAACGTCCGTTCGTTGGTCGTGCCATGCCGATCCCAAGCGAGGTGAAGCACCGCATGGTGGTAATCGTCGTCCAGATCCGCGAGCGGATCAGAAAGCAGCGGTGACTCCTCCTGAATCTCCATACGTGGCTCCCTCAGCATCTTGGTCGTGGCTGAGACAGGACGCCAGAGGACGCGGACACGGTCGTGATCGCGTCAGGGCTTTGCCAACTTCGGGGCCCACGCGCGACGGCCCCGGGTGGGGAAGGACGTGTAGAACTAGCGATGTTGACAAGATCGCGAGGGTCTCCAACCTCACGCTCGGTGGCATGGCTCCGAGCGCCGGCCGAACGGCCCGTCCCGGTGCGCGACCTCATGGTCGGTGATCGTGGACATGCCAAGTCGGCATCGCCATTGCAGCCCACCAATTCCGGTTTGGCGGCTTTCGATTGCGAAAGACGCAGTGGAGCAACGGGCTCCCACAGCACCGGGTTATGCTGGGTCTCAACGGGTGCCATGTCCAAGCCGATCGATCTCTTCTTCTCCTACAGTCACAAGGACGAGTCGCTCCGCGACGAACTTGCAACCCACCTGAAGCTGATCGAACGCGAGGGCGTGATCCGCGGATGGCACGACCGGCGCATTGGTGCAGGAGACGATTGGAAGAACGCGATCGACGAACACTTGGAGCGCGCGGGCGTCGTCCTCCTGCTCGTCTCCGCGGACTTCATAGCTTCGGACTACTGCTACGATCTTGAGATGAAGCGGGCGCTTGTGCGTCGCGAAGCCGGTAACGCCATTGTTATCCCTGTCATTGTCCGGACGTGCGAATGGGCGCAGGCACCATTCAGCCAAATCCAAGCTCTGCCTCGCGACGGCAAGGCCGTGACGAGCTGGTCGAACCGGGACGAAGCCTGGACCGACGTCGCAAAAGGGATCCGGGCGGCCGTGCAACAACTGCATCAAGCGGACGTGCCACCACCGTTACGCTGAATTTCCTCCGGTTTAGCGAACCGACGGAAACGGTTTGGTGTTTGGGATGCTATTCGCGGTCTTGGCTTGAGCGCTCCCGGCAGGAATCGAACTTGCGACCTTGGCTTTAGAAATTACAAGCTGCGCGCCTTACCTGCCGCCGTCTGCTCGCGCGCGGTCGCGAGCCCCCATCGCTTCGCGCACGTGCGGCAGAACGCCGCCATCTCCGTCCTGCACTCCGAACAGGAACGGCAACTCTCGTCAATCATCCATCGTTTGAGAAAAGCGAGGACGTCTGGGGCTGTTTGGAGTGATTTGTCGTCCCAGCCCATGAGCACCGTGGCGATCTCGGACCGCGTTTCGGCGGAAAGAATCAACATCGACCGGAGCCTTGCCCATCGTTCGTAGAGGCCCTCGATGACGTCGGGCGAGACGCGGAGCTGTTTGACGGCGTCGACGACGTGGAGGCCGGCGTCGAACAACGTGAAGGCGTCGGCGGCGATGCCGCCGCTGCTCGCTTGCGTGTCCAGATGCGCGCGGCGTGTGACGACGACGGCGCGGACCTCTTCTTCTTGGAATAGGTGCACGTTCCTTGGGCCGACGACCGGCGTGAGCGCGGTGCCTTCCATCCTGCGCAGGGTGCTTTTGCTCACGCCGAGCAAGCGCGCGGCCTCGGTGCGGCGGAGCAGCTTGCCATCCGCTGGCAGTGTCGCCGGTTTCTGCGCGGCAAAATTACCAATTTCTTCGCGCGAATCGGCGTCCGCGTCCATTGTTCTTCGCGCCATCCGCATCCTTGGCCCTGCCCTGACCGTGTCTTGGCACCATGACACGCACTTGTTGCCCACGCTCGTAAGTACTGTCGACGCTTTGAGCTGACGGTCGGACCATCCTCAAATTAATTTTGAGAATGGACGCGGGCTTGGTGCAGGGTGGGTTCGACAGGGCACGCACCAAGCCAGGGAGGCGCGTCGCAGGCGAGGTGTCGCCGATCTCTGGCTTGGGCAAAGGCGGAGCTTTGTCTTCCGACTCAATACGGCTGATTCGAAATGCGCCGGAGATCTATTCACGTCAGCAAGACGCAGGCGGCACCCGCGGGGGCGTCGTTGCCCGGCATTTGCCGCCGCCAGCGCGTGGAGCCACCGCCGGGTCCCGATGGTGAATCGTCAACCTCCGGCGTGGACCCGCGGCTGTTGCCATTCGTGCAACGCCTGGCGGAGCTGATAGTCGCGGACCTGCTTCGCACCCATGGAAATGGGCGCTAAACTGCCAGCACAATGCGCGCCGCGATCCACGCCCGAAGAAGCACCGAGGAGCATCAGGCCGCCTCTGTCGAGGTGCAGTTGGCCGAGGCCAAGCGTTTCATCGAGGCGCAGGGGTGGACGTGGTCCGAAGAACACATCTATGCGGAAGCGCCGATCAGCCGCGCCGAATTCAAGAAGCGCCCTACCCTGCTCAAGCTCTTGAACGCCGCCGAAGAGAAGGCCTTCGACGTCATCGTGACGCGTGACGAGTCGCGACTGGGCGGCGACATGATCCGCACATGCCTGCTCATCCAAGACATGCTCGATGCGGGCGTTCAGCTTTACTACTACATCAGCGGCGAGCGGGTCCGGCTGGACGACGCGACCGCGAAGTTCATGGTCGCCGCCAAGACGTTCGCGGCCGAGCTCGAGCGGGAGAAGATCAGCAGCCGCACGCACGAGCACTTGCTCACGAAGGCGCGGCGGGGCCTGAACGTCGGTGGGCGCGTTTTCGGGTACGACAATGTGGAGCGCCACAACGGCGAGTACCGCACTCACGTCGAGTACGCGATCAATGAAGTCCAAGCCGACATCGTTCGCCGGATCTTCGAGCAGTACGGCGCGGGGCTGGGGCTTCGGGCCATCGCCAAGGACCTGAATCAGCGCGGCGTGCTCCCACCTCGCGCCGGGCGGCGCGGCACCGGGTCCTGGTCAACCTCGGCGCTGCACGCAATGCTGCGTCGAGAGCGCTACCGCGGCGTCATCGTGTGGAATCAACGGGAGAAAACGTACCGGAAGGGCACGAAGGTTCGAATCCAACGCGATGCGAACGACTGGATCCGTGTGGAAGTGCCCGAGCTGCGCATCGTGAGCGACGACTTGTGGTTCGGCGTTCAACTTCGCATCAACGCCAACCTCACGCCGCGAGCGCCCGCAGGTGGGCGTCCGCCTCGTTACCTGCTCTCAGGCATCGCGCGCTGCGCCGAATGCGGCGGGCCGCTCACGGCGATCAACGGCATGGCAGGGAGCACCACCGTGAAGGCGTACACCTGCGCCTACCACCGCGACCGCGGTGCAACCGTCTGCGGTTCGAGTCTCCGTCGGCCGGTCGAGTCGCTCAACCGGGCGATCGTGAGTTGGATCCGCGAGAATGTACTCTCACCGAAGGTCCTTACCGAAACGCTCAGGCACGTGAGGCAGCTCTTGGGCGCCAGAAACCAGGTCGCAGATACGGAGCTGCCCCAGCTTCGCCAGGACGCCGACCGGCTCCGCGGCGAGATTGACCGGCTCGTTCAGGCGCTGGCGACCAGCACCGACAGCCCTCAGGCCGTCGTGGAAGCCATCGCGAGCCGCCAGCAGCGCCTCACAGCGCTAGAAGCCCGCCTACGCGCCGCTCAGGCAGCGCCGGAGGCCATCAGCCTCCAAGCCCGGCGCCTGGAGGGCGAGGCGCGCCGCCGAGTGAACGATCTCACCGGCATGCTCGACAAGAATCCCGACGAGGCCCGGTCGGCGATGCTGTCGTTGTTTGACGGGTCGCTGGTTTGCTCGCCCGTCGAGACCCCCGAAGGACCGCGGTTCCAGATTGAAGGAACCGCGGTCATCGGGAGGATTTTCACTGTCGAATCCAGTGTCAGTAACTCAGCGTCCCCAAGGGGATTCGAACCTGGTCAAACCCGGACTTTCTTCGAAGTTTTGGCCATGTTCTCAAACGATCAGAGGCGCCGAGCACCCCGCAAACTGAGGCTAAGTCCGCGACCCTCCCGGCCCGATCGCTTGATCGATCGATTGCTCCCCCGCCCTCGGATGACCTCGAGATGGCGCTTGCCGACGCGCTCGCCAAGGCAGCGGCGGCCGGACAGTGGGCCGCCGTCGAGGCGCTGGCCGCGGAGCTTGCAGCCCGCCGGCGCGGCCGAGGGTGCTAGCGTCGCCGCATGGCCCTTGAGCACTGGAAGTACTTCGTAGCGCTCGAGATCGACCTGCACACCGTCGCTCGCTACGTTGAGCCGGCTCCAGCCAATATGGCGACGTTCTCCGTGGAGCTAGCCAAGCTCTTTTTGAGCGCAGCTTCCGAGGCCGAAGTGGTCAGCCGGGTGCTCTGCGCGAAGCAGAACCTCACGCCAAAAACAGACAATATCGAAGGCTGGCGGGAAGCGCTCCATGCCCGCTTTCCGAAATTGCACGCCGTTCCCGTCTCCGCGCCCAGGTTTGGGCTCACGTTCTTGCCCTGGGCGGATTGGGCGAGCGCCAACACCCCCCAGTGGTGGCGCGACCACAACAAAGTGAAACACGAGCGGCACTCCCATTTCCCCAAAGCATCGCTGGGCAACGCCCTGGACGCGATGGCTGCCCTCTACGTGCTGCTTTGGTACCTCGATCCTCGCCACGGGCTCATGCGCGCCGAGGCATTCTTCGAGCACGAAAACGAATCACAGCAGATCGTTACGGGTACGCAGCCTCCGCCAGATCACTGACCGCGAGCCGCACCTGACTGGCCAATGTCGGGCGGACTGCTAGGCTTGGGGGGCGTCGACCCTCGCGGACGGCGCGCTTCTTTGAACCCCTGATCGTGCACCCGGGCCGCCACGCCCGGGAGGTAGTACCGCGAACCCCCGCGGGAGGCCGTGAGCATCGTAGCTGCGAACGCCATTGGCATGGGTCGCGTACCCGGAAAGGCGCAGCGAACGAGAGTGACCGCATAGGCACCCCGCCCGAGATCCCTCGGGCTTGAAGGTGACCCGTGTCCTCTCCCCCAACCCAACCCAGCAACGTCACACGCCGCCAGCGCACGCTGATCTCAGCCAAAAGCGCCGTCGACGAACGCACGATCCATCGCTATCTAACAGGCAAAACCAAACCGCACGCGGTCACGGTCCGAGCCATCCACGAGGCCGCACGCGAGCTCGGCATTGACCTCGGGCAGGTGCAGCCGTGAGCGCCCGAGCCGCCCTCGTGGCCCAAGCGAAGGCGCTCCGCGCTCAAGCCGACGCCCTAGAAGCCCTGGCCGCCACGCTGCCCACGGTAGAAGCCGACGATCTGATCGGCGTTGCCGAGTGCGCCGCGAAGTACAACGTCGGCCGCGACGCGCTCAGACGCGCTTCGGAGCGCGGCGAGCTCGCGGTATCACGCGGCCCCCGACAACGCTTGCTCGTGCGCCGCTCGGCCGTGGTCGCGTGGCTCGAGTCCAAGCCGCTGCGTGGCCCTGATCGCGAAGGGTGGGCAGCGTGACCGCCGCCGAACGCAAAGAGCTGCGCGACCGCTTCGCCGTGGCCGCGCTTGCGGGGCTGGCGCTAGGTCGTGAGGGCGCCGAGCCCGTGGCCCGCAACGTCGCGAAGTACGCCTACGAGGTGGCTGACGCCATGCTCGCGGAGCGAGAGCGAAGGCCGGTGCGGAAGTGAGTGCACGCCCACCTAAGACCCCGACCCCGGAAAAAGAAAACGGCCCCCGCTTGAGCAACGGGAGCCGTCGAACCGAACAGAAAGAACTGAACGTGAACACCGATATTGTAGCTCCAGAAACCGAACCAAGCCATCTCTCAGCCGCGTTGGCACTCGCGGCGCAAGGCCTCCGAGTGCTCCCGCTCGTACCGCGCGGCAAAGACCCGATAGCGGCGCTCGCGCCGCACGGCGTGAATAGCGCCAGCGACGATCCTGCCACGATCGCGCAATGGTGGACGGAGCATCCCGACGCCAACGTGGGCCTAGCCGTGCCTCGTGATTGGCTCGTGCTGGACGTCGACCCACGCAACGGCGGAGCCGCAAGCTACAACGCTTTGCAGGCCGAGCACGGCGAGCTACCACCTACGCTCGAGGCCGCGACCGGCGGAGGTGGCGCGCACATCGTGTACGCGGTGCCGATCGGCTCGCGCTTCCCGGGCAAGCTCAAAGGTCTGCCGGGGATCGATCTGCTCGGGACCGGTCGGTACATCGTCGCGTGGCCGAGCGTGCATCCGAGCGGCGCGCGTTACACGTGGACGTGCGACGTCGAGCCCGCACCCCCGCCGGAGTGGCTCGCTCGTCTCGAGCGCGGGGTGGCGTCCGCTGAGACGTGCTCACCGGCTGCCAGCGACCGTGAGCTGAGCGAGCGCGAGCGCGCGTCGCTGGACGAGCTCGCCGCGCTGCTCGAACCGCATGCGGTCATGGGTCAGCGCAACGCGCTCGCGCTCGCCATCGGCGGGACGCTGCGCAACGAAGGCCTCCCGCCTAGCGCAGCCGAGCACGTCATGGCGCAGCTCTCGAGCGACGCGCCCGAGAAGCGCCTAGCCAACGCGCTCCGAGCCTGGCGGGTGCCGAACGCGGCGGGTGAGTCGGCGCTACGGGTGATCGTGGGCGACGACACCATGGCCGAGATCGATCGAGTGGACCTCTCGCCGGAGTGGATCCGGCGCTACCGCGACAGGGTTGCCGCGCGCGCGGCCAAGGCGAGACCACCAACGCAAGCGCCCGCCTCAGTCGCGTTCACCATCCGAAAGCGACGCAAGCCCCCGAAGGGTTGGCTCGCGCGCACCCTTAAGCGCTTTGGCTGGAGGGCGGAACCATGACGGACGCAATCGAGCTGCCCGGTCAGCAGGGCGCCGCGGAGAAGTTCGTGGCGCGGTACGGCAACCTATTCCGCTACTCAGCCGCGTGGAAAAAGTACATCGCTTGGGACGGCAAGCGCTGGAGCACTGACAGCGGGACCGTGTTCGTGCGCGGCCTTTGGCAACAGCACCTGCGAGACACATTGCAGTGGATCGCGGCGAACGTCTCAGCGAAGGAGATGCCCGATGCGCTCGAAGCCGTGAGCGCCATGGCCAACGTCAACTGGGAGAACGCCATGCTGACGCTCTGCCAGGCGCGAGCACCGATTGATTATCGCGTTCTCGACGCGGATCCCAATCTGCTCAACTGCAACAACGGGATCGTGGACCTCGCGTCGGGTGAGCTGTACGACCACGACCCCACTGCGCACTGCACGCGGCTGGCACCGGTCAATTGGGAGCCGTCCGCCGAGTGTCCCAAGTGGCTCGACTTCCTCACGTGGGCCATGCAGGGCGACTCCGACCGTGTGGCCTACCTGCAGCGATTCTTTGGGCTTTGCTTGACCGGCGACGCCGAGCACGAGCTGGCGCACTTCTTTTGGGGTGATGGCGGCAACGGTAAGACGACTGCGATCAAGACGCTCGAGAAGATCTTGGGTGATTACGCGCGGCGCGCACCCGCCCGGGTCCTAATGCAGCGCAAGCATGAGAGCCACCCAACGGAGCTAGCCGGCATGTGCGGTCGGCGGCTGGTAGTGTTCGCCGAGACGAACGAGAACCAGACGCTGGACGAGCAGATGCTAAAGCTCGTGGCGTCGAAAGACGTGATCTCAGCGCGCCGCATGCATGAGGACTTTTGGGACTACGCACCCACGCACAAGGCCGTGCTGCTCACTAACAACCGACCGCGGATCCGAGGGCAAGACGAGGGCGTATGGAGGCGTATCGTGCTGCTCGAGTGGGGCGCATCGGTGACCGAGGCGAACAAGGATCCGCACTACGCCGATCGCTTTGACGCCGAGCTGCCCGGCATCCTCCGGTGGGCGTGGGAGGGCCTGCGGGCTGCGCGCGCCGATGGCTTACGACCACCGGCCGCCGTACGCGAGGCGACCGCTGACTACCGTGGTGCCGAGGACTCGGTCCCTCAATGGATCGAGACGGCGTGCGTGCTCGACCCCAAGGCCAAGGCCGGCGCGGGCGAGCTGTACGCGGCCTACTCAGCGTGGGCTGAGATGCACTTCGAGACGCGGCTGACTCAAACGGCGTTCGGTAAGCGGTTGGACGCCGTGGGTTGTGCGGCCGCCAAGGGCACGGGCGGCGCGCGCGTGCGGACCGGCATCCGCCTCAGGAACCGGGCCTCAATAACGTGAGCCTTGGGGAGTGGCGAGTAGTGGCTGGTTGGACGCCTTTTCCAGGTTTGGATCAGGATCCCGCATACGAGAGATGAAACCCGGAAAGCCCGCCACACCCGCCACTACCCGCCACTCCAACGCCTGCCTCGAAAGCCGGCCGGCGCGGCGACGAGCGTCTAGGATCGGGCCGTTGCAGTGTCACCACTTGTGGTCCGCCATTGCAGTAGCGGGTATCCCTTCGATCGATCGAGGCTCCGGAGGCTGCTTCCGCTCTCTGGTCACTAAAATTTTAATGTCAAGTCGCGCACTTACGCGGCTTGACGCGCGAGCGGCGCAATTTCCTTGACCGGATCCCAGGGAAGCCGGCCGAGTTTCGCACCACGAGGCGCCCAACCGGTCAGTTTCTGCACTGGAATCTTGGCGCCCGCTCGGGACCTTGACGGGCGCCCACCTGTCAATGTGTCAATGTTATGTCAGCAATGGCTCACCCCAAGTACGACCCCCAAGCGATGGCCTACGCCGTAGAGGCCGTCCGCGCCGGCCGCTCCCTACGCGAGATCGCGGCCGAGCTCGCCGAGCTTGACGTGCACGTCTCGCACGAAACCATCCGAGGTTGGGCGCGGCGAGCCGAGCAGAAGCCCCCCGTTTTCACCCCGAGTCCCCCCGGCGCGGTTGCGCTCGAGGAGTGCCGCACGCTGGCCCAGCTGCTCGAGACCGACGACCTGGACCGCGAGGGCATCGCAGCGGTGTGGGCGGCCCTGGCGCCCGCGGTGACTGCGTTGCTCGAGTCGGCGCCAGCGGGCCCCGCGGCCTAAGATTCTCACCGGGGGCGACAGACCTCACAATTGGGTGGCACAGCCCCCAACTCCGGCTAGGCTTGTAAACATGGCCCCCCGGCAAAACATCATCCACGGCGTTCTCACGACGCAGATCGTCACGCTGAGCGCCCGCCCGGCCCCGCTCAGTCGGACCGCGTCGGCCATCGTCGCGACTCGCCTTCCCAAGGACGCGGCCCACCGCTTCATTCAGCTGGCCCGCTCGAACGGTACGACCGCCGGGGAGCTACTTCGAACGCTGGTTCTGGCCAGCGCCGCTCCCGCCAGCGCGGACACAATCGCCGCGATTGCCAAGCTCGTGGGGCTGCCCCTCGACGCCTTGCCGTCAGAGGTGGTGCAAGCGGTTCAAGATCTGGCCGCCGAGATCCCGATGGCTGATCCGGCTTCGGCCGATCCTCTGTCGGGCGGCGACGCTGCTCCGGCGCCGGCCAAGCTCAGCAAAGCCGAGCTCGCCGCGTGCAAGCGCCACGGCCAGCCCGCAACCCCAGCGGGTTATCGCGCGGTGCTTAGCAGGATGACCAAGCGCGTCGGCCCGGGCGCGCCGCCCGCCGCCCCGGTTGCGCTGAGCGCTCCGGCCGTCACCTGCCCCGCGCCGTTCACGCAAGCCGAGCTCGCCTACGCCGAGCGCGAGCGCATTCCGCGCGAACAGCTCCGCGCCCACCTAGCCGATCGTCGCGCGCGCGCCGTCAAGCACGCCAAGTAAACCCACGCACCACCGAAAAGAACATGCCCAAACCCGTCGAATTATCCGCCCCGCAGTACCAAGCCCTCCGTGCTCGCCACGCCGATCTCAGGCAAGCGCGCGCCGCGCTCGAACAGCAGATCTCGACTCGGGGGACGCCCCGCAAGCCATACGAGTCGGCGCTGGTCGAGGCCGAGATGCTCGAGCTCGGGGCGCTCATTGCCGCCGAGCAGGGCGGCGCCGCGTACAATCGAAGTGCCTCGGATCTCGAGGAGATCCGAACCTATCTCGAAGGCGAGCTTCGCATCGCGCGGGACGTCTTCATGCAGCCCGCGCCGCCCGAGCCCGCGCCGCTTGCAGGCCCCACGGCGAAAGAGATGGCGCACTACGCCACGAGCGTGACCGCCTATCGCGTCGCGTGCGCCGAACACTCCGCCGCGGTGGGTCCGGCACATGAGCGACTCTCGCTTGCGTACGGAGCCGCTCGCCAAGCTCAGCGTTTGGTCTTCGAGGCACGCAAGGCCTCGAAGCTCTATGACCCTTCGCATGCGGTCCCTCAAGATCCGCAAACGTTTCACCCCTCGGTGCCGGGCAACGTCGAGCAGATCGATCGCGACCTCGCTCAGATTGCAGCTCAGCGCGTGGACACCGCGCCCAACGGCGTCGTCTCGAGCGCGGAGCTGCGCTTAGCCAAGCTGCGCCACGAGCGCGAAGAATATGAAGCCGAGAAGGCCGCCCAGGTAGAAGCAGACCGCATCAACGCTCTACCGCCACGCGAGCGCCGACTAGAGCTCGAACGCTTGCACCTCGCGGCTACGGCGGCGGAGTGACCAATGGCCGTCGCCGACGAAACTCTGGGCCTCGGAATTCCAAGCCCGCCGGTAAAGCCGCCCGCGGCACTCTCGGGCGATGCAGCGGCGGCGGCAAGCGCGGCGAATCAACTGGCCGCGGCCGTACTCGCCGCACCCGGGAATGAGAGCGATCTGAGCCTGCAGATCTACGCGCTCGAGGTGGCTGTCTTAGACAACGCGCTCAGACACTTTGCACCGCAGGCCCGTGCGGCCTGCGAGAGGGCTGGCTCAAAGTGAAACTTTTCGAGATGACGAACGAGGACAACGCGGTGACGCGGCTCGACGCCAAGATGCAAGCCAAGCGTGACCGGCGTGCGACGCCTCTCCGTTACACCGCGCTCGCGAATCTTCCGGCGGACTTGGCCGAGGTTGTCGACCTCACCTTTGCCGAGGTCTTCGTGGAGGCCGACGGGTGGGTGAGGCTCGAGGGTCTGACTTTCTTTAGACGCTATGAAACGATGGCAGAACTTCGGCGAAATATTCACCCCGTTGGCAACGGTTGCTCCGGCCGCAACCGCCACCACAACGCGAACGTCGCGCGCGCGTACGACGCAGCCCAGGCACGCGATGCAGCGGCGGCTCGCAAAGGAACGAACGCCGCATAAGACTTCGCACCTGGCAAGGTTAGGGTTCTACCTGGAGCGTGCGCGGGTACAACGGCTCGCACCCCGGCGCCAGAGGGGTGCAGGCCACCTAGTTCTTCGACACGCGCCGGCGGGCAAAAGCTCATTAGTCCCCGCACCGGGCGCGCGTCACTAACTCGCCCGGCGCATGCCCGCGATCGATCTGCTTGGCGAGGTCGCGTCCCACACAGGCCATACGGTCCGCGTAGCTCTCGAGACCAAACACAAATCCAGGCGCAAAAGCCGTTCTGGTTGACGTGCTGTGAAGCGGCACTCTATCAAGAACGATGGGCCCCCGCGCTCACAGGAGGATCGAGCCTTGACGTACACCAATCTTGCATCAGCGGTCGTGATCTCGTTGGCCGTGACCGCCTGCGGCTCAGACTCGGGGGACGACCCCGATCCGAAGGACGCGCTCATCGGAAAGTGGAGCGTCGATATCCCGGGGTCGCCGGGCTGCCTTCTCGCCGGCACTTTCAACGCCAAGGGCGTGTACGAATCGGACACGATTTGCCCGCTCGACGACGGCAGCTATGGCGTCGAAGCCGAGGTTGGCAACTATGGCGCGGATGGTACGGTGATCGACTTCGTCCCGACGCATGCGTCGTGTGTCGTTGCCCGCGATCACAGTCCGTCGAGCGTGAGCTACGGCGTCAGCAAAACGACCCTACGGCTTGTTTTGCCATCGGGCGCGGTCGTAATGCAGAAGTTTGATGACGACCCAAACAGCCTTGGTATGGGCTCGGTCGTGGTTCACTACGGGTGCGCAAACGCTGATGCGTTCGTGCGTTCCGACATCGTTCCGCTTTGATTTCGATCGGCTCCGTTAGCGGCGTTGCCTCGCCAGGCGCTTCGCTTCCCGCTCGCTCGGCTCCCCGCTTTCGTCCACCGTGGCGAATGCCGATACCACCAGCGGCTTGACCGCCACGTAGGCGTCCAGGATGCCGCCCAGCCGGCGCGTAGCGACCTCGGCGAGCTCCCAGGCCTGGCGGTGCCCGCGCGAGCCCGGCTTGCTCGAGCCGGCCAGCGTGAGCGCCGCTTGAAGGTCTTTCCCAATGGCCACGAGCTCCGGCAAGCGCGAGTCGCCGCAGTTGGCGCCGTGCCACGTCCGGTAGAGCAGCCGGGCGATCCCGATCAGGTCGCGGACGGTCTGAGCGGGGAACGAGCGCGGCACGCCTCGAGGGAGCGGCTGCTACGTCGCGGCGTCAACGCCCCACAGGGCCTTGGCTGTCCAGGCCCAAAAACTCGGGGCCAACGAAGTGCCTCCCGATGGGATAGCTCACGACCTCCCAGCACCGGCACCACCCGCCCGGCATCGGCTCAACCACCCAGACGCGACGCATGACGGCTTGTCGGTCGGGCGCGGGGCGAGTTGCGAAAATAGACAAAAGAAAGCGGCGATCGAACGTGAGCAGAACCCACGACGATCGCCGCCTTGCAATTGCTGAACGCTTACCGCTTCTTCTTGCCGTGCTCGTCCTGGCTCAGGACGGACGCGGCGAGCTTCTTCACCTCGGCTTGCGTCGGCCTCTTGTCGCCGGAAAGCACCTTGGAAGCGAGCGTCGAAACCTTGGGACTGGATTCTTTCTTAGCCATTGATGTAACTCCTACGGTTGGGGTGTTGCCCGAGTAGGGCGACCGCCCTGACGCGGTTTGCACCGCGTCAGGGCTGAGTCACCGACCTTCACGCCCGTACGAGAAAGCACCAGCTCTCGTACCCGTAGTCGGCTGCATAGAGCAGCTTTCCGCTTCGCCAGTGGCGAAAGAAGGGTACAAAAAGCCAGCGAAATCCGGGCGGAGCGGGTCGTCTGGTTTTCACCATGTGGACCTATCCGGGATAGTTGCGTTGGTTCTGTCACTGGTTTCGGCGTGACAGGAACCGAGCCACTAGCTTGACCGAAGGTCCTACCGATGCGATCGTAGGAGGTGAGAGCGTCTCTTCGGCGTTGGTCGAGTGACGTAACCAATGAGGGCACAGGCGCCAACCTGTGCCCTCGAAGTCTATTAGGGGTTGAGCGAGCGATCACCGGCGCCCGCCGTTCGCTGCATCCTCGCGTGCGTGGCGCACCTTGGGCGTACCCACGCGGATCCAAGATCCGTCAACCTCGTTGCGAGCAATGAGGCGCTTGGTCTTCAAGTATCCAAGCCCAGCGTGAATTCGATTGCGGGCACGTTCGGAGTCCTCGTTGTAGATCGCGCGGGCAGCCAGCGCGACGTCGAACGAGCCCGCGCCGATCATCGACAGCAGAGCCTCGTACTTCGGTGGCACGACATACTCACCTGTCTGGTGATCGATCTCGCCCGGGTGCTCCCAAGACACCAAGTCACTCCCCTTCGTCTCTACCCCGTGAAAAAAGGAAGCAGACGACGATCCTACCCCAATCGGTTGCGGCCCTACCGCACCAACCACACCGACCGGCCCCGTCGGTTGTGGTTGCTCGGCGAAAGCCACGCGAAACGGAAGCGTAGCCGTCTCAAGCTGCACGACGTGAGCGGGGATGGAGTGAGCGTGAGCGGGGATGGAGTGAGCGGCCTGGTTTCTGGCTAATCCGATAAAGTTCAGCAACGCTTGCAGCTCGCGGCGCTCTGCATCCAACTCGCGTTCCTTCGCAGCGATGCGCTCCGCAACTATTTGAGCGCGCTTCAGCGCGTTGACCAGATTCTCCGTCTTCAAGTCTCGGCACGATACATCCCGGCCCAGGGCTCAGTCAAGTTTTTTTCGCATCACCTTGTGTTCAGTGTCTACGCCGATAGACATGTAATGTCGCATAGTTATCCTAAAACACAAAGCAAATTACCAGGTTATGCGACGGCGACCTAGGTAGCAACCTAGGTGAGCGGAAGGTTCCGAAACGAACTGGCGTACAATTCCCCCAAGCCATGGCAGACCCAAAAGGCGGCCGCGCCCGCACCGGCACCGTGATCACGCTTCCCGACGGGCGCCGCCAAGGCATCGTTTCGCTTCCGAACGGCCGTCGGCACCGCCTCCCGCCCTTCCCCGCCAAGTGGACGGACGCCAAGTGCGCGGAGACGACGGCGCACTACTCGGAGAACCCAAAGCCTGAGTGGCTGAACGCCCGCCCCACGCAAGCGCGCAAACTGCCGGCCAAGATCGCCGGGGGCGCAGACTGGTGGAAAGCGTTCTTCGAGCACCGCGAAGCCAAAGGCCTCACGCCGATCGCCGGCATGTACACCGCGCACCTCTTGCCCGTGCTCGGCGACAAGCACCCGAAGGCGTGGACGCCGGCCGATTGCGAAGCCGTGCGCGATGCGCTCGAC
Organism: Myxococcales bacterium; assembly: GCA_040348565.1. Taxonomy (GTDB): domain Bacteria; phylum Myxococcota_A; class Polyangia; order Polyangiales; family Polyangiaceae; genus PMG-095. Next base: position 8,165 of record JBEQSW010000266.1, on the reverse strand, counting down.
GCGAAGATCCAAGCGGGCTTCTGGGAAAGCACGGCTGGCGAAGGCAAGGCGCGCCGCTACGCCTTCGGGTGGAAGCGCGCGTGGAACGTTTGGGCCGTGTTCACGAGCGCTTGCAAGGCGGCGAGCCGCTCCAAGAACAAGGCGTTGCGAGTCCGCACCGACAACCCGTGCGCCGGGGTCGAGCCGCCCGACCGCGGGTTCAAGCGCAAGACCCAATGGCTCCGGCCGGCAGAGTTTCTCGCCGTGGTCGGGTGCAACGAGATCCCCGATCGGTGGGCTGAGCTCTATGTGCTGCTCGCGTACACCTACTTGCGACCAAACGAGCTCGCCGCCTTGCAGTGGAAGGACGTCGACCTCGAGGAGGGCGTGATCCACGTCACCAAAGCTTGGGACTTCGACGCCGACGAGCCGAAGCCCTACACCAAGACCGCGGCGGGCATCCGGCCGGTGCCGATCGAGGCCGCCTTGCTGCCCGTGCTTGAGGTGCTGGCCTTCGGCGAGGCGCCCAGCGCTCGCGTGGTCGCCAAGATGCCCCCGGCCGAGGACTGGGCCGCCACGCTCCGCGACCACCTACAGCGCGCCGGAGTGGACCGCCCTGCCCTGTTCGAGCGCTCGGCGACCGTTCGCCCGATCACGCTCTACAGCCTGCGGCACACCGGCATCACGTGGCGCACGATCCGTGGCGACGACCCGCGCGTGATTCAACGCCACGCCGGTCACGAGAAGTACGCAACGACCGAAGGCTACGTGCACGAAGCCGACGACTATCGCGGCAAGGTTGGCTTGGTGTTCCCGCCCATCGTTGACGTGCTCGCCGGCAGAGCAACGTCAACGAATCGATCGGCAATCGATCAGGGCGTGAAAACGAGTAAGAAAGTGGCTAAAAACGGCGTCCCCAAGGGGATTCGAACCCCTGTTACAGCCTTGAAAGGGCCGTGTCCTGGGCCGGGCTAGACGATGGGGACGGGTTGCAGACGGTCTGCAAGGGGCCGGGAAGATAGTGTGCGACGCGCGGTTCGACAACGACAAATCGGGATTATTTTCGCGGCGGGCACGGCCGCGGGTTCGGCTATGTTCGCGCCGTGCAAAGCGCCCAAGCGGAGCAGGTTTCACGGGGTTCCACGGCAAAGGTGGGGGCAGCGCGTGAGAAAGAGCCGCCTTTTGCGCTCATTTTGACGTTGTTCGTGCTGTCGGGGGCGACCGGGCTCGTCGATCAGCTCTGTTTTTCGAAATATCTGTCGTACGTGGTGGGCTCGACGGCGCACGCGGTGAGCGCGGTGTTGTCGGCGTTCATGACCGGCCTGGCGCTCGGTGCGTTCTTGGGCGGGCGCTATTCGCGGAGCGTGAAGCGGCCGCTGGTGGCGTACGGGGTGCTCGAGCTGGTGGTGGCGGTCACGGTGGCGTTGTCACCGGCGGCGTTTCACGCGCTGGCGCCGATGTACGCGGCCATCGCGCGCAGCGCGCCCGGCTCGCTGGTGGCGTTGAGCGCGGCTCGCTGGCTGGGTGCCCTGCTCATCGTCATCGTGCCCACGACCGCCATGGGCGCCACCCTGCCCCTGCTGTCGCGGCTCTTGCCCAGCACCACCAGTGACGACGCCGGCGCCGCGCTGCGCGAGCGACGCCTGGGCGCCCTCTACGCTTCGAACACGGCCGGCGGGGCCATCGGCGCGCTCCTGGCCGCTTACGCCATCTTGCCGCTGCTCGGCATGTCGGCGACGGTGTTCGCGTCCGCGCTCGGCAGCGCCAGCATCGCCGGCTTGGCCATTTATTTCGGGCGCCGCGCGCCGATCACGTTGCCCGCGGCCAGCTCCGCCACGTCGGGGGTGCACCGCGCCAAAGGTGTGGTGCACGACGCCTTCACCGCTTACGTGGTGGCGGTGGCGTCGGGGGCGCTGGTGTTCGCAGCCGAAGTGATCTTCACCCATCTCTTGGCGCTGCTGATCGGCAATAGCGCGTACGCATTCGGCCTGATTTTGGCCGCGTTCTTGTCGTGCTTGTTCCTGGGTGCCTCGCGCGCGTCGCACGTGCGGCGTCGCTTCGGCGAAGCCGCCCTGCCTTTTGGCTTGATCCTCACCGGCCTCGCGCTCGCGATCACCCTGCCGCTCTGGGACAAGCTGCCGCTGGTGTTCAACAACACCGGTCAATACTTTACGTCGTTCGCCGCGCGCGAAGCGACGCGCGGCTTGATCGCGTTCGTGGTGCTGTCGATCCCGACCGTTTTCATGGGCCTGACCTTCCCCCTGCTTTTGCAGCGGGTGGCCGGCTCCGACGACGTGGGTTGGTGGGTTGGGCGCCTCACGACCGTGAACACGCTGGGCGCGGTCGTCGGCTCGTTGCTCACCGGCTACGTGGTGTTGCCGGCGCTCGGCTCCGAGCGTTCGCTGTTCGCAGTGGCCCTGGCGTTCGTGGTCACTGGCCTCCTCACCACGCGCTTCATCGCGGGGCGCGCACGTTTTGCCGCCTACGCGCTCTCGCTCGGTAGCGCGCTGGTCTGGCTGCTGGCGCCGCGTTGGGACTTGGCGCGCCTGACCGCGGGCACCAACGTGTACTTCGACGGTTGGCAAAAGCCCGACGAAGTGCCGTTCGTGCGCGACGACATCCACGGCGGCGTCACCACCGTGACCAAGCTGAACGGCGTTTACACGCTGTACACCAACGGCAAATTCCAGGGCAATACCGGCTGGGAAATGCACGCCCAGCGCTTCTTTGCGCACTACCCCTCGATCTTCGTCAGCAAGTTCGATCAAGCGCTGATCATCGGGCTCGGCACCGGCACCACGCTCGGCACCATCGCTTCCTATCCGTGGAAGAAGCTCGAGCTGGTCGAGATCTCGCCCGCCATCGTCGAAGCCGCCGATCAGTATTTTCAGTCGGTGAACAACGGTGCCATTCACGATCCTCGGTTGACCTTGCACCTGGGAGACGGTCGCAACTTCTTGCTCGTCGAGCAGCGGAAGTACGACCTCATCTCGATGGAGCTATCCAGCATCTGGTTCGCGGGAGCCGCCAGCCTGTACAGCCAAGAATTCTATCGGCTGGTGCAAGAGCACATGGCCCCGCGCGGCATCTTCCAGCAGTGGGTGCAGTTGCATCACGTGCGGCGCAAAGATTTTGCGACCGTCGTGCACACGCTGCGCAGCGTGTTTCCCCACGTGGCGCTGTTCTACGGCGGCGGTCAGGGCATCTTGGTCGCGTCGCAAGAGCCGCTCGCGGCCTCGGAAGCGCGCGTCGTCGAGCTGGAAGCGCACCCTGCCGTGCTCGCCAACACTCCTGGCGGGCGCCCGCTGATGACTCTGCTCGACGACATCTTGGTCGCCGATGCCGACCTCGATCGTTTCCTCCAAGACAGCGCGACCGAGGCCGGCCAGCCGCTGGCGGAGCTCATCTCCACCGACAGCAACCTGTACTTGGAGTACGCCACGCCGCGCGGCAACGTACTGCCGTGGTCCTCGCGTGAAGAGCTGGTGCGCAAGATTGGCGAGTTCAGGACCGAAGTTTCAATAAGCGGCCTCAAGGCTCCCTAACTCGCGCCGCCGCCCACACGCCGGCTCGCCCCGACGAGCCCGATGACTCCTCCGGGCCGGCATGGTACCTGCGTTGTTTCATGCGTGGTGTTTGTGCTCTTGTCTTACTGACTTTCGGCAGCGGCTGCGCCACCACCGTCCACCGCATGGACGGCGAATTTCCCACCGCCGCCGGCGTCGCCAAGTCCGAGTGCGAAAAGCAAGATTGGCTGGTCGTCTCCCCGACGCGCGCCGATTTCGTGGACAAGCACGGCGTGCGCTCTCAAACACGCGACGACGGCGTCGCCCTCTATCGCATCGGTGAGACCCGCCCGGTATCCATCCCCAGCTTGAGCGACGACATGGGCGGCGGTCCCAGCTTCGTCAGGCACTCGGAAGCCGTGCGCAGCCACGACACGAAGCAGCTCGTGGCCGGCAGCCTCGGTGTCGCCGGTGCCATCGCGGTCGCGGTCGGAACCATCTTGTTCGTTACCGCCTTCAGCACCCAAAAAGGGACGAATGGCGATAGCGAGCAGAAGATCAGCAGCGGTCGCGCCATCGGCGGCGGCGTCACGGTTGGTCTCGGCTTCGGCCTGGGCATCGCCGGCATTTCCGTGAACCCCGGCCAAGCCGAGCGTTCGAAGGCCGAGGCCGCGCGCTTCGTCTACTTCCCGCCCGAAGAGCCGAAAGCGGACGTGCTGCAGATGACGGGCCGCTACAATCAGGCCGTGCGCGACCGCTGCGAGCGGCGCTCGGCGCCGTAGCGGCGCACCACCACGCTGGCTTCGTCGGCCAGCTCCGGCGCCGTCTGCACCGCCGCCACGCGCGGCTCCGGCTTGCGCGTGTGCACGCGGGCGCGCTCGAGCATGGCCAGGCACAGCTCGCCGAAGCTGAAGCCGGCCGCGCCGGCAATCTTGGGCAGCAGGCTGGTCGGGGTCATGCCGGGCAGCGTGTTCACTTCCAGCACGTACTCATTTTGACCTTCGGTCACCAGCAGGTCGACTCGTACGGCGCCGCTCGTGTCCAGCGCTTGCGCGGCGCGCTCGGCCAGGTTCAGCACGTTCTTGTAACGAGCCGCGGGCAGGCGCGCGGGCATGAAGTATTCGGTCATGCCGGGCGTGTACTTGGCGGTAAAATCGTACATGCCGCTCTTCGGGGCGATCTCGATCGCGCCCAACACGCGGCCGTCCAAGATTCCGACCGCTACCTCGCGCGCTTTCACGAAGCGCTCGACCAGCACCGACGAATCGAAGGCCAGCGCCAGCTCGATCGCTTCACACAGCTCGGCCATGTCGTTGGCGCGGCTAACGCCGATGCTCGAGCCTTCGCGGCGCGGCTTGACGACGACCGGAAAACCGAAGGAGCCGTGCACCTCGGCAATTTCCGCCGCCGTGCTGTTCTGATCGAACACGTAGTACGGCGGCGTCGGTACGTTGTGCAGGCGGAACAGCTCTTTGCTCTTGAGCTTGTCCATGGCCAGCGCGCTCGAGAGCACGCTGGAGCCCGTGTAAGGAATGCCGAGCAGCTCGAGCAGACCTTGTACGCAGCCGTCTTCGCCGAGCTTGCCGTGCAGCGCCAAGAAGGCGGCATCCATGTCGGCGCCGGCCAGCATCGACAGCGCGTCGTCGTTGGGGCCGAGCACGATGGCTCGCGCGTCGACACCCTGCTGAACGAGCGCGTCGAGCACTGCCTCGCCCGAGGCCAGCGAAACCTGCCGTTCCGACGACGTTCCGCCCATGATGACGGAAACTTTGCGATAGCTCATGTTGCTCTTGGCTATCGAAAACGCCCCGTCCGGGCCAAGTAATCCGTCAGCTAAGGTGCGCCGCCGACCCCACCGGCACCTGCGCCGACCTGCCCGGCTGCGCCTGCTTGTCCGGCCGCGCCGCCGCTGACTTCACCGCCGGCTCCGCCGCAAGGCGCCGGAAATGCTTCTTGGTGGTGCCACTTTCCGCCGATACACACGATGGACTGACCGAACTGGCAGGGGTCATCGGCTCCGTCCGAGCAGATCATCCCCTCGCTCGCGCAAGCCTTGCCGTCGGCCTCGAAAATATTCGCCGGGCACTCGGCCGCCCCGCCCGCCCCGCTTGCGCCCGCCGACGCACCACCTGCGCCACCCGGCGTCGTTTCATCGCCACCAGCACCCGTCCCACCCCCGGTATGTGCCGTGTCGCCCCCCGCCCCAATATCCACGACACCGCGATCATCCTCGCAGCCCGCGCCCACAAACCAAGCCAAGCCCATGACCACCGGCAAAGCCAAACGAAGCGTCTTCATGCCCGCCCTTATAGCAACCCGCATGCCGCCCCGCCGCCTCTCCAGGTAGGCCCAGCATCAGGCGGCCCAGCTGGGCCGCCCCACCAGAAACCCGGCCTACCAACCCCAAATCCGCTCTTCGGTCTTCGGTCTCGGTCTCGGTCTTCGGTCTCGGTCTCGGTTTCGGTCTTCGGTCTCGAGTCTCGTCTCACTCTCGAGTCGTAAGGAACCTTTACGGCGCCGCGAGCGCGCCCCGCGCGCGAGAGGGATCGCCCCCACCCGACCTTGGCACGATCAGATCACGATCCGCGATCGAGAGGAGGCCCAGGAACCCGGCGAGCCCGGGAGCAAAACCCGTGGTTAAACTCGCGACAGACGCAGGACACTGGGGCCACCGAGGTGAAACCCAAGTCAGGCCATCCGCCATCAGGCCTCAGGTAGCGAGGGAGACCCTAAACGCAACCGGTCACGACACCTCCACCACAATGGCCGTAATATTATCTTTGCCACCGCGAGAGTTGGCGAGATCGATCAGCTTCTTCACCGAAAAATCTCCACCTTCCGCGATGATGGCGGGGATCTCTTCAGTGCGTAGGTAACCATGCAGGCCGTCGCTGCAAATCAAGAAGGCATCCCCGAGCTCTGGCTCGGAAACCGTCGTATCGACTTGGACATAGTCGCGGCTGCCGACGGCGCGAGTGATCACGTTGCGCTGCTTGCTGACGCGCGCTTCCTCGGGCGTGATGATGCCCTGCTTGAGCTGCCAGTTGATGAGCGTGTGATCTTCGGTCAGCTGGACGGCATCGTCGCCGCGCACGCGGTAGATGCGACTGTCGCCGACCTGCGCGGTGACGAGCGCGCCGCCGAAGCGCATCATGGCGGTGATGGTCGTGCCCATGCCGGCCTTGCCGCGATCGATCTCGGCCATGGCGTAGACGATGTACGTCGCAGCTTGCACCGCCCCCTCCAGAAGACGCGCCGCGGCCCGACTGCGCTCTTCGGTCAGCGGACCTTCGAGCCCTAGGCTCTTCTTGCCGCGCTTGACCATGCCGTGCACGGTGTCGATGGCTTCTTGGCTCGCGACTTCACCCGCTGCATGGCCGCCCATACCATCGGCCACTACCCAGAGCCCCGTTTCGTCGTCGCACAGGTAGGCGTCCTCGTTCGTGCTGCGCCGTCGCCCAATGTCCGAGCCACCGTAGGACTGCATGCGAAGGGAGCGGACCTCGGACATTCTCGATCAAAATAGGAAATGTTTTGACGGAGCGAAAGGGCGTAGCATGCGGACCCTCTCGAAATGACAACGGCGCAGAGCTTCACCTTCACCGGAGAAGACCCAGAAAAGGCCGCCCGAGCCTTCGCCCAGGCCGCGCGGCGCGTCGCCAGACCGAGCGGAGCGGTGCTTTTTGCGGCCGGCAACTTGGGTGAACGGGTGCTGGAGCTGGGCCGCGCCGTCGCTCAGGCAGTGCCGGGGTTGCCCTGTTGCGTGGTCGCCGGGGCGGGGGTCATCTCCGAAAAGGGTGAAGTTGAGGGGCAATCTGCCGCAACCGGCATCGTTTGGAGCGGTGGCCGAGCGGAAGCCTTCAGCGTGAGCGGCAGCAACGCCGAGGCAGTGGGTAGCCAGTTGTCGTCGGCCATCCGGGCCAGCGAGAGCGCAGCCCGCTCCACGACCGCTTTGGTGTTCGCGCGGCCCAACGGCCTGGCGCCCCACGTGCTGGAGCCGTTGGCCGAGCTGCGGCGCACCCGGGTGATGGGGGCAGGCACGGTGGGCGAAGCTCCGGTCGTCTCGGTGACCCCGGACGGCCAGGTCAGCACCGGGCAGGCGGGTGTCTTGGTTTTGACCGGCCTGAGCGCGCCACTGGTCCGAGCCTCAGCCGCGTGCCGCTTGTTGATGCCGCTCAAGGTCATCACCAAGACGCGCGGCTCGATGGTGCTCGAGATCGAAGGCGCGCCCGCGTTGGAAGTGCTGAGCTCGGTCGCCGACAACCTCCAAGATCAACCGCTGGTGTTCGTCGCGCTAGCGCCGCCCGCGCGGGACGATCCATCGAACATCGATCCCACCCTGGCCCACCGGCTCGAGCCACAAGGTGAGCGGGCCGTCGAGCGGCCGGAGGTTCTGATCCGCGCCGTGCAAGGCGTCGATCCGGTGCGGCGCGGCCTGCTGGTCTCGGACGAGGTGCGACCCGGCATGCGAATGGCTTTCGCGGTGCGCGACGCCAAGGCCGCACGCGAAGATCTGCAGACCGCCGTGCGTGAGCTGCTGCGCGAAGCCAATGGCGCCGCCCCGCGTTTCGGCATCTACCTGAACTGCGCCGGCCGCGGCTCCAGCCTGTACGGCCAAAAAGACGTGGATCTAAAAATCCTCAAAGCGCGCCTCGGCGATCTGCCGCTGGCGGGCATGCA
>JBEQSW010000300.1:0-12081 GCA_040348565.1 Myxococcales bacterium | reverse complement strand
GGCGCCCAGTATGGGTCGAGGTCGCCCCTGGCGGACACCGGGCCGATCTGGCGGCCGGGGCGATGTGGCCGAGGCCGAGCGTCTCAATCTAGCGGCATGCGCAGCCCGCTCTTCCAGCGTGAAGGCAGAAGCGTTATGACCCGCGCACTAAGTTGACGGAAGTAGTGCCCAACGAGCAGAACGAAGACGCGAACCAACGGGTTCCCGCGTTCTACAAACGACGCCGCAAGCGCGGTGACGAGCTTGGTCAGGTGTTGCTCCGGCGCGGGCAGATCACTCCCGAGCAGCTGCGCGCCGCGTTGAAGCTGCAGACCGAAGAAGGCGGTCACCTCGGCGCCATCTTGAAGCGCATGGGCGCTTGCGACGGTCGAGCTATCGCCGAGGCGTTGCTCGAGCAGGTGCGAGTCACCCGCGACAAGGGCAAGGCGCGCGAGCTCGAAAACCGAGCGCGCGAGACGCCGTCCATCATGGGCCTCACGGTGCAGTGCCGCCCGCGCCTCACGAAAGTGGTGGTGGTGCTGTCCGACGTGTTGGCGTTGGCCAGCGCTACCGGCCTGGCCTGGTTGCTCTTCAATCACGACGCGCAAGGGCGTGTGCAGCGCTACGGCATCCTGGCGGTGCTGCCGCTGTGCGTCTTGATCTTCACCTACGTGCAGCTGTACGCGGCGACGCCCCCCAGCCCTCCCGAAGAGCTTCGTCGCAGCACGCTGGCCATCAGCTTCGTGTGCGCCGGCTTGTGGTTGGTCTCGTTCTTGGTCCGCAGCGGCGGCTGGGCCGGCGTCCAGCACGTGGCCTGGGTGCTGACCTGGATTGTCGCCGTTTTGCTGGTTCCGCTGCTGCGGGCCGCTCTGCGCCACCGGTTCTCCCGGCGGCGTTGGTGGGGGCAGCCGGTGGTCGTGCTGGGCGCCGGGCGCGTTGGGCGCGCCGTCGTGGCAACGCTGCAACAGCGCCCGCAGCTCGGCCTGAAGCCGGTCGCCGTGCTCGACGACGATCCGCTCAAGCACGGCACGCTGCGCGCGACCTGGGGCGACGACGACATCGAGGTCGAGACCGTGCCCGAGAGCACCGGCGAGCCGCCGAAGTCGACGCCCGACACGCCTTCTGCGCGCAGCGCGTGGGCGAACTTCTCGCAGGTCGAAGAGGTTCCAGTGCTGGGCGGGCTCGAGCTGGCGCCGGTGTTGTCGCAACGGTTGAACATCCGCTTCGCGGTCGTGGCCATGCCGGAAGCCGACGCCTCGGCGCTGCTCGGCATCATCGAGCGCTACGCCGAGTCGTTCCAAAGCGTGCTGGCCATTCCAGATTTGTTCGATCTCGCCTACTTCGGCGCCGCCACCCGCGATTTGGGCGGCGTGTTGGGCATCGAAGTGCGCCGGCAGCTGCTGCTCACCGGACCCCGCTTGGCCAAGCGCGCGATGGACATCAGCATCACGGGTCTCGCCCTGCTGCTGGTCAGCCCCATTTTGGCCTTGGTAGCGCTGGCGATTCGGCTCGATTCGCCGGGATCGATATTTTACTACAACAAGCGCCTGGGCCAGGACGGCGTGCGCTTCCCCGCGCTCAAGTTTCGCACCATGCACGGCGACGGCGAAAAGCGCCTGGCCGAGGTGTTGGCGCGCGACCCGAAGCTGCGGGCCGAATACGAAGAGTTTCACAAGCTGACCGTCGACCCGCGCGTGACCCGCGTCGGGCGGTTTCTACGGAAGTACAGCTTGGACGAGCTGCCCCAGCTCTGGAACGTGCTGGTCGGCGACATGAGCCTGGTCGGGCCTCGCCCTTATCTGGAGCGCGAGATCCCCGAGATGGAGCAGAAGGAGGCCATCATTTTGCGGGTGAAGCCTGGCATCACCGGCATTTGGCAGGTGACGGAGCGCAACGCCTCCACCTTCGAGCGCCGCCTGCACATGGACGTGGAGTACGTCCGAAGCTGGTCACCCTGGCTCGATATATATGTTTTGGCGCGGACGATTCCGGTGGTCCTGGGCGGCACCGGCTCGTGAACCGATGTTCCGGCGCGGCGTTTAGCGGCCTACGGAGCCGTCGACGGAAAACCTTTACTTTGCCGCCACCGAACCAGGCGTGCAAAATCCCCGCCTGACGGGCAAACTCGCCCGCCCGCGCGCTTTTTCATGACACAGAGTCCTCCGAAGGGCCCAGGGCCCGCTAGCTCTCGTCCCCCGCCGGCGATGAGCACTACGGATGGGGGCCGGCTCGTCACTGCCCTCGCCGCCGGCGGCTCCGTGCTGCTGCTGTCGGCGACCGTCGTCGCCTTGTGGCCACGGACGTACGGTACGGCGGCGACGTTCGTGCTCGACAGCGGCTCGCGGGTCAGCAACCCCGTGGCGCTCGCTGGCCGCATCGAAGCTTCGCTGCTGGAGCGCGAAGAGCTGGCCACCATCGCCATGGATCTGCCGCCCGAGCTGCGTTCGCCCGATCCGATCGGCCGGCTGCGCGCTGGCATTCGTGTGCAGTCACGCGGCGCGCTCGGCTTCACCGTCGAGTTTCGTGGCAGCGATCCGCAAAGCGTGCAGCGCATCGCCAACCATTTGGTCGAGCGCGCGGTCCAACTCACCCCAAAGCTGGCGACCTCGCCGGTCGACACCGCGCCCGCGCTGCTGTTGGCCGAACGCAGCCGGGCCGTCACCGAGTTTCTGACCGCTCATCCCGAGATCACGCTCGAGGCCAGCGGCGGGAAGCCAAACCCCGCGGGTGATAGTGGGCTCGACGCTCTGCGCAGTGAGAAGCGGCAAATCGAACAGCGCCTCGCTTCCGGCGCCAGCGACAACCCCTACGCCGATCTCGGGCAGAGCCCCGAAGTACTGAGCCTGCGATTGGCGGAGATCAAGACCACGATCACGCGGCGCGAAGCGGCGCTGAAGCAGCCTCGCGCCGCAACTCCCCCCGCTGTCGCGCCGGAGCTCACGAGCCGCTGGCGGGCCTTGTTGGCGGACCTTGCCAGCGCTCAAGCCGCCGCGATGGTGCCCGCTCCACCACCCGTGAGCGGTCATGTCACTGCTCGCGCTCCGTTACCCAGCACGCCGCTGACTCCGAACCGACTCGTGTTGAGCATCGTCGCCGCATTGTTGAGCGCAGCCGCCGCGATGATCGCCTACGTGCTGCCCCGTCGCGCCCCCCCCACGAAGCGCCAATCACCGCGCAGCGTGCCGCCCGGAGCGCGCAGCGACGCGCCCCCGCCCCAACCGTCCGCGCAACGCAGCGACCGCCCAGGACCGCCCGGCGTGGCTCCCAGCGAGCCACCGCTGGCACGCACCGATCCGTTGCCTCAGCGCAGCGGCAGCAGCGAGCCACCGCTAGCGCGCACCGATCCGTTGCCTCAGCGTAGCGACGCGCCCCCGCCGGGTCGCCCTCGCTCCGACCCTCCAGGTCCGATTGCCGTGCAGCGGACCGTCGTGCTTTCGGGCAACTCGGCCTCGCCGAGCACGGCGCCGCCCGCGGTCGCGGCCCGACGCACTCAGACAACGCCCGGCGGCGCGCAAGCACCCAGCGACACCGCGTCGCCCGATGCCTCCGTGGCGCCGCCGCCCGGTGCGCACTCCCCGCCCGCGGCTCCGTTGTTCGGCTCGCGCCCGCCGCCCGGTGCTGGCAGCTATTCGGTTTCTTCGTCGCATCCCCCGGCAATGGGGCCGAGCGCTGGCGCGCGGACGTCCGTCGAGCGCCTTTCGCCGCTGCAGTCCGCGCGTCCGCCGGCGCCCGCCGCTGGCCGGCGTTCATCCACACCCAGCGGCGGAGCAGACTCGCCGATGATCGTGAGTCGACCGCCGGCATTGGATCCGGAAGCGGAAACCTGGGCGGCGCGCTTCGAAACCGTCCCCCCGCCCGCGCCCCCCGCGGAGGAGCCGCCCCGCAAGCGAAGCGGGCGTTGGAAGACCCAAGTCATGGGTTCCATGGTGCCGCTCGAGGTGTCCCAAGCCCGCGAGGAGCGCCCGCCGCTCAGCGAGCCCGACAGCTTTCAGCCCCAAGCAGCCCCGGCTCCGCGCGCCGCGCCCGCCGTCGAGGCGGTCACTTTGGTGCACCACGAGGTGCACGGCTGGGGACCCAAGCCCGTTCCCGCTGGGCTCGACGTCACCGCGCTCTGCGACGCCGTGCTCAAGCAACTCTCGGCGCGTCGGGTCAGCTTGGCCGTGACGGGTGCGCCCGGGCCGCAACGCAGCCAAGTGGCGGCTGCTCTGGCCGCGATGCTGGCCCAAGGTGGGGCACGGGTGCTGCTCGTCGAAGCTGACTTCGACCACCCGGAGCTGCATCAAGCGCTCGGTGTATCGGCCCCCCCCGGCGCTGGCTTCTCGCAACAGCTGCGTGCGCGGGCAGCCGACGGCGCACCCCAAACGTGGACCGTCGCGCGTTGTACGCCCAACTTGAACGTCTTGGTGGAAGGTCGCCTGCGCTCTCCGGGGCAGCTCGCACCGGGGGTGCTCCGAAACGCGCTCGAAGAGCTGCGCGGCCAGCACCACGCGCTCATCCTCCACGCCCCTTCGCTCGACAAGGCGAGCGAGCTGCGGCAGCTAGCCCCCGTGATCTACGGCGCAGTGCTGGCGCACCCCGCGCAACCGCCCAGCGTCCAGTTCGGCGACGGGGCGCTCGTAGCCCTGCTGTGAAGCCGCGCTGGGGACACCCCTAGCTGCGCGACCAAGCCTGGCGCGCGATGATCTTGAAGAACGCCGGGTCGCGGAGCAGGTAGCGAGCCGCCAGCCGTCGCGGCTCTCTTCCGAGACGAAACGCCCATTCGAGCCCGGCGCGCGACATCCAACCGGGCGCGCGCGGCACGGTACCGGCGGCGAAATCGACCGCGGCACCGAAGCCGACCAACACCGCCGGCGCCAACGCTTGGCGATTGCGGTCGCTGAACAGCTCTTGCTTCGGAGCCCCCAGACACACGAAAATCAGATCGGCCCGGGCGCGCATCAGGCGGGCCACGCATTCGCGTTCTTCGTCCGTGGGGGACAGGCCGATGCGAGGCGAAAGCGTGTCGACCACCTGCAGCGTGGGCAGGCGATCCTTCAGGTTTTTGGCAGCCAGCTCGGCGACGCCGGGGCCGCCGCCCAACAGCACCACGCGCAGCTGCTCTTTGGCGGCCCGCTCGAGCAGCGGTTCGAACAAGTCGGAGCCTGACAGTTTTTCCGGAAGCGGGGTGCCGAGCAAGCGCGCGGCCCACAACACCGGCGTCCCGTCGACCAGCGAAAGCGCCGTGCGGGCATAAGCCTCACGGAAGGCTTGGTTGTGCTCCGCCTGCACTACGTGGTCCACGTTCGGCGTGAACACGGTGCCGCCGCGACCGTCGCGCACCAGCTGCACGATGGCGTCGATGGCCTCCCTGCGCCCGAGCACGTCCAGCTCCAACGAGCCGACTCGGACCCGATTGGGCCGACTGGGTGTGGAAGTGGAACGGCTCACGCGAAGCTAAGGCGACCGACCCAGCTCGTCTTGCCCCATTTGACGGCTGCCTTGGCAATCTCCGCCATGGTGTCGTCGGCTGTGGCGGCCGCCGTGACTTCGACGCGCGGAATCGTCCGGAACTGGCCCACGCGTTGGTCGTCCAGGATGCGCACTACGTCGTACATGCCGCGCTCGATGCGAACGATGCGGTACGTGACGCCGGCAACCTGAACCATACCTTTGACGTGCATAACTGGCGGCTCCTCGGCGTGTGCAATACGCCTGACACTACATACAGCGGCTAGCGGGGGCTGGGAAGGACAATTTGACCCGCTCGCCACGTTCGCGCTCGTTCTCGGAGCGAAAGGTCACGAGGAAAGTGGGGTAAGCATTTCTTCTGTCCGTCCCTACCCGCTCGCCCTCGGTTGTAGTTCTGGGGTGATTCTGGGGGCCGAGCCCCACAGCTTCCAGCCGAACGCCGGCGCTCGTGTTATGCCTCCGCATGCCCGCTATGACCGCCGAGGCCAAGCTCGAGCGACTCGTCACCCTGTTGAGTGAGGCCGGGTCGGTCTTGGTCTGTTACTCCGGAGGCATCGACAGCGCGACGTTGCTGGCCGCGGCCCAGCGCGCGCCGTCATGCCGCGCCGTCGGTATGACCGCCGTCAGCCCTAGCCTCCCTGCCAGCGAGCACGCAGATGCCGTGCGTATTGCTCGCGAAATCGGCGCCGACCATCGCTTGGAGCCGAGCCTGGAGCTGAACCGCGAGGGCTACGTGGCCAACGGCCCCGACCGCTGTTTCCATTGCAAGAGCGAGCTCTACGAGATCGCCGAAAAGCGCCGCGCCGAATGGCAGCTGCGCTGGGTGCTCAACGGCACCAACCTGGACGATTTGGGCGACTACCGGCCCGGTCTCGAAGCGGCCAAGCAAGCTGGCGTGCGCAGTCCTTTCGTCGAGCTGGGCTTCAGCAAAGCGGACGTGCGTGAAGTCGCCAAGCAGCTCGGCTTGGACGCCTGGGACAAGCCGGCGGCAGCCTGTCTGTCGAGCCGCATTCCTTACGGCACCAGCGTGACGCCCGAGCGACTCAGCCAAGTCGGTGGTCTCGAGGCCGAGCTACGGGCACTCGGGTTTCGGCGCAGCCGCGTGCGGTATCACGACAAGATCGCGCGCATCGAGCTCGAGCTCGAGGATCTGCCGAGACTGGTAGAGCCTCAAATGCGTGAAGCCGTGGTCAAGGCTGGCAAGACTCACGGCTTCACTTACATCACACTCGATTTGGCAGGCTACCGAACGGGGTCTCACAACGAAGTCCTCGTCGGCAAGCGCTCGCTACCCGTCGTCTGACAGGCAGCGAACTCCAAGCCCTGACCTCAGCGACGATCGCGGCGTGGGCCGCGGTCACGGTCTCCGCCACGGCCACCACGGTCACGGTCTCCACCACGGCCGCCACCGCCACGGGGCGGACCGCCACCTTGCTCGCGGGCGCGCGCGATGCGCTCCTTGGCGGCTTCACCTTCGGGGCCCTCGGGGAACGGCACCAGCTCGCGGCGGGTCAGGCGAACCTTACCGTCGCGCTCGACGCTGATCACCTTCACCTCGATCTCGTCGCCTTCCTTCAAGACGTCGGCCGGGTTCTCGATGCGCTCGTGAGCGATCTCGGACACGTGAAGGAGCGCCTCGTTGTTCGGCAAAATCTCGACGAAGGCGCCGAAGTCGACCAAGCGCTTGATCGTGCCCTTGTAGATGCGACCCACTTCGGGCTCGGCGGTGAGGCCCTCGATGATCTGGATCGCGCGCTTGACGGCTTCCGAATCGGCGCTGGCGACGGCAACCGTACCGTCGTCGTTCACGTCGACGCTGCAGCCGGTCTGGTCGATGATGCCCTTGATGGTCTTGCCACCGGGGCCAATGATGATGCGGATCTGATCCGGCTTGACCTTGACGGTCGTGATGCGCGGCGCCCAACGATTGATCTCGACGCGCGGCACGTTCAACGTCTCGGCCATTTTGCCGAGAATATGAATGCGGCCGGCGCGGGCCTGCTCGAGCGCTTGCTCCAGCACGCGCCGCTCGAGGCCCTCGATCTTGATGTCCATCTGGATGGCGGTGATGCCCTTGTCGGTACCGCACACCTTGAAGTCCATGTCGCCCAGGTGATCTTCGTCACCCAGGATGTCGCTCAAGATCGCGACCTTGCCGTTCTCGGTGATGAGGCCCATCGCGATGCCGGCGACCGGCTTCTTGATCGGCACGCCCGAGTCCATCAGGCTCAAGCTGGCGCCGCACACGCTGGCCATGGAGCTAGAGCCGTTCGACTCGAGGATCTCGCTCACGATGCGGATCGTGTACGGAAAGTCCTCGTGGGAGGGCAAAAGCCGCGTGACCGCGCGTTCGGCCAAGGCGCCGTGACCCACTTCGCGCCGGCCGGGGCCGCGCATGGGCTTGGTCTCGCCGGTGCTGAAGGGCGGGAAGTTGTAGTGCAGCATGAAGCGCTTCCAGCTTTCGCCGGTGAGCGCGTCGATCTTCTGCTCGTCGCTGGCGGTGCCAAGCGTAGCGGTGACGATGGCTTGAGTCTCGCCGCGTTGGAACAAGGCCGAGCCGTGCACGCGCGGTAGCAGGCCCACTTCGCAGGAAATCGGGCGAATCGTCGTGGTGTCGCGACCGTCGATGCGCTTGCCGGTGTTGAGCACCATCTCGCGCACGACGAACGCTTTACGGTTCTCGATCTCTTCTTTGACCAGCTTCTCGATGGCCTTGAAGGCTTCGTCCCCGAGCTCGGCCGTCAACGCGGCCACGACCTCTTTCTTGATCGCGCCGTATTGGTCGTAGCGTGCCTTCTTCTCTTTGATGACGCACGCGGCCTTGAGCTTTTCGTCGGCCAAGCCGGCGATCTTGCTGGCGATGCCGGCGTCGATCTTCGGCACCGAGAATTCACGCTTCGGCTTGCCCACGGCGGCGCGAATCTTCTCGATCAGGCCGATGACCTTCTGGGCCTCGTTGAACGCGAAGTAAAGCGCGTCGATGATCTCGGTCTCGCTCGCCTCTTCGGCGCCGCCTTCGACCATCACGATCGCGTCTTTGGTGCAGGCGACGATCAGGTCGATGTCGGCCTTGGCGCTCTGGTCGAACGTCGGCAGGGCGATCAGCTCGCCCTCGACGCGCGCCACGCGCATGCCGGCGATGGGACCGCTCCAGGGGATGTCGGAGATGTGCAGGGCCGCGCTGGCCGTCGACATGGCCAAGACGTCGGTGGGGTTTTCGCGATCGGACGAGAGCACGGTCGCGATGACCTGCGTGTCCTTCTTGAAGCCGTCCGGGAACAGCGGGCGCAGGGGGCGATCCATCAAACGCGACGACAGAACTTCGTAGTCGCGCAGGCGCCCTTCACGCTTGAAGAAGCCGCCCGGGATCTTGCCGGCGGCGTAGGTCTTCTCCACGTACTCACAGGTGAGCGGGAAGAAATCGAGGCCGGGCCGCTCTTCGGTCGAGACCGCGGTCACCAGCACCATGCTCTCGCCATAGGTAGCGAGGACGGCGCCGTGAGCCAGCTTGGCGAGACGACCAGTTTCCAAGGTGAGCTGGCGCCCACCGACCATCACAGATTCACGTACGAACATGTTGCTCCCTCCAAACGGGATAGTCGCTGACGTGCGACGAAACGCCGGGAGCGGGCACCTCCTTCAGCCTCGATTCCTGGAGCGCTGACGAGCAGCGCTCCACGAAGCGAAGATGAAAGCGGGCCAGCCCGCGCCCGGAATGACGAGCGAAGCGCGAAGACCTACTTACGTAGGCTGAGAGCGCTCACGACTTTGCGGTAGCGCTCGACGTTGGAGCGCTTCAAGTAATCGAGCAGGCGACGACGTTGACCAACGAGCTTCAACAAGCCGCGACGCGAGTGATGATCCTTCTTGTGGGTCTTGAAGTGCTCGGTCAGATATTCGATGCGCTGGCTGAGTAGCGCGATCTGCACTTCGGGCGAACCCGTGTCGGTCTCGTGCGTGCGGAACTTGGTGATCGTGGACGTCTTGGCCTCGGGCGCGAGGGGCATGTGCTTCCTTTCAATTCCTTTTTGAGCGCGCGAGTATACGCACGGTTCTAGGCCGGTCAACCGCGGCACGCTCGGCGTCCGTTCAGGCCTTTCGGGCCGGGAGCCCTTACCTGACCTTTTTAGGGCTTGTAGCGGACCGGGTAGCCCGGATCTTCCGGCAATTTGCCGTCCACGCGGATCGCGCGGACCTCGCTCGAAAGCTGAGCGGGCCGAATGTAACCGATAGCCCCGGGGAGCTTTTCCACGACGCGTCGCAGCGTGGCTAGGCTCTCCACGGTCCGGGGAGGACCGCTGCCACCCCGGATTTTGCGATCGATCCAGAACCGGCCGGTCTCTTCCGGGTCACGCCCCAGCACCACCTGATCGAAGCCGACGCGATCGGGGGTCTTGGGCGGGTGGTTCAGGGCAATCAGCCGATTGCCGTCGGGGTCCGTGAGCCGCTCGCTTTCGAACACGCGCCGCAGGTCGGCCACGGCGATGTTGGTCAGCTTGCTGTTGGGGGCAACGATGATCGCGAGCGCCACGTCACCGTTCCCCGCCCGCACGGGACGAGGTGCCAACGCCAGCAGCGCCGCCACCAGGGTTCCCGCAAGCGCGAGTAGAGGGAAAGCTCGGCGCTTCATCTCAGAAGGCCCAGGCCACCTGCGTGCCGAAGTAGGACAGGTTGTCTTTTCCGAGGCCGGTGCTGCCAGTACCTACGAAGGTCGCGGCGGCCAGCTCTGCCTTCAGAACGACGTTGGGCGTCGGCCGAAGATTCACGCCGCCGGACCACGCCCAAGTGGGTGGCGCCAGATCCGTATCGGTGTAGCTGGAATGCTCACCGGTCACGTACGGCATCAGACCGAGCCAAGACGTGCGGTAGCCCAAGAGCACGTAACCGCCAATCCGCCGGTAGTCAGCGGCAAAAGCGGGGGTCGGGTCGAAGCTCACGGTGCGCGGCCGGTAGCGGTCGTCGTAGCGCGCTTCATTGGTCATGAACTCGGCTTGCACGTGCAAGCCTTTCCACAACCAGCGCACGTCCGCGCCCAGGCTCAGCTCGTCGTAGGCGGAGTCGGTGGTGCGATAGATGACCGCGACGGGCTCGCTCCCGGAGGTGTCGAGGCGATAGCGCTTGGTCGATGCCGTAAAGCGACCGCGGTAGGCGGCGACGCCAAGCGTGAGGTTGCCCAAGGCCGAAGACTCGACGTACAGCCGCCCACCGACGGCCTTGTTGTTGTCCAAGTCGCGGATGGTGTCGTACGGGCCGCGACCGTTGGATAACGTGGCCGCGTAGCCAATCGCAGTGGAGCCGATGAAGTAGCGCCCGAGCGCAATGAGGCCGGTCTGATGCTCGGGAAAGAACTGATCGCCGATCGGAAACGGCTTGTGGACGGCGATGATGGTGGGCGAGCCGTGGTCGTCGTTCCAATAGCCGTAGGGGGTCAGCCATTGGCCGCCACGAATGCTCAGAAAGTCGAACGGCTGGTACTCGATCCATGCCCGCGCGATCTCGATGCCGCCCCACGAAAAATTGCGCTGCAGCTCCGCATAGTCGACCGCCGTCGTGTCAGCGACCGGAAAGGTGCCGTCGGCGGCTTGCTTGTCGTCATCGCCGAGCGGTGAGTAGGTGAAGCGGACCTCCGCCAGGCTTCGCCATCGTTCGCCGAGCGTCGACGACAAGTAGAGGTTCAAATGCCCGACGTAGAACCGCGGATAGGGCGCCACGTACTGCTTGAGAACGTTGTTCTTCGCGCCGAAGGTCTGCAGGTAGCTGAAGTCGGCAAAGCCGTAAAACTCCAGCTTGGGGCCTTCCTCGCCGACGAGCATGTTGGATGCAGCTTCGCCACCGAAGCCGTCGCCTTCGCTCTTTTCGGGGAGCGCGGCGGGGGCGGCAGGCGTAGCCGTAACGGCAGGCCCATTGCTGGCGGGCGCCGGCGCGGTGGCGGCTTCGACGTTGGCACTGCCATCGCTAGCGACCCCGGCGGCGGGGGGCGTCGTGGCTGGCGTGACTTCGCCTGCGGGGGCCCGCTCGGGCTCGGGCTGTGCCACCGCCACCGAGCCAGCCAGCACGCTGCTGACCACGACCGCCGAACACGATATCAGGCGCCTCATTGCAGCGGCGCTCCACCCTTGTCGCTGCATGCATTGCTAGGTACGCAAATCGGTTCGAACACGAAAAAGTCGCAGCAAACCTCGCCTTCGAAGCAGACGTCGGTCTTGCCGGCCGCACACCGGACCAAGCACAAATTCGATTGCAGGGTCTCGCAGTACGTGGCCTCGCCGGTGGCGCAATCGTCGTCCGAATGGCAGGTGTCGCCGTAACCGAGCGGCGGCCGGCGACAGTAGCTGTCGGCGCCGTCGACGTGACACTTGTAGCCGCCATCGCAATCTTGGTCGGCGCCGCACGCTTTCGTGCAATAGCCGGAGTTGCCGTCGGTGACGTGGCAAAGCGGATACGGACCGGCGGCGCACGGCGCCGTGGTGGTGTCGCACGTCGTGCCGAGCGCCGCCGGAATCGGCTCGCACGCGGCGCCGTCGGCCGGCCGCGCGTAGTCGTCGTCGCAGACGCAAACACCATTGGAGGCGGTTTCATGCGCCCCACACGGGACGCAACCGGCGGTGCCGGGCACGTAACCCTCCTCGCAAATGCAGCGATCCTTGTCGATCT
>JBEQSW010000238.1:0-5087 GCA_040348565.1 Myxococcales bacterium | reverse complement strand
CGCCGCACGCGCAGCTGACGGCGAGCACGAACAGTCCTACGATGACGATCTGCCTCATGCTTGCTCCTTAGCTTTCGAACGCGCGGGGCGGCTGCCGGACGTTGGTGCGCAGCGCCGCGACAACGGGAACATTTGAAAATTGACTGGCGGTAGTCCTGGTAATCGAAGACGTGTACGCCCGGGCAGCCCTGCACGACCTACAGGTATCATGGTGCGGGGCTATTTCCAGGAGCTGGCTGCAACAAGCGTGTACTGGCCGTACACGGTCGGCGACCGTTAGCCATCGCGCGGGGCGCTCGGGGTCGGCAAGATCAGCTGGTAAAAGGCCAAGTCGAGCCAGCGCTGGAACTTGAAGCCGGCTTCTTTGATGGTGCCGGCGTGCACGAAGCCGAGCTTGCGATGAAATGCGATGCTTTCCTGATTGCTGGCGTCGATGCCACCGATCAACGAATGCAGATCTTGCTGGGTGGCGGTCTGAATCAAGCGCCGCATCAGGGTCGTGCCGACGCCCCGCCCACGCTGCCCACTCGCCACGTACACCGAGTGTTCGACCGAATACTTGTAGGCGGGCCAGGCACGAAAACTGCCGTACGTGGCGAACCCCAGCAGCGCCCCCGCGTCGTCTCGTGCCCCCCACACGGGAAATCCTCCCGCGCGCTTGGCCTCGAACCAGCCAATCATGCTGTCGGGTGTGCGCGGTCGGTAGTCGTAAAGGGCGGTGGAGCTCACGATAGCGTCGTTCAAGATCTGCAAGATCGCGCCGCCGTGCTCGGAAAGAGAGCATTCCACGAGCCGCATGAGGCTGAAGTTAGCATCGAGCGCGCTCGAAGTGGATTGCGCTCGCCCGGCGCCCGTACCATGCCCTCAGTGTGGAATTTGCTGGCCTGGCGCTCGCGGCAGTCGTCTGGTTCTTGCTGCACGCAGCGGTGGCGGGCAGTGGCCTGCGCCAGCGGCTGATCGAACGCTTCGGTGACAAGGCGTACCGCGGCGGCTTTTCGCTGGCCTCGTTCGCGTCGCTCGCCTGGCTGATCGTCGAGTACCGTGGGGCGCCATTTCGGGTCATTGGGGCGCCGCCGGTCGCGTTCTATTTCGTGCCGCTGTTGCTGGTACCAATCGCTTTCGTATTTCTAGTCGGGGCCTTCACCGTCCCCAGCCCGACCTCGGTGGGTGGTGAGAAGCACCTTTCGGGGGCCCAGCCGGCGCGCGGCCTGCTACGCGTCACCCGCCACCCGTTTCTATGGTCGGTCGTGCTGTGGTCACTTTCGCACGTGCTGGTGAACGTCGATGTTGGCTCGCTATTGCTGTTCGGCAGCTTGGGCGTCACGGCCCTGCGCGGCACGTTCGACATCGATAGCAAGCGTCGGCGCAGCAATCCGGCCGAGTTTGCCCGCTTCGAATCCGTGACCTCCAACGTGCCCTTCGCGGCGGTGCTGGCCCACAGAAACCAGCTCGTCCTTCGTGAGCTGTGGTTGCCGCTGGTGTTGGGCTTGGCGCTTGCGCTGGCGGCCATTGCCCTGCATCCTCACTTCTTCGGGGCTTCGGCGGTCCCCGTTCTTCATGGTTGACGGACCTCGGGTGAAGGGTGTCGCGTTTCGCTCCGTATACGGAAGCCTGGGTACGTTGCGTGGCCAGCCGGCGCAGCAAGCCGCGCTCGCCGTCTTGAGCGAGGAGCTGCGCAACGGTTTCGTGTATGGCGCCATCGTGCCGGGCGGCTGGTATCCGATCGATTGGTACAAGGAGCTGTTCCGCGGCATTCGCAGCTCGACCGGTGAGGGCAAAGAGCTGGCCCACGAAATCGGTCGCCAGTGCACCCGCGACGACATGACCGGCATCTACAGCATGCTCGCCAAGCCGATCTCGCCGCAGTCGTTATTCTCGCTCAGCCAGCGTCTGTTCTCGAACTACTACTCGGTCGGCAAAGTCGAGGTGGTCGAGTCGCGCAGCGGTTACTCGCACGCGCGCTGGACCAACTGTGACCAGTTCGACGAAAACATGTGGACGGAGATCCTCGGCTCCTCGGTGCAGCTGCTCGAAATTGGCGGCGCGAAGCACGTGCGCGCGCGGATTTTGGTGGGCGGCGGTGACGGCAGCAGCTCCATGGAGGCTGCCGCCCACTGGAGTTAGCGGCGGCCCCGAGGGCGGCGTGCGCCCGCTGCGCGACAGTCCGGGCCAAACGTTACACCCCAGGGTGAAGAATCACGTCTACCCCCGTCGTCGTTTGCTGACGCTCGAGCGAAGCGTCACGCTCCCGACACGAGCGCCGCGATTCGAAGCGGGTTTGCATTACAAGTTTTTGGCATCGCGGCACTCACCCAAGTACCGTGCGCGTCGCGAAAGCTGCGGGTTCGCTTTCCCAATTTTTTAGAGTGATCGCATTTTGAGCCAATCGGTCACGAACAAGGAACATATCGACATGTCTTCACGCTCCATCAATCGCAAAGACTTCCTGGTCTTGACCGTTTCGTCTGCCGCCATCACCGCCTTCCTCGAGGCGTGTAGTGATGACCCGGCGACCCCCCTCCCCGGCACCGCCGGCACCGGCACCGGTGGTAGTGGCACGGCTGGCACCGGCACCGCCGGTACTGGCACGGCCGGCACCGGCACGGCCGGCACCGGGACTGCTGGCACCGGCACGGCCGGCACTGGTACGGCCGGCACCGGGACGGCCGGCACCGGGACGGCCGGCACCGCCAGCGGCGGCATGGCTGGCACCGGTGCTGGTGGCAAGGGCGGCAGCGGCGGAGCGGCGGGCGGCTCCGGCGGCGCGTCCGGCGGTAGCGGCGGCGCTTCGGGTGGCTCCGGCGGCGGCGCTGGTGGCGGCGGCGGCGGCATGTGCGGCGCCGTCAGCATCATGCAGACCAGCGCCGAGGCGCACGATCACATCCCGGCCGACCCGACCATGCTGAAGGCCGACCTGAAGGCGTTGATCAACGGGGCTACCCCGACCATGAACTTCAACGTGCCCATGGACATGAATCACACTCACGTGCTGAAGCTGACCGTCCAGGAGGCCATGACCCTGAAGGGTGGCGGCATGATCACGGGCAAAAAGACCGAGACCGACGCGACCAATCACACGCACACGTACACCATCGGCTGCAGCGCCTAAGCGCGCTTTCCCGTTGCTCGACAGGGACCGCGTTCGATAGACGCGGTCCCTTTGCGTTTGTGGTGTCACACTGGCCGCCTCGATGTCGTCAGCCAGCACCGCGTTCGATCATTTGTTGGGCCGTTCGACCAAGCTCGAGCTGAGACGGATCGGTCCGTCGGGCGCTTTTCTGGCGGAGCTGGAAAGCGAGCCACAGGCGCCCGCGCTGCTCTTGCTCGGACCCGAAATCCCGAAAGGGGCGAGCGGGGGCGACGTCTTGTCCGTGTTCGTCTACCTCGACTCCGAGGACCGCCCGCTCGCAACCACCAAGGCTCCCAAGCTCGAGCTAGGTGAAGTCGCGTTTTTGCGGGTGACGGCGCAGACCAAGTTCGGCGCGTTCGTCGATTGGGGTCTGCCGAAGGAGCTGTTGGTGCCGTTCTCGCAGCAGACCCGGGATTTGGAGGTGGGCATGGTGCAGGCGATCGGCTTGTACCTGGACGACAGCGGTCGGCTGGCAGGCACCATGCGAGTGACCGAGATGCTGCGCGGCTCGGCGCGGCGCTTCCAGCAAGACGAATGGGTGAGCGGCGAGGCGTGGCGCTGGGATCCGGAAATCGGCCTGTTCGTGATCGTGGAGCGCTCGACGTTGGGGTTAGTCCCGTACCAAGAGCCGCACGGGCTGGCACGCGGACAGGGCGCGAAGTTTCGCGTTACCAACGTGCTGCCGGACGGCAAGCTCGAGCTTTCGCTGCGCGCGTTTGCCCACGAGCTGCTGGCGGACGACGCGGAGCGTGTGTTGGAGGTCTTACGGCGCCCCCAGCCGCCGCGCGTCGGCGACAAGTCCGATCCGGACGAGGTACGCGAGCTGTTCGGTTTGAGCAAGAAAGCCTTCAAGCGCGCGGTGGGACGCTTGCTCAAGGAGCGCGCAGTGGAGATCGATGCCCAAGGCTTCGTGCGCCTGATTCCGGCTTCAGGAAGCGTCGGTCCGAAAGCTCTCGCCACGAAGCGCTAGCCAGGCCGCGCGCCGTTGCGCCTGCCGAGCGCAGCGCCCGGCCATGGTCCAGCCAAAGCACGACCAGCGCCGCGCTCAAAATAGCGAGCATCAGCGCGCGCAGCGCCCAGCGGGCACGAGCGGCGATGGCTCGCTCGAAGAAGGCGGCTTGAAAGTCGAGGTGGCGCGACTCCTCGTTCGCGATGCGTCGCAGCGAAACGGCCAACGCCGGGCTGCCGATGCCTGCCGCGAGCGCGCGGTAGTAGACGATGCCGATCACTTCGGCCACCGCCAGCGTCATCATCTTGGTGCGTAAACCCAAGAGGCGACGACAAGCGGTGAAGGCGCCGTTCGTCCAATGAGCGGTTTGCAGCGAGCCGTCCAGAGCCTGGATCACCAGCGCGAGCTCGCGCGCGTGTCGCCACTCCTCTTCGATGTACAATTGCACCGCTCGACGCAGGGGCGGGTCGAGCGCGCGATCAGGGTGCGTCGCGATCTCGGTGTGGATGCGGCCGCCCGCGGATTCTCCGAGCTGAAAGCGCCCCAGCGACCGCGCCAGCAACACCCACAGCCTCCGCGGTACCTCGGCGCGCAAGCTCGGGTTCGGCGCACAATCCACGCGCGCGTTGCCTTCGAAATACTCTAGCCAACTCGTTCCGATCATCAGCGTTCCTCCTAGGCTCAAGGAACGCATGGGCACGCGTAGCGCTCGGGGAGACAGCATGGAGACCTCGTGGAGGTTCCATGCGTGGCGCTACGCGTACGGCGTGCTGGAGGGAGCGCGAGGCTCCCCTGGCATCAAGCGTTGGCGTTGACGCGGCCGCGACGAGTGCGGTTCTTGGCCTTCACCTTGGCGCGGTGACGCACGGAGCGCTTGCGGTCGGTCTTGCGGGGCTTCTTGACGGGCAGGTACATGGGGGCGCGGGATCTAGGCTGAAAAGGCGGCGCGAGCAAGTCGTCGGGCAGCCAAAGTGCGATGGGAATGCAACCGCGGGCACTTTCCCGCAC
>JBEQSW010000235.1:0-24244 GCA_040348565.1 Myxococcales bacterium | reverse complement strand
GAGTTTCGAAAATGCCCAGCGCCGGCGGCCAGCCCGCGATGCACACCTTGGCCCCCGCCTCCGCGAACTGCTTCGCGATCGCGAACCCAAAGCCGACATCGTCCGCGACGCCAGCCACCAAAACTCGCTTGCCAGTGAAATCGATCTTCACGGCTCGGACTCGTAGATCCGAATCCCGCGCTGATCAACCGGCGTGAATGACGCCCTGCGTTCAAAGGCTCGAAGCCGAAGAATCGGGTCGGGGTGAGAGGATTTGAACCTCCAACAGCCGGCACTCGGCCTGGTTGGGGCCGGCTGCGTTGCTGTCCGCGCTAGGAATGAGAATCGGGTCGGGGTGAGAGGATTTGAACCTCCAACAGCCGGCACCCAAAGCCGGCCCTCTACCAGGTTGAGGTACACCCCGGAGTAGCGAGAGAATTTAAGAGGCGCGGAACCTAGCGTAAGCCTCGGGCGTTTGCCAGGGGGGCCGAGCTCGGGGCGCTGTAGGCTGGTGGAGTGGCCGGTCGAGCCGCGTGAGGGCGGCGCGCGGCTATTCCGCCTAGAGCCGGAGCCCCTTCAGATCGCTGGCCTTGGCCATCAGCAGCCTAGCTGCCTTTGACAAGGCATCCGAAAGGAGCGCGTGCTCGTGGGTCGCCTCTTGGGCGGCGACACCGGTGTCCGCCACGTCCAGCGTGTAACCGTGGTTCGCCAGCTCGGTGACGACGATCGTGATGGTTCGCTGGGTCATCTGGGACACTAGCACGAAGCGCCCCCACGGGCTCCTAGTCGCCCTTGAGGAGAGCCGTGATCTTCTTGAGCGCGGCGGCTTGCGCCTTCCTTTGAGCGATGGCGTTGGCTTCTTGCTGCGAGACGGCCTTCTTCAGCGCGCTGAATTTCTTGGCGCGTTGGGCAGCCAGTTTGTTCATCTGGGCGCTGGTCTTCTTCAGCGAGCCGAGATCGGTCTTGGGGCTGAGCGCGGCGGAGGCGATGGCCTTGTCGAGCTGGGTGATCTCTTCGATGGCCTTGAGGATGGTGGCAAAACTCATGTGGCGTGGGATTGCCCTTAAGTGAGCCCGGAGGTCAACACGTGTATCCGAGCGGCCGGTGCTGGCTTATGGTCACCCGAACGCCATGCAACAGCCCGCCATTCAAGCCGCTCTGAACAACCTCGTCGAAGTCATTCGGACGGCGCTCACGGCGGAGTTCTTGGAATATTTTCGCGACGGTGACCTGCGGCCCGCGCGCGCAAAGCCCGCGTCGAAGCCCAAGAAAGCGGCTCCGCGGGCGGTCGCCAAGAAGGCGAAAAAGACGGTCGCCAAGAAGGCCGCGAAGCGCGCCGCGAAATAGCGCCGCCGCGCCGCTCAATCCGGAATCGGCTCGAGCGTGACGTCCAGCTTGACGGGCTGCGTTCCCGCCGTGACCAGCCGGTCCCACGGGAAGAAGCCGGTCTTGGTCACCGAGATGCGGTGCTGCCCCTCGGGCAGACGCACGCCGTGGGCGGCCACGTAGCCCAGCGGGCCGATGTATTGCTCGTCGATGCTGACGCTGGCGTCGGCGGGCGTGCCCTTGGCGTAAGCCATGCTCATCGAGACGGCGGCGCGCGGTTGCGGCCCGCAGCCTGGACAAGCCCCCAGCAAGATGGCGATCACGAAACCAATCACGCCCAGCAGTGACAACCAGGGCGTGAGGCGTTCGGTGAATCGCTCGGCTTTGGTGACGGTCACGAGACGCCGCTCACTCCCACTCGATCGTGCTCGGGGGCTTGGAAGAGATGTCGTACGCCACCCGGTTGATGCCTTTGACCTCGTTGGTGATGCGCGCGCTCATCTTTGCCAGCAGATCATGCGGCAAACGGGCCCAATCGGCGGTCATGCCGTCGCTAGAAGAAACCGCACGAATCACGCAGGTTTCGTCGTAGGTGCGGTCGTCGCCCATGACGCCCACGCTGCGGATCGGCAGCAGCACCGCGAACGCCTGCCACAGCGACTCGTACAGGCCCGCCGCCTTCACTTCTTCTTGCACGATGGCGTCGGCCTTGCGCAGCACGGCCAAGCGCGGCTCGGTCAAGTCGCCCAAGCAGCGCACGGCCAAGCCCGGCCCCGGGAACGGCTGGCGATAGAGCACGTCGTGCGGCATGCCGAGCGCTTCGCCCACCCGCCGCACCTCGTCCTTGAACAGCTCGCGCAGCGGCTCGATCAGCTTCAGCTTCATGCGCTCGGGCAAGCCGCCCACGTTGTGGTGGCTCTTGATCACGGCGCTGGGGCCCTTGACGCTGACGCTCTCGATCACGTCCGGGTACAGCGTACCCTGCACCAAGAATTGCGCGTTCTCGACGCGGGCGGCGTGAGCGTCGAAGACGTCGATGAACACGCGGCCGATGATTTTGCGCTTCTTTTCCGGATCCGTGACGCCGGAAAGCTCGTCCAAAAATTGCTTCCTCGCGTCGACCGGGATCAGGTTCAGGTGAAAGTGCTGGCGCATCATCGCCGTCACGCTCTCGAACTCACCTTCGCGCAGCAGCCCGTTGTCGACGAAGATGCACACCAGGCGTTCGCCGAGCGCGCGGTGACAGAGCACGGCCGCCACCGATGAGTCCACGCCCCCCGAAAGACCGCAGATCACGCGGGCGTTCTCCGGCACCGCCTCTTTGATCTTGGCGATGGCTTCGTCCACGAACGAGCCCGGCGTCCAGCTCGGCGACAATCCGGCCACGTCGAACAAGAACGACTTCAAGATCTCGAGCCCGCGCGGCGTGTGCGCCACCTCGGGGTGAAATTGGATGCCGTACAGCTTGCGCGCCGGATCGGCAATAGCGGCCAACGGCGCGTTACCCGACTTGCCGATCGGGCGAAAGCCGGGCGGCAGCGACGTCAGGCGGTCGCCGTGGCTCATCCAGACGTTGATCTTCTCGCCCGCCTTGAAGCTGGCCAGGATGCCGACGCATTCGCCGACCTCGAGCTCGGCGGGGCCGTACTCGCGTTCGTCCGACGGCTCGACCTTGCCACCCAGCTGCTGGGCCATCAGCTGCTCGCCGTAGCAGATGCCCAGCACTGGCAGGCCGAGGTTGAAGAGTGCCGGATCGCTCTTGGGCGAATCGGCGCCGTACACGCTCTGTGGACCGCCCGACAGGATGATGGCATTCGGAGCGATGGCTTTGATCTTCTCGACCGGGATCGTGCCGGGATGGATCTCGCAATAAACGCTCGACTCACGGATGCGGCGGGCAATCAGCTGCGTGTATTGCGAGCCGTAGTCGAGAATCAGAACGCTTTGCCGGCTTTCCATCGCGCTTCGCTATCACGTCGGCCCGGGAGCGCAAAGCACGGCGAAAGCTAGCGAGAAGTCGGCGTTTTTCCGCTGCTGGGGGGCGCTGGGCGCGTGAGGGTGCGGCCGATGACCGCCGTTTCTGGCCGCAGGGTGGAGGTGAGCCTGCGCAGCGCTACCGCGTCGACGGCGGGGGCGGGTGTGGGCTCGAGCAGCTGCACCAAGCGGTACCGGGGATCGAGGGCAGTCAGGCGCCGCGTGCTGCGTTGCCGAGCCAGCACGGATTCGATCTCGGCTGGCGTCAGCACGCCGCCGCTGGCCAAGCGCTCGAATAGCTTTTGAATGCGCGAGACGGCTTCTTGCTCGCGCCCTTCGAAGGCGCTCACTTGCACGACCAAGGCGCGCGCCGACGCGCTGCCGAAGACCAGCGCTCGCGCGGCGCCCACCAAATCCGGGTCGGCCAGGGTGCGGGCGAGCGCGCCGCCCGACAGGTTGAGCAGCTCCGCGAGCACGCTGGCCTCGTTGCCGAATTTGGGGGAAATGCGAAACGCGACGTAGCTGCCCTCCGGCGTATCTGCGGGCGCCAGGCTCAAATCGCCGCGTACGGGCGGGGCGATCTCGGTCTCGCACGGGGAAGGACGTGGCGCGTCGGGCGTCTTCAACCAACGCGACAGGGCACGCGCTACGAAGGCGGCGTCGCCGGCGTTCGTGGGCGAAAGGAGTGCCAAGCGATGAGGCAGGCGCAATAGCTCGCGCTGTCGCGCCAGCACCGCCTCGCGCGACGCTGCTTGCAACGAGGTCACGCTGCCGCGCGGCGCCAGCGCCCCGACATGCCCCGGAGCCAGATTTTCGAGCAGCGCATCGAGCAGCGGGTGCGGCTCGTTGCCGGCTGCTTGCAGCAAATCCCCGCGCGCGGTCGCGACCTCGAGCGCGCTGGGCGGCGCCAGCAACGCTTGCCCGAGCGCGTCGCCGAGGCGCGTGGCGGCGTCGGCGTCGGACTCTCCGGGCGCGCGCTCCGCAAAGCCCAAGATGCCGAGCCCATCGCCGCCCACCCACGGCTCCAGCCTCACGCCGCGTTGCGCTTTGGCGGCGGCGGCGAACAACACCGCGGCGTAACCGGCGTTTTCGGCGCGCTCGCTGGTGGCCGCGCACGGGGTCGTCACGAGCGCCCACAGGCCCGGCTGGCCCGCTTCGACGCGCAGGCGCGTCTCCAGCACGGGCGCTTCGGTGCGCGCTTGCTCGACCGCGGCCTCGAGGCTGGGCACGAGCGGGGCCTCGTCGGGTGCTGTCAGCGCGACCATTCGTGCCGTCGCCAAACCCTTGTTGGGCTCGACCAAAGCGCTGTACGCGGCGGCGCGGGCGGCCAGTCGCGGATCAGCGGCGGACAGCGCTGTCGCTTCGAGGCGATTTTCGTCGCTGGTTTTGGCGAGCGAGAGGCCCGCTTCTTCCTCGATCAGCTGGATGGCAAAGCCCAGTCGACGCGCTTCGGGCAGCGGGGAGCCGTCCACGTCGCTGTCGACGCGCAAGCAGGCGCCGACCGGGTGCGCCGTGGCCTCCACGCGGCGCAACCGAAAGCCAGAGCCCAGCGCCGCCAGCCGCAGCGCGAGGCTGCCGTTGGCGTCGCCCAACGCGGTCGCGGCACCCAGCGCGCGGTTGGCGTCGCCCACTCGGAGCGCGACCGACAAAACGGGGCGCTCACCGCGCACCACTTCGATCACGTTGTGCTCGGCCAGGGTCGAATGCACCTGTCCCAGCTCGGGCCAATCGGGCCCGGCCGAGAGCGCCGCGCCGACGGCGGCGGCGGCTTCTTCGGTGCCAACCACGGCCCAAGCGGCTCGGTCGCGAGCGAACGAAGCCACTCGCTCGCGATCGAGCTCGGCAGCGTCCGTCACCCGCCGACGGCGTGGTAGCTCGGCCGAGCATTGCGCCACCGCGCTCGGGACCGTGCGCTCGTTCTCGGCGGGGGCGGGAGCGGCGTTGAGCTCAGCGGAGGTGAGCGGTTTGGCCAGCGCTTGCAGCAAGGCCTGTGTCGCCGAGCGGGCCCGCTCTGCGTTTTCTGCCAACAAAATCAGCTCGAAGCCGAGGCCATGCGCGACGAGCTGGGTCGGAAACCCCGCGCGCGTCAGGCGCTGGCTCAAGACCTCACCGAAGGCCGCGTGCAACTCGGGCGCCGCGGCAGCGAGCGAGGCAAAGGCGATGGCGACTTCGGGATCACCCTCGCGTTCGATGATCGACAGCGGGGGACGGTCGGACAAGGAGCGCTCTTCGATGCGGCTGCTGGGGCCGCCGGCTTCGATCGCGCGAGCTCGCGCCGTGGCTTGCCCGGAGCCACAACTCAGGAGCGCGCTGCACAGCAACCCGGCGACGCCGAGGCGCGACCTCTGCCAGGTCGTGTCGAGCCCGTCGCGCGAAAGGCGCAGCACGCAGCCGGTTTACCCCGTGCTCGGTCGCAGACGCAAACTGGAAGCGTCCGCCGTGCCGCGCCGAAGCTCAAAATCTCAAGCAACTTCGGCGGGCGCGCCCACGATTTCACACAGCTTGCGCTGGATCTTGTGCTTCTTGGAATACACGGTCTTCACGCTGATGCCGAGGCGCTCGGCCACGTGTTCGGGGCTCAGGCCGTCTTGGTAGTACAGGGTGACGAACTGGCGATCCTTGTCGCTGAACTCGGCCAAGAGGTCCTGCACCAGCTTGGCGCGCTCGCTGAGCATCGCGCTCTCGCACGGGTCTTCGTTCTCGCTGCTCAGCGTCTCGGCTTCGGTCAAACACACCGAGCTGGGCTCGCGACGCACGCTGCGCAGGTAGTCGTAGGCGCAGTGGGTGGCGAGCATGCCCAACCACGTGCCCAGCTTGTTGCCGCGGCTCGGCTCGAAGCTGCGCAGCTTGTGCTTGTCGTTGGCGAGCAGCTTGAGCGAGAACGTCGCGTAAATCTCTTCGACGGCGTCGACGCTGACGCGACGAGCGAAGCGGGCGACGACGCGCTGAATGCAGCTGGTGACCAGACGGGCGTAGCGTTGGTTGAGCTCACGCCAAGCGTTGGCGTCGCTCACCAGCAAGCGGTCCAACAGCTCCGTCTCCGACCAAGCGCTCGGCGTGGCGGCGGAGCGGGGGAGCGCAACCGGGGTACGGTCGATGATCTGGACGAAGGGGGCGGTTTTGACGGCAACGGGGGACCACATCGCAGGCTCCTTTTCGCGGGCTGTGCCGCGGACGAGGAGCTGTTTTGCAGGCGCCGTACCATCGTTATTGCGTAATAAATACGTGCGGTTACATGTGTTGCGCCCAGCGTAACAGGTGACGGTGACGCGTCACGATACGCAGGCTGGCTGAATAGATCTTACGGCGGCCGGTCGGAGCTTCTCCCTCCCGAAGCTCTGCGCGTGTCACTCTGCACGAGTGCCCCCGCGTTTGAAGGCCTGGCTACTCCTGACCGTAGCGATGCTCAAGTCGCTGCTGCGGCGCGTGTTCGGCAAGGCGAGCGGCATCGCCGCGTTTCGTCGCAACTACGACGCGGATGGCTTGCCGCCCGTGACTGCCGCCGAGCGAGCCGAGCTGTCGACGTTCAGCCGTTGCGTGGCTTGCGGCCTGTGCGACCGCGGCGAGAGCGAGCGGATTGCGGCGTCTGGCGGAGCGTACCGCGGCGTGATGCCGCTGATGCTGTCGGCGTCGCGCAGCATGCCCGATTTTCGAGCGGCCGCTTACAGCCTCGGCTTCGTGACCGACGAGGTGCTGGCCGAGAAAGAAAAGATCTGCCCGGCGGACGTGCCGATGCGGCGCATTGCGGCTTTCTTGCGCGCCAAGGCGGCCGAGGTGGGCGGCCCCTGGCCGCTGCCACCTCGCATCGAATCGCTGCGGCCTCGGTCTCCCGAAGCCTAGCCAGCCGCGCGGCTCATTTCACGAGCGAGAGCCGCGGTGCCACCGAGAAGGCCGCCAAGTGGCCGCTCTCTTCGGCGATGTAAGCGCCGCAACGCTCGTCGACGCGCAACAGATCCGGGATCAAGTCGCTCGGGAGGGTACCCAGGACCTCGCCGTCGCGCGGTCGAATCACGTGCACCTGGTGCTGCGGTACGAACAGCGCGCCGTTGCGCAGCACGGGCTCCAACCGGCGTGGTTGATCCGCCTCCACGTGCCGTGAAAACACGTGGCTGTAGCGGGGCAGGCCAGTGCTGGCTTCCAGGCAGAGCAGCGCGCCCGAGGCGGTGTTGGCGATCAAGGCGTCGTCGACGACTAGCCAGGCCGTGGTGGGCGACGCCAAGCCGGGCGGCTGCTCCCAGAGCGGCGCGCCGGTGTCACGAGACAGCGCGCTGGCGCCGACGCCGCGCTTATCGCGCGTCGGGATGATCACGGTGTTGCCGCTGACGAGCGGGGCCTGGCCGGTGCAGGGACGTTCTTCGAGCTCGCGGGCCCAGCGGAGAGCGCCGGACCACAGATCGACGTGCAGCAGCTTGCACGGGCCGACGGGGCCGCCCGCGATCGCGAAGGCCGAATCGTGGTCGATGCAGATGTCGCCCGAGAATGGCAGGCGATCGCGGACGCGCCACACGACCTCGCCGGTGAATACGTCCAGCGCGATCAGCGCCGAGTCGCCGCCGGCCACGATCAGCAATTTGCCGGCGCGACGCATGCGGTAGCTGGCCGGGCGCTTGCCCGTGTAGCGCCAGCGCACTTCGCCCGAGATCAGATCGACGGCGGTAACAGCACGGTCGCCTTCGGCCACCACCAACAGCTTCGGCAGCGCCGGGCCGTTGACGAGGGCGCCGGTGGCGCCGCCGGCGGCGCGCGGGGCGATGTGCGTGGTGAAGCGCACGCCGCCCGTCTCGAGATCGTGCAGCTCCACGCGACCGTCGAAACCGAGCCGGGCGAGGCCAAACGGGGTCACCACGCTGGCGGCACGGCTGGCCGCGACGCGCCAGAGCACTCGCCCGGAATCGCGCAGCAGGCACGCGGTTTCGCGCTGCGAACCGACCAAGATCTTGTCGCCGCACTGGAAGGTGGCGCGCAGATCGATGTTCGGAACGGTGGCCACCCACTTGGGCACGAAGCGCATTTTGCCGCCGTGCTCCCAGGTGCCGCGACCCGTGGCCGGGCGTGGCAAGCCGAAGCTGCGATAGCTGTCCGGCTCCGGATTTTGCAGAGAGTCGTTGGCAGTGGTGTCGCTGACCACGTCCACGATCGCGCGGGCGCCGCGGGCCAACGCGCGCAGGCGCAGGTTCTTGCTTTGTGAGGCGTCGGCGCGCTCCAGCGCTTCGACCAGGCTGAGCGCAAAGCGCGCGCAAGCCAGGACGAAGCCGCGCGGCGGCACGTCGGCGAGGGTCGTGCCCTCGTTGTCGGCGGACGTGGCGGCGCCGACCAGCGCTACGCGCAGCGGGCCGTTGCCGGGGCCGCGGCGCACCGACAATTGCGCGCCGTCGAGCTCGGCGCGGCGGAACACCGCGCGCTCGCTGCGCCAGGCGTCCAAGACGTCTTCGGCGATGGTCAGCAACCGCTCGGCCATCAGAAACAGCTGCACTTGCGGCAGCTCGAGCGAGCGGTTCTTGACCGTGAGCGCGAAGCGACCGCTGGCGAGCAGCGAATGCAGATCCGCGCGCTCCAAGCCGGGGGCCTCGGCGGCGGCGGGCTTGCGTTGCTTGAGCTCGACTTCGGCGCTGAAGGCGACGTTGCCGGCCGACTTGGGCGAGATGCTGAGCTTGCGGCGCTCGAGCGGCGCGTGCGCGTAGGTCGGGTAGGGTAGACCCAGCGCGCGGCGTGCCGGCGCGACGGCGGCGGACGGGTTTTGCGTTTCGGCTTGCTCGAGGGCGCGCGCCACCGCGGCCGTCAGCGTCGCCAGCGGCAGGCGCCGATCGAAGATGGCCACGCGCGGGCTGGGACCGACGCGATAGATGCTGAGCAGGGCGTCGACGCCGTCGGCTTCGAGCCCGATCTCCCAGGCTTCTTCCTCGGAGTACAGCGGGAAGCAGGCGCGGGCGCGCTTGCCGCGGTTCAGTTGCGAAAGGGCATGCCCAAGCTCGACCAGCAACGCTGCTTGGGGCACTTCTGTAAGTCGAGCGGTCAGGTTGATGCCGTCAACGAACAGATCGAAGAGGCCATGAAGCGGGGTGAGGGCTTCGGGGAGCGGGGTTGCGGCCTGGGGCCGAACGACGACATCTATCGCAGTCATTCCGTGGAACGAATCGTAGGAACCCGAGGCGGGAAACGACACTTTTCAGACGCTTTCGCAGAGGAGTGGACAGGCCGAGCGAAAGAAGGCTAGGCGCGTCGACGCGGGCTTCGTCCGGCCACGACCCTTGCCCTTGCTCAAATGCTCGGGCTTTGATGCGCTTCATGCCCGCTAGGCCGACCCCGCCTTGACCCAACGAGCCGTTCTTCGCTCCGAGGCGTCGCCCTGGCCCATACCGCCCACACCGACCGCCGCTCGCGGCTGGCTCGGTGGCTTGATGGGTTCGGCGACGGTCGCGCTGGCGATGGCGTGGCTTTGGGGCTTCACCGTGGATGACGCGCTCATCACCTGCCGGGTCGCCTTTCATTTGGCCCGCGGGCTGGGCTACCGCTTCAACGCGACGGGCCCGGTGGTGGACGCGGTCACGCCGCTCGGCTTTGCGTACCTACTAGTGCCGCTGGCGACGGGCGGCCCGTTGGCGGCGCTGACCGCTGCGAAGTGGCTGGGCGCACTGCTCACCGCGTTGGCGGCCTTTCTTTTGGGGCGTCGAATCTTGCAGCGCACCTCCGCCGCTTACGGCGGAGCGCTCCTGCTCTGCTTGGCCGCGACCGCGCCGGTGGCGGCTTGGGCCGTGTCGGGGATGGAGACGGGCCTCGTCACCTTGATGGCGGTGTGCGCGGTCGGTCAGGGCTGGTTGGCGGATCTTGCGGCAGCGGTGGCGGCCGCGCTGCGACCGGAGCTGGCGCCCTGGTGTTGCGCGGTGCGGCTCGGGTTCCGTCTTCAAAGCGGAGCGGCTCTGGGGCGAGCGCTGTCGTCGCCGGTCTTGGTTTTGGGTGCGGTGGCGCTGGTGGGGGCGATCCGGGCGCTGTCGTTTGGCCGCGCCGCGCCGCTTTCGGTGTTCGCCAAGCCTTCGGATCTGGCGCACGGGGCCAGCTATGCGCTGCACGCCTTCGTCCAAACCGGGCTGCCGCTGCTTTGCTTGGCTCCGTTCAGCTTGCGCCGGGGAGCTCCGGTGGCGCGGGTCGTGGCGCTGAGCGGGGCCGTGCATTTTGCGGCGCTCTTGCTCGCGGGCGGCGACTGGATGAGCTTGTACCGACTGGCGGTGCCGGTGCTGCCCAGCTTCGTGCTCGCGGGCGCCGAGCTGTGGCGGGTCGCGCCGGCGTGGGCGAGCTGGCTGCGCTTGGCGCTGGCCGGCGCCATGTCGATTTACTTGGCGGCTGCCGTCGGGCCGAGCGCTCGCGGAGTCGGGCGAGACCGCGAACGGCTGATCCACGACGCCGCCCCGGCGCTGGCCGGCGCCAAATCGGTGGCCGCGCTGGACGTGGGCTGGGTCGGCGCGGTGGGCGATTTTTCGATCGTGGATTTGGCCGGCGTCACCGACGAAGCCGTCGCGATGCTGCCCGGTGGGCACACCTCGAAGCGTGTCGGCGACTCGCTGTTGCGCAGCCGCGACGTGGACGCGCTGGTGCTGCTGACCGCGCCGCCGCCGTTCGAAGGTTACGCGCGCGAGGTCGAGCGCCGCGTCGCGCTCTTGCCGACAGCGGAGGGTTTTCGCGTGGTCGCCAGCCTGCCGCTGGGCAATGGCGGTCAACGTTACGTGATTCTGCGGCGACCCTGAGGACTCAGGCGCTGGCGCTGTGATGCGGCTCTCGACCGAGCTGGGCCAAAGCTTCACGCATGGCGCGCGAGTCAGCGAACCGCTGTTGCGGCAGGGGCGCCATGGCCCGTTGGATCAGCACACGCCAGGGTTCTGGAATGTCGACGGAGGCGCGATGCACACCGCTGTCGGCGCCGCGCTCCCCCGACCACAGCGAGCTCGGCGAAAGCGGTGGCGGCTCGCCCGTGAGGCACTCGTAGAGCACGCTGCCCAGCGCAAAAATATCCGCGCGGTGATCGATCTCGAGGCCTTGCTCTTGCTCGGGCGACATGTAGCCGCGCGTGCCGAGCGGCGAATTGGCGTTGGTCAGCCGCGTCTCGGCCCACTCCACCCGCGCCACCCCGAAATCGAGCAGCTTCACGTGATCGGACGGTTGCCCTTGCTCGCCCTGGAGCAGCTCCAGGAAGATGTTACTGGGCTTGATGTCGCGATGGACGATGCCGGCGGCGTGCACGGCGCCGAGCGCGTCACACATCTGCAGCGCGAGTGGCAAGAGCGTGCTGGGCGGCAGCGGCCCGACGCGATGCAGACGGTTGGCCAGCGACTCGCCGTGCAGTCGCTCCATCACCAGGTAGCAGGTGCCGTCCGGCAAATAGCCGTCTTCGAACACTTCGACGACGTTGGGATGCCAGGCCAAGCCGAGCGCCGCCGCTTCGCGTCGCAAGCGATCCGCCGCGACCGTGTCGTGAGCGACCGCGGCTCTGAGCAGCTTGACCGCGACCAAGCCCCCGTCCGACAACCGTTCGGCTTCCCAAATCGTGCCGTTGGCGCCGACGCCCAGCTTTTCGGTAAGCCGGTATTGGCCCGCCACCACGACGCCTTGCTGAAAGCCAGCGGTGCCGCGATCGCGCGTTTCGCGTAGCGTTTGCGAGCGCTCGAGCGCGTGGATGCGCACCAAATGCGCGCGCGCCTGAATGCGCCGACGCCACTCGTGCGTGGCCAATAGGCCCAAGCCCAAACCGATGGCGAGGCCCGCGCCGGCGCCAAATGACAGCTCGAGCAGCTCCGATGCCGCCGAGGCCGTTACGCCGAGAACGCCGCCCAACCCGAGGCCGATGCCCACCGGCCACAAGCCAGGCACCCGCCATGTCACCAAGAACTCGTCGGTCTCCGACGCGGGCCCTTCGGAGCTGGGGACAGCGCTCACTTGCCCCGCCGGCAAACCGAAGAGCAGCGGAACGCTTGCGAGCTCGGCCTGGCGCGCCAAGGAGCAGAGGCCGTCGCTCTCTTCCGCCGAAGAGCGCCGCACGCGGATGCTGCCGCGCCACCAAGTGGGCCCAGATGACAGCGTCCGCCAGCGCTCGGTTCGGCCCTGCTCGCCGCCCAGGAGCTCCAGCTGGCGGTAGGCACCGCCGGGGTCCGCAGTTCCGCGCAGGACGTGAGCCCAAGCGCCAAGGCTTTCGGCACCCACGATGTGCGGAGCTGTCTGCAGAACTGCCTCGCGCCCAAAGCGCGAAGCGAATGCGACTAGAGCGGAATGCCACAGCTCGACCGGGACCAGGCGCGTCTCGTCGTCGAGGTAGTCGCGGTCGAGCTTGGTGCTGAGCAGGAAAGCGTCGGCTTCCGCGCGCCCGTGCTGGGCCTGGACAAAGCTCAGCAGGCTCTTGATCCGCGAAGCGGTCGTCTGCCCACCACCAGAGCGCCTGTGCACACTGAAAGCCTACTGGCTGTCCGTCAGTCCGACAAGCCAGTAGGCCGGGCATCGAGCGTTATTGGGGTGAGCCCGGCGTCTTTGCGCCTCGATCGCTGAAGCTGTCGCGCGGTGGCGGCCCCGTGCCGGACGTTTCGATCCGGTTTCAGCGGAAATCCCTGGAGATTGTCGAGTGCACGAGGGCAGGTAAGTGTTATCCTCAGGGTATAGGGATGGAGAGCATGACCAAAGCACCGACCACACCAAGCGCGTTCAAGCGCTGGCCATTGGTCGCCCTGGTCTTGCTTTCACCGTTCGTGCTCAGCAGCGCGCAAAGCGCTCACGCTGATCCGCTGGCGGTCGTCGAAGGCCAATCGCTCGACGTGCGTGCCGACCATCTCGACGTGGATATCGCCAAAGGCACCGCGGTCTTGCAGGGCCACGTGCACGCCGTGCTCGGTGAGCTCGAGGTCGAGTGCGGCAAGATCGACGTGCGTTACGACGAAGCTCCCGTCGTGCGCTACGCGCGAGGCTCCAACGACGTCACGGTGCGCCTCAAAGGCATCGAAGCCAAAGCGGCGGCCCTCGAGGTCGACGTGGCTCGGCGCAGTGTCCGACTGCAAGGCGGCGTGAAGGTGAGCCGCGGGCGCGGTTGGGTGACGGCCGAGGCCGCGCAAATCGACATCGCCACGCGCCACGTGACCTTGGACGACGTCAAGGGCTCCATTCCCGTGCAGGCTCCCGCGCGCTGAGGCGAAAGCCCCCGCGCGCTTACGCCCCGTTCGTCCGTGGCCCGGCGCTAGCCCAGCCCGAAGCCGCCTGAAAAGCAGAAACGGCTGAAACAAACCGTCTTCACCCGCGCTTTTTTGTGAGGCGTGGTTCTTGCTTCGTGGTTTAGACTCCGCCTGTTGGCCCTCAGCCAACTCGGGTCCCATGGAAATCAAGCAACAGCTACGCCTGTCCCAACAGCTGGTGATGACACCCCAGCTGCAGCAGGCCATCCGCTTGTTGCAGCTTTCGCGCCTCGAGCTGATCGAAGAGGTCGGGCGAGAGCTCGACAACAATCCCGTCCTGTCTGACGAGGACGCCGGGGAGGCCCGCAGCCGCGGTGACGAGCCGCGCGGGCGGGTCGAAGGCCAACCATCCAAGCTGGACGAGCCGGAGGCGTTCTCGCGCACGACGGAATCGAACACGACGGAAAAGGCGTCGCGAGAGGTCGACTGGGAGAAGTTCCTCGAGAACCGTACGCTGCAAACGGCTCCCGGCGGCGGCCGCAACGGCTTCGACGAGCTGCCGCCCATCGAGCAGAACCTCACCAAGCCGCGAAACCTGCAGGACCACTTGCTGTGGCAGCTGCAGATGAGCGACTTCAGCGACGACGAACGCCGCTTCGCCGAGCTGGTAATCGGCAACCTGGACGACAAGGGCTACCTGGATCTGGCCGGCGTGGAGCGCCCCGACGGCACCCGCACGCCTGATTTGACGATCGAGGAGCTGGCGGAAGAGAGCGGGCTTCACCCTGAGGACGCGCCGCTCGTGCTGGAGATGCTCCAGAACTTCGACCCGATCGGCGTGGCCGCGCGCGACCTGCGCGAATGCTTGCTGATCCAGGCCAAAGCCGCCGGCTACGAGGAAGGTGAGCCGGTGCTCACCATCATTCAAAACCACCTGCACCATCTCGAGCGCCACAACTACCAAGCCATCTCGCGCGAGATGAAGCTGACGCTCGAAGACGTCTACGAAGCCGCCAAAGAAATCCAAGATTTCGAGAGCCGGCCGGCCCGCAATTTCTCCGACCAAGACGACCGCACCATCGGTATCACGCCGGACGTCTACGTCATCAAAGACGGCAGTGACTTGGTCGTGCTGGACAACGACCGCGGCGTGCAGCGGCTATTCATCAACGAAGCGCTGACCAAACGGCTGATGAAAGACCCGTCGGCCAAAGAGTTCATCGGCGAGAAACTGCGCAACGCGCAGTGGCTGATCCGCGCCATCGAGCAGCGCCGGAAGACGATCATTCGTGTTTCCGAATGCATCGTGGAAAAGCAACGCGACTTCTTCGAAAAAGGCGTGTCGTACCTCAAGCCGATGATCTTGCGGGACGTGGCCGAAGCCGTGGGCATGCACGAATCGACGATTTCGCGCGTGACCACGAATAAATACATGCACACGCCGCAGGGCTTGTTCGAGCTCAAGTACTTCTTCAACTCGAGTATCCGGCGCGTTGCCAACGAAGACATCGCCAGCGAGAGCGTCAAGCAGGCGATCAAGAAGCTGATCGACGAAGAGGACAAGAGCAACCCCGTCAGCGATCAAGCCATCGTCGAGATGCTCGAGAAGACCGAAGGCATCAAAATCGCGCGCCGCACGGTCGCCAAATACCGCGAAATGCTGGGCATCCTCGCGTCGTCGAAGCGAAAGCGGCTGTTCTAGGGCACGAGCTCGAGGAGGAATCGACGGGAAGGCAGCCCAAGACCAGCCCTCCTTGGCGGTGTTCCTGGCGAAGTCGACCCAGTTGGCCGGACGATTTCGCCCTCTTTCGTGTTGCCGCCCGGCCCCGGGAAGGCTGCTACATCGTTCGCGAGCGCAAAGCGCGAGCTGGAACCACCTCGGCCGACCTTGGCAGCAGCAGATCACGATCAATAGGGAAGACCGGAGTGAACGAAACTCGGCGAGGCCGAGCGCCGATCACGCTTCGGGTCGATAGCCTCGCCACGCGCAGGATGCGGAGCACGGAGGCGAACCAAGACCCCCCGGAAGCCCTGGCGGGCTTCCAGCACTTGGGGTCTAATGAGGCAAGCCCTAAGGAGCCTCACAGAACATGAACGTCAGCATCACTTTTCGCCACATGGACGCGAGTGAAGCCATCAAGAAGCACACTGCAGCAAAGCTCGGCAAGCTGCAGAAGTTCCTGCGCCAGCCCATGACCGCGAAGGTGACTATCTCGGTAGACAAGCTCAAGCACGTAGCCGAAGCGCGCATCTCCAGCGGCGGCGCGCATTTGGAGGCCAAGGAAAGCAGCGGCGACATGTACACGTCGATCGACCGCATGATCGAAAAGCTAGATCGGCAGATCCGCGTGACGAAGGGCGCCGCGGAGTCTCGTCGCCGCGTGGCGAAGGCGGCGGCAGAGGCCGAGGCCGAAGTGGCGGTCGTGGCGCCGGCCAAGAAGGCGGCGAAAGCCACGCGGCCTGCCAAGAAGGTCGCCAAAAAGTCGAAGCGATGAGCCTGCAAGCGAGCGCAACCTCGAGTCCACTAGCCATGCGCCTGTCCGACATCATCACTAAAGACCGAATCTTGGTGGACCGCGAAGGCGCCCTGCCCAACAAGGCCAAAGCGTTGCACGCTCTGGCTGGCTTGTTGGGCTCGGCGGTCTCCGCGCCCGAGGAAGAGGTGCTGGCCTTGTTGCTCGAGCGCGAGCAGCTGCAGAGCACGGGCATCGGCGACGGCGTCGCCATTCCCCACAGCGCGCTCGAGCATGCGGACGCGCAAGCGGGCGCGCTCCTGCTCTTTCCCAAGGGCATCGATTTCGACGCCATCGACGGTCAGCCGGTGCACATCGTGTTCGGCGTGGTGGGGCCGAAGCGAGCGACCGGCGAGCACCTACGCACGCTGGCGCGGATTTCTCGGCTGCTGCGCGACGAAGCCACTCGGAAGCAACTAGCCAACGCCGAGAGCTCGCAGTCCGCCTACGAGCTAATCGAGTCTCACGACGCGACTGCCAAATGAGGTAAGGCGAGGGTGACCTACGAGCCCCCTCCACACGCGCTTCGCTCCATCTCGGTGCGGGAGCTGTTGGACGATCCTCATCTGGGGCTCAACGTTCGACTGGTGGGGGGTGCGGCGGGGCTAGGCCGGGAGATCGCGCACGCGCGCATTCAGAAGTCGGGCTTGGTGCTGGTCGGGCATCTGCACGGCGTCGTGCCTTCGCGGATTCAGGTGTTGGGCGAAACCGAGCTGAGCTACGCCGAGAGCCTGAGCGAAGAGCAGCAAGAGCGCGCCGCGCTGGCGTTCTTCTCGCTTCCGCTTTCGTGCGTGGTGGTAACGCGCGGTGTCGATCCGCCGAAGGCGTTTTGCACCGAGGCCGAACGCACGGGCACGCCGCTGGTGGTCTGCACCGAGCGGTCGTCGCAGGTGATAGCGTCGCTGCACACGCTGCTCGACGAGCGACTTGCGCCGCGCACGCGCATTCACGGCGTGCTGGTGGACGTGTTCGAGGTCGGGGTGCTGCTGTTGGGCAAGAGCGGCATCGGCAAAAGCGAGTGCGCGCTGGAGCTGGTGATGCGCGGCCATCGCCTGGTGGCCGACGACGTCATCGAGTGCGATTACCGCCCGCCCGGCATGGTTTTCGGTCAACCCGCGGCGCTACTTCGCCACCACATCGAAGTGAGGGGCCTGGGCATCTTGAACATCAAAGATCTGTTCGGGGTGACCGCCATTCGCGAGCGCAAACGCGTCGATTTGGTGGTCGAGCTGCAGCTGTGGCAGCCGGACGCGCCGTACGATCGCATCGGGCTCGAAGACCGCTACCGCGACGTGCTCGGGGTGTCGGTGCGCGAGGTCGTGCTGCCGGTTCGTCCCGGCCGCAACATGAGCAGCATCATCGAAATCGCGGCTCGCAACGAGCTCTTGCGTCAGGCGGGTCACCACCCCGCGCGCGAGTTCGTGAAAAACCTGGAGCAAGGGCTGCTGCGACCCGAGACGCCCGAAACCCGAAGCTTCCGCCCCCCCAGTAGCCAATTTCGCGCCTACTCGGCCAACGAAAGCTCGGCGCCCCCGCCGGTGGCGCCGTTGCCCGGCGCGGAGCGCAAGCCATGACCGACGAGCCGCTCAGCAGTAAGCCGCGGGTGACCTCGGTGGTGGTGGTCACGGGTTTGAGCGGTGCCGGTAAATCCACGGCCATCAACGCGCTCGAGGATCTTGGTTACTTCTGCGTCGACAGTTTGCCGACGCCGGTGTTGCCGAGCACGCTTTCGGCGTTCGCGGCGGCGGGGGTGCACCGCGTAGCGTTCGGCATCGACGTGCGGGTGCGTCGCTTTTTGGATGACGCCGCGGCCGTGCTGCAGAAGCTGGAAAGCCCCGGCGAACGCGAGCTTTTAGTGCTGTTTCTCGACGCTTCGGACGAGGCGTTGCTGCGCCGTTTTTCCAGCACCCGCCGGCCCCATCCGCTCACCACCACGTCGGAGGCGGGCAGTGAGCAGGGGGCGCTGGCGGTGTTGGACGGCATCCGCATCGAGCGAGAGCTGCTCACCGCCCTGCGCTCGCGCGCATCTCTGGTGCTCGACACTACGCGCATGAGCGTGCACGACCTGAGGCGCGAGGTGCTGGCTCATTTCGGCCCCAGCGCCGGCGGCGCCCCCAAGTTGAAGGTGCGGTTGTTGTCGTTTGGTTTCAAGTTCGGGCCGCCGGTGGACGCGGACATGGTTTTGGACGTGCGCTTCTTGGACAACCCGTACTTCGTGCCCGCGCTGTCCAAGCTGCCCGGCACCGATCCGGCCGTCCGCGACTACGTGCTGGCCAGCGACGGCACCTCCGAATTCCTAGAGATGAGCGGCAAGCTGCTGGAATTTTGCCTGCCCCGCTTCGCGCGGGAGGGCAAAAGCTACCTGACCGTCGGCATCGGCTGCACTGGTGGGCGACACCGGTCGGTGGTGGTCGCGGGGCAGCTGGCGGAGCGCTTGCGGAAGCAGACTGGTCTCCCCATAGACGTCATTCACCGTGACGTAGAGCGCGTAACCATCGCCGGCCAAGGCGGCGATCCTGACCGAATGAGCTCGACATGACCATCGCCAAAGGCACCTTCGAAGTCAGGAACAAGCTGGGTTTGCACGCGCGGGCTGCCACCAAGCTGGTCCAGCTGGCCGCCAAGTTTCCCTGCGAAATCACCGTTGGTCGCGCCGGTCAGACCGCTAACGCCAAGAGCGTGATGGGCGTCCTATTGCTGTGCGGCTCGAAGGGCACCAAGCTGGACGTGGAAGCGAATGGGCCTTCGGCGGAGGAAGCCGTCGAAAAGCTCGGTCAGCTGATTTTCGATCGCTTCGGCGAGGACGAATGAGCGAAGGCGAGGGGCAAAAAGAGACGCGCGCCGAAGTGGCGCTGTCCGGCCTGCCCGGCTCGCCTGGCGTGGCTTTGGGCAAAGCCGTCGCGTTGGCCATCGGGCGCACGGGCGTGGTGCACCGTCACATCGAGGCCGACGGCGTCGCCGACGAAATCGAGCGTTTCAAGGCCGGCGTGGCCAAGGCCGCCGCCGAGCTGCGTGAGCTGTCGAGCCGCGCGCGCCAAACCGCGACCAAAATCGAAATCTCGGTGCTCGAAGCGTACACGCTGATGGTCGAGGACGAGCTGCTGTTGGCCGAGGTCACGCGCCGCATCGAGAGCGAGCTGGTGTGCGCCGAGTGGGCCCTCGACGA
This sequence comes from Myxococcales bacterium, assembly GCA_040348565.1. Lineage (GTDB taxonomy): Bacteria > Myxococcota_A > Polyangia > Polyangiales > Polyangiaceae > PMG-095. The sequence continues at coordinate 5,144 of JBEQSW010000235.1, read as the reverse complement.
CTCGGTAACGCAAATGGCCGCGCAGTTGCGGCGCGCGGGTGACGCTTATTTGGCCGAGCGCAGCCACGATTTCGAGTTCGTGGGCGCGCGCATCCGTCAGTCCATCAGCGGCGGTAACAACGCCGTGGTGCCGGAAACGAGCGAGCCGCGCATCATCGTCGCCCACGATCTTTCGCCCGCCGAAACCGTGGGGCTGACGCGCGACAAGGTACTGGCGCTGGTGACCGAAGTGGGCACGCGCTCCAGCCACACCTCCATCGTGGCGCGCGCCCTGGAAATTCCGGCCGTGGTCGGGGTGGCGGGGGCGCTCTCGCGCATTGGCAGCGGAGATTCGCTGATCGTCGACGGCTTGCGCGGGCAGTTGCTGCTGCACCCCCGCGCCGAAACCGTCACCGAGTATCAGGCGCGCGCGGCGCGCTTTCGCGAGCTGACCCGGTTGCGTCGCGAAGCGCGCGACCGACCCAGCAAGCTCGGCTCGGGCGAGCTGATCGAGCTCCGCGCCAACATCGATTTGCCGTCGGAAGCGCTGGGCGCGCTCAGCCACGGCGCGCGCGGCATTGGCCTTTATCGCACCGAATTTCTGTACATGGATCGTAGCGAGCCGCCCAGCGAGGACGAGCAGTACGACACCTATCGGCGCGTGGCGGAGATCATGAACCCGCTGTCGGTCACGCTGCGCACCTTCGACATCGGCGGCGACAAGTTCGCTTCCGTGTTTCGGATGCCGTCGGAAATGAACCCGGCTTTGGGCCTGCGCGCCGTTCGTTTGGGCTTGGCGCGCCCCGAGATCTTCATGACCCAGCTGCGGGCCATGGTGCGCGCTACCGCCCACGGCAAGCTGCGCATCATGCTGCCGATGATCGCCTCGCTCGGTGAGCTGTTCGCGGTCAAAGAGCTGTACGACCAAGCCGTCAGGGACGTGGACAGCCGCGGGCAGCCGCGCGCCGAGCACATTGCGATCGGGATCATGGTCGAGGTGCCGTCGGCGGCGGTGCTGGCGCACGAGTTCGCGGAGCACGCCGAGTTCATGAGCATTGGCACGAACGATCTCGTCCAGTACACGCTGGCGGTCGATCGATCCACGCCGGAGCTGGCGTACCTGGCCTCCTACTTCGATCCGGCCATTTTGCGCCTGATCCAGAACGTGATCGCGGCCGGCAAGGCCCGGCAGCGCCCGGTTTTGCTGTGCGGCGCCATGGCCAGCGACCCGATGGCCGCGCTGCTGCTGGTTGGCATGGGCCTGCGCGAGATGAGCATGGAGGCGGCGGCCGTACCGGAGGTGCGCGAGGTGCTGGCCAACGTGACGTTGGAGCAGACGGAGCGCGCCGCCAGCGACGCGCTGGCCGAGCGAACAGCGGCGGGCGTCCAAGCGGCGCTAACGCGACATTTCGGCCGCTTGTTGTCCGAAGGCTGAGCGCGCGCATTTCGTACGCAACCCGCGCGTATGCCCGACCGATGAGGGTGCATGCGGGGGCGAAGTGGGCTTTGGGTGCTGTGCGGCGCCTTGGCGCTGGGGTGCGGGAACGCACCTGTTGCGATGGAGGGGTCGGTACGGACCCTGACGCTGCTCCACACCGCCGATCTCCACTCCCGAGTCTGGCCCTTTCGCTCCCGCATCTCTCGCTTCGAGGCCGAGCTCGGTTTGGGCGAGGCGTCGAGCCTGGCCGAGGTGGGCGGTCTAGCGCGGCTGGCCACGTTGCTCGCGGCAGAGCGCGAGCGGGGGCCAACGCTTTGGCTCGATAGCGGCGACGCGCTGGAGGGCGCGGAGGTGTTTCGGCGCTCGGGTGGTCACGTCGAGCTCGAGCTGCTGAGCGCGCTCGGGCTGTCGGCAATGGCGCTCGGCAATCATGAGCTGTCGCTCGGGGGCGAGGACCTTGCCGAGCTTTTGGCCACGTCGGCGCGCTTTCCCGTGCTGGCCGCCAACTTGGAGCCTCGACCGGGCTCGGAGCTCGACGGGCGTCTGGCGGCCAGCGCCCTGTTCGACGTCGCTGGACTACAGGTCGGGGTCGTGGGCGCAGCGAACCCCAACAGCCCGCCCAATTTGGCCAGCGCCGGCAATCCCTGGCGGCTCGCGCTGCAGTCCGATTTGGCAGCGGCAGTGCAGGCCGCGGTCGACGACCTGACGCCCCGCGCCGAGCTGGTCGTGCTGCTCAGCCACCTAGGGCTGGACGAAGATCACGCGCTCGTGGCCAGCACGACCGGCATCGATTTGGTGCTGGGTGGGCATCAGCACGTGCTCACCGCTGAGCCCGAATGGCAAGACGACTGCAGCGGCGCCGAGCTGCGCGAAGCCCGCGGTTGCTCACCACGGCGCGTGCCCATCGTGCACAGCGGCGCCTATGGGCGTTGGTTGTCGAGGGTCGAGCTCGAGCTCACGCCGGATCCGAGCCAAATGGGCGCGTTCGAGGTTGCCAACGTAGCGCTGAAGCACCTGCCCAACACCGCCAGCGTGCCGCCGGAGCCGCGGGTGGAGCAGTATCTCGAGCAGCGGCGCCCGCCGCCACAGCCACCGCTGGCCTTCTTGCCGGCCGCTCTGCATCGGCGCTCGGCGCTCGGCGGTGATTCGGCCTTGGGCAACTTGACCGTAGATGCGGTGCAAGCCGCGACGGCGGCGGACGTCGTGCTCGTGAATAGCTCGGGTCTACGTGCCGATCTGGAAGCGGGGCCGCTCTTGCGCTCGGACCTGGTGCTCGCGTTTCCGTTCGACGAGCCTTGGCGGTTGATCTGGCTGAGTGGGCGCCGCCTGCGTCGGGGTCTCGACCGCGCCGCGGCGCGTTCTGCGCAACGCGGCTGCGAATCGGCGCTGCAAGTGGCAGGGCTAGAGCTGCAGATTCATTGCGCGGCGTGTGCGGCGGAGGGCGACGGCTGCTTGGAGATCGAGCGGCTCGGTCCTCGAGGCGGGGTCGCCTTGGCCGACGACGCTTGGCTGCTGGTCGCGCTGCCCGCGTATGTCACGTTGCCCGGCGGCGATTTCGCGGATTTGGGGGAGGGGGGAGCCGAAGTCGCCGAGGGCGCGGCCGACCTGCTGGCGCGCCGATTGGCGACGGGGCCGTCACTCGGTGAGTCCTCGGCTTGCGCTCGCGAGCTACGAAGGTGGTCGACATTTCGCTGCGAAGAAGCCTTCGGCAACGTGGCGTGTCCGCTCAGCGCCGAGGCTGCTCGCGCCGTTTGCCGCAGCTTGCCGGTAGTGGAGGGAGGGCGAGATGGTCGCATTCAGATGTGGCCGTGAGCTCAGTCGGTTGGTTTTGGCGGTGCTGGTTTGTTGTGGCAGCGCCCGGGCCCAAGCTAGCTCGCATGCTCAATTGACGTGCTTGCTCGACAGTGGCGATGTGCTGGGGGCCGACGCGGTGGGGTCGGTAGAGGAGCCGCCCTGGCAAGGGTTGGCGAGCTTGCGCCGCGGCGACGAAAACCGCGCGCGAATGGAGTTATCGACGTCACAAGCCGGCTTTCTCCCCAACGTGACGACGAGCGCGGTCTTGCGTAGTGAGCTCGGCTTTGGCTCGGTGACGGCGGGCTCTACGCCGCAGCTGCGTGACCTTTCCAGCTCGCTGGGTATTGCGCTTCGACTTGCGCCTGGCGTCCAATTGGCGTTGCGCGCGTTCCCGTTCGACACCGACTACCTGCGCCTGGGTTACTTGCACGCGCTCGACTGGGGCGGCACCGATGCGGCGCGGGGCGAGGCCGTCTTCTTACAGCAAGCCGGCGCCGTGCCGGGGCTGCAATTGGCCCTGAGCGCCGGGAAGGTTCGGCTATTTTCGGCCGTCAAATGGGCCACGCTCGACGACCCGTTGCGCGGCCAACGGCGCCTGTGGGGCGCGCTCTCGGGCGGCAGCGCAGCGCTCGGGGCGGCATGGCGGGTAGACGGCGGCTTTGGCTATTTTCAGCGACCGAGCGGCGCGCCCTTCACACGCTTCACGAGCTTCGTCGAAGGGGCTTCGCTGCGCGTGGTCTGGCACCACGGTGTGGCCGAGCCCGAGCTCAGCGCCGAGCCATTTCGCCCTCCGCAGCTCGGCCTGGACCCGTCGCGTTTCGAGGAAACCGCCGCCGACGGTTGGGCGCTGGCGCTGGAAGGCGTCGCGCTCGTCGAGCGCTTTCGACGCTTCGAGCAGCCGTCGGCGGGCGCCTTGGAAGCCGCGCCAGCGGCCGCACTTTACGGCTCGGCGCGCGGCCATGGTTTGGCTGTGCACGGCGCCATCAGTTGGCGCTCGCTGCCGTTCGTGCTGAGAAACGACGCGCGGCTCGGGCGCGGCGAGTCGCTACCGCCTGGCGCTGTCGAACGAGCCGAGATCGCGGCGTGGTTGGGTGGCAGCATCACGCTGTTGCCAGTGTTTCTCGTGCCAAGCGTCGAGCTCGGGCTGCGTTTGCCAGCCGCGCTCGAGACCCCCAGCATCTTACCGGGGTTTGCCCAGACTTTCTTGGCTGGTGGGTCGACCGGGCTCAGCGCGTTGCCGCTGGGAGCCGGTCGCTTACCGAGCGTCTCCGCGCGCTTGGGGGCGCGCTTTCAGGCGTCGAACAGCGTGGCTCTGTCGCTGTTCGGTGAGCTGACGCGCGACCCGAATCGCGCCCGGTTCGAAGCCACACCCTCGGGAGTGACGCGCAGCTTCGTTCGCCCCGAGCGCTTGGCACTGGTGGCCGCGGCTCAGGCCCGCTTCTAGCCGCCGCCGCTGCCGGCCCGTGGGAAGGAGCGGGTTCCGACGCAAATGTGAAGGGTTTCTGCCGGGAATTTTCGGCACCTTAAGAAGGCCCGGCCGTCTCCGTATCTACACTTGGAGTGAAGCGTCTTACCGGGCTGATTTGGTTGAGCGCGCTGCTCAGCGTGGCTCCATCCGCGTGCGTCTACGACGCGGGGCAGCGCTGCGGGCCTCACCAAACCGAGATCGACAAGGATCGCTGCATTTGCGAGGAGGGTTACGTGCCCGGCACCGCCGGTTGCGTCCCGTGTGGGGCGCATGAAACCGCCTCCAATGGTGCTTGCGTCTGCGACGACGACTACGCGCGATCGGCCGAAGGCGCCGCGTGCGAGCCGATTCCGGCCGCGCTCGGCACGGCGTGCGACACCACCACGGCGCCGTGCGACAGCGGTCCGTATCCGCTCTGTCACGTCACCGACGGCAACTCCGGCTATTGCACGAAAGCGTGCGGCG
>JBEQSW010000233.1:0-10460 GCA_040348565.1 Myxococcales bacterium | reverse complement strand
AAGAGCACGAGCACCTGGCGCTTGTCCTCACGGCTCCGCTCGCGCCGCACCAAGCCGCGTTCAGCCAGCTTGTCGACCAGCGCCACCGCGGTGTGATGTTGGACGCACAGCCGCTGGGCGAGCGTGCGAATGTTCGGAAGCTGTTTGGCGGGCAGCCCGCCCAGTGCCAGCAGCAGCTGATGCTGCTGGGGCTCGATGCCGGCGGCGCGCGCAGCTTGCTCGCTGAAGGCCAGAAAGCAGCGTAGCTCGTAGCGAAACTGGGCGAGCGCCCGGAGATCGCTGAGCGAGACTCGAGGCGCCTTCAACCTGCCGCCACCATCGGCAGAGATTTTTTCGGAGCGCGAGCCAGCACCTGCGCGATTTCGCTCTTGCACGAGCCGCAGCCGGTGCCGGCTTTGGTTGCCAGCCCTACGGCTTCTACGCTGTCGGCGCCTTGCGCGGCGGCTTCGCAGATTTGGCCTTCCGTCACTTTGTTGCAGTTGCACACCATGCGCGTCGCGGGATCACTCAGCGGGCTTGCCTGGCACAAAAGCTCGAGCGGATCGGCCGGCAGCTGGTCGCCGCGGTCGAAGTATTGCACCAGCGTGCCCGCCGCCTCGGTATTGCCGACCAAAATGGCACCGACCAGCCGTCCGTCGCGCACGATGATTTTGCGGTAGTGGTCCTTGCGGTCTTGCACGATTTGCAGGACGTCGTCTTCCGGGCGCTCGGGCTCGCTGACGCCCATGGTCGCGACCTCGATGCCCGCCACTTTGAGGCGCGTGTACAGCTTGGAGCCGCGGTAGCTGGTGCTCTGGTTGCGCCCGGTGAGCACATCGGCCAGGACCGCCGCTTGTTCCCACACCGGGGCGACGATGCCGTACGTCTTGCCGGCGTGCTCGGCGCACTCGCCGAAGGCGTAGACGCTTGGCACCTCGGTGGCCAACGTGTCGTTGACGATGATGCCGCGGTTGACCGGCAAGCCCGAGGCCTTGGCCACGTCGATGCGCGGCCGCACCCCGCAGGCCAACACCACGATGTCGGCGGGGCGGTTGGTGCCGTCGTCCAGAAACACCCCTTTCACCCGCTCCTCTGCGTAGACGGCCTCCACCGTGCGCCCCGTGCGCACGAAAATGCCCGAGCGCTCGATCTGTCGCTCCAGCATTTCTCCGCCAATTTCGTCGAGCTGGGCGTTCATCAGCGTCTTTTTCAGCTGCACGACGGTGACGTGGAGGCCGCGATCGGCCAGCACCTTGGCCGCTTCGAGCCCCAACAGGCCGCCGCCCACCACGATCGCGCTGTCGCCGGGGCGCGCGCTCTCGCGCATGCGCATGCAATCGCCAATCGTGCGGTAGACGAAGATGCCCGGCTTGAGCTCGCCGTTTTCGTCGTTCATGCCCTCGAGCGCGGGCACGACGGGCTGGCTGCCGGTCGCGAGCACGGCCACGTCGTAGGCGCGCGCTTTGCCGTCGTCGGTTTCGACCAGCTTGCGCAGTGTGTCGAGCTTGGTGACGCGGGTGCGATCGTTAAGGCGAATGTTGTGACGGTCGTACCACTCGAGCGGCTTGGTCACGATGTCGTCGGGCGAGCCACCCGCCAGCACCTTGCCCAACATGATGCGGTTGTAGGCTCCGCCTTGCTCCTCCCCGAACACCGTGATCTCGTACTGGAACGCCGCGCCTCGCTGCACCAGCTCGTCGAGCAAACGGCAAGTGCCCATGCCGTTGCCGATGATCGCCAGCTTCTTCTTGCTCATTTTTGCCTCTTCGAGGCGCCGGGAGCGCCTTCGGTTCGGGCCCGCACCGCGCAGATCTTGAACTCCGGCATGCGGCTGTGAGGATCGAGCGCCGGCACGGTCAGGATGTTGGCCGCCACCTTGCCGCCCCAATGAAAGGGCGCAAACAGCGTGTCGGGTCGAATGTCGCGGCTGATGCTGGCCGACATGGTCACGCTGCCGCGCCGGCTTTCGAGCACCAACGATTGCCCTTCCAACACTCCGAGCTCTTGCGCCAGCCGCGGATGAAGCTGCACACGCGGCTGGGGTTTGGCGTCCTGCAGCTGGGGAACGCGCCGAGTCTGTGCGCCCGAATTGTAGTGCTCCTTGTAGCGGCCGGTGGTGAAGAACAAGGGATAGTCGGCGTCGGGCAGCTCGGCGGACGGCGTGTGCGGCACGACGTGCAAACGCGCGCGCCCGTTCGGAAACTCGAAGCGCTCGGCGAACAGCCGCGGCGTGCCGGGATGACTCGGGGCCGGACACGGCCAAAATACGCCTTTTTCTCGGCGAATCCGCGCGTAGCTGATGCCGCTGTAGTCGGCCTTGGCACCGGCGGTGGCGCGCCGCAGCTCTTCGAATACCGCCTCTGCGCCGTCGAAGCGAAAGCCTTGTTCGACGCCCAGCCGTTCCGCCAAAAGCGCGATGATTTCGAGATCCGTCTTCACGCCCTCGGGGGCCTTCTGCACCTGCTCGCGCAAGATCACGCGCCCCTCCAGGTTCGTCAACGTGCCCTGTTCTTCCCCGAACTGAGCGATGGGCAGGATGACGTGCGCGGCCTCGGCCGTCTCGTTCTCGAACGCGTCACACACCACCAGCAGCTCGAGCTGCTTCAGCTTGGCCTCGATGTTGCTGGCGTGGGGCGACGCCACGACCACGTTGGAGCCGAACACCAACAGCGCGCGGATGCCGCCTTTGGGGCCCATGGCGTCCAGCAGCTCGTAGGCGCTCTTGCCTTTGCCGGGCAGAGATTCCACCGGTACCCCCCAGACCTTGGCGATGGCGGCGCGGTGCTCGGGATCCTCAATGAGCCGATAACCCGGCAATTGGTCGGCTTTTTGGCCGTGCTCGCGCCCGCCCTGCCCGTTGCCTTGCCCGGTCAAGCAACCGTAGCCGCTGGCCGGCTTGCCCACCTTGCCCAGCGCCAGCATCAAATTGGTGAACGACAGTACCGTGGCGGTGCCCTTCGACTGCTGCTCGGCGCCGCGCCCCGAGAGCAGCATGCTGCTCGGGGCGCGAGCCATCAGCTGCACCGCGCGCAGCTGTTTGTCGAGCGACACGCCGGTCGTGCGCTCGACCTGAGTCGTGTCGCAGCTCAAAAGAGAGCGCCGCAAATCATCGAAGCCCTCGGTGCGCGCCGCGACGTACTCTTGATCGACCAAGCCTTGCTCGATCGCGATTGCCAAGAGGCCGTTGGACAGCGACAGATCGGTGCCAGGCGTGGGCTGCAAATGCAGCGTGGCTCCGCGCGCGGTGTCGGTGAGGCGTGGGTCGACCACGATCAGCTGCCCGCCGCGCTCTTTTTGCGCGTACACCCACTGCATGATGGGCGGCATGGTTTCGGCGCAGTTGGAGCCCCACAGCATCAACACCTGCGTCTCGGCGATGTCCGAGACCGGAAACGGCAACCCCCGATCGATACCGAACGCGCGATTTTGGCCGGCCGCAGCCGACGACATGCAATAGCGCCCGTTGTAGTCGATGTTCGGCGTACGGAGCGCCACCCGCGCGAATTTGCCCAATAAATAGGCCTTTTCGTTGGTGAGCGCTCCGCTGCCGAAGACCCCGACCGTCTGGCGACCGTGCGCTTTCTGCAGCGCCAACAGCCGCTCGGCCACGTAGTCCAAAGCCACGCTCCACGACACGGGCACGAGCCGACCGCCCGCTTGGCGCAGCATGGGCTGCTGGATGCGTTGCGGGTGATCCAAGAGCGCGGCCGAGGTGAAGCCCTTGATGCACATCTGCCCGCGGTTGACCGGAAACTCCGGATCCGCGGCTATGCGCAGCTGGCTCGCCGCGCCCCGCGCGGTCGTGGACGTCACCTCCATGCCGCACTGAAACGCACAGTACGGGCAGTGCGTTTTGACGGTCTCGGACGTGACGGCCGCCAAATGCGGCGCTGAGCGTGACATTCAGGCGAGCTTGGTTGTCGCCCGCGACGTGTTTCGCCGCCGTGTCCCGCTGGTTTTGCGCCGATGAAATGTATCGAGTGTCGATAGATTTCTGGGCGCTCACCGCGCGCCGCGGTTGCTGACTACGCCGCCAGCGGACGACAGGCAGCCAGCGGGCGCTTCTGTCTCGCATTGCGACGCGCCAGCGCGGCGCCCAGCGCCAAACCCTCGAGAGTGAGACGTTCACCCTCGGGGCAGAAGCTGAGGAAGCCTTGCTGCTCCAGCTCGTCGAAAGCGCGCTGCAGGGCGACCACGCTGGCGCGGTAGCGCCGGCAAAAGGCCGTGAGGTTGGGCCGCCGGCCAGCGCGGGCCGAGCGGAAAACCAGGACCAGAAGGGCTTGGGGGAGCGGCATCTGCATGAGTGTTCAGTACCAAGGCACTGAACGGGGGTCCACTATTTGGCAGACTCGGATTGCACTTCGATAACCGGCTCAGCAGGGGGTGCCGAGGGCACGTTCCGCGTCGCCGAGCGGGTCGAGCAGCGCCGACAACGTGGTGCGCAGAGCGCCGGGATCGAGTCGGCGCACGGCGCGCCAGGCCTGATAGCGGCCTTCGCCCAGCACCAGGCCGGCGAGCGGCGTGAACGTGAGGTCCAGAGCGCTCGGGCGAACGCCGTTGGCTTCGAAGCCATATTCCCAAGTGGCGCTGGCAACACCGGTGAACAGCAAGGCTTGCCAGGCGGGCAACCGACAAGTGCGGGCTCGCAAGTAGAGCTCACTGCCGAACAGGCCGTGACCGAGCACGTTGATCTGCCAACGGTCGCCGTCTTCTCGGAACAGCGGTCGCGAGCCGTCCCAGAGCGGCGGCCGCGAAAACGCTTCGTGGTAGTGGAAGCCGAGCGAGCTCCGGCTGGTGTCGGCGAAGGGCCGAGGCCAGAGGTAGGCTTCGCTGAGCCGCATCACGCTCATCAAGCCGACGGCGTGACCGATGGGAACGACTAGCCGCGGGGTGGAGTCGTTTGGCAAAGGCGCGGGTGCGACCGGGTCGTCGGCGCGAGCCGTGCGCACGCCCAAGCCGCAGGCCAGCGCCAACGGCAAGATCACGGAAGCTGTCGTCGGACGGCGGGGCACGTCCGACGACGCTATCACTGCCGGCGCGTGAAGCTGGGCTCGCCCGCGAGCGACGCGAAGTAGTCGAGAAAACCCAGCGTGCCGGCGGTGAAATCCGCCCGGCGGGCTTCGCCCAGGCAGGGCACGTTGCTGGCGAACGTGTACGCGCTCACGTAGCCGCTGACGCAGCGGCCCACCTTTTCTTGAGTGGCCAGCTGCGAGGAGAGGTCATCGAGGCCGGTGAAGCTGAACAAAGCTTGGCCTCCGTCGCTGAGCGTGCCGCTCGAGTCGATGGTCATGCCGTTTTCGTTTTCGCGATAGCGGCCGAATTGGTCGTAGTGCTCGAAACCGAAGCCGATGGGGTCGAACATTTTGTGGCAGGTCGGGCAGCCGTTGGCCGCCGACATGTGCTGCTCTTCGTAGCGCTTGCGCGTGGTGATCATGTCGTTGGGCGTTGCCGGGGCCAGCGCCGGCACGTTGGGCGGCACCTCCGGCTTCGTGCCGCACAGCAGCCGCTGGAAGACGAGCAACCCGCGCAGCGTCGGCGACGAAGCCGCTTCGTGCGAGTGCGAAGCGATCACGCTGCCCTGGGCCAAGACGCCCACGCCGCGCCCGGCCGGCCTGGTCACCTTGGCGTAGTCGGCGCTGGGCGCGGGAAAGCCGTAGAAGCTGGCGAGCGTGGCCGAAGGGGTCGTGAAATCGGCGGTCAGCAGCTCTTTGTGGCCGCCACGGCCGGTGAACACCACCTCTTGCAGAAACTGCCGCGTCTCTTTGGCCATGTCGGGCGACGCCGCGGCGAAAGCGGCGTTGCTCGCCAAGGTGGGCGGTACTTGATCGTAGCCGAGCCAACCTCTGAAGAACTGATGCATCACCTCTTGGCCGGCGGGGGTTGCCAAGAGGGTTGCAGCCGCCGCGGTCAGTTGCTCGGGGGTCTGCAGTTGGTCGTTGGCCGCTTGCTCGAGCAGGGCGTCGCTGGGCGTGGTGCCGGCGAACGTGTAGCTCAGCTCGGTCGCCACCTCGTACGGGGTCAACTTGTACGAGCCGGCGTCGTTGACGCCCACTTCGCGGCGGTACAGCGCGTGCGGCGACTGGACCAAACCCGTGAGCATCCAACCGAGCGCGCTCTTGAAGTCGGACGCGGCAAGCTGCGCGTCGAAGTAAGCCAGATAGCGATCTTGCTCGGGTTGGGTGAGCGGCCGTCGGAAGAGGCGCCGCCCATACTGCGTCAAAAACGTTTGCGCACAGGCGTGGTCCGCGGCCGCGGCGGCGCACGGCAAGAGCTGCGACAACACGCCATCGGCGGTGGCGGCACCGGCCAGGGCCCGCGCGCCGGTCAGGATTTTGCCTGCGACCTGCTCGCTCACCGTCAAAAGCGCGGGGTCGTTGTTGAAGCCGAGCGGGGAGGCGACCTCGGACAAGCCGTTCGCCCACTTTCCCTTGGCTTGCGGAAAGATGTCGTCGAGCGAGTGTTGCAGCTCGGCCGCGGTCAGACGGCGCAGCTGAGGGTGGGCGAGGGCCGACGTGCCGCAGGACTGCGCTAGCGTGCCGATGCCTACGCTGGCCATGCCACCGCTGGTGACCCCGCCATTGCCGTTGCTGCTGCCGCCGCTGCCGTTGCCGTTGCTGCCGGCCGTGCCGGAAGACGGTTTGCCGCCATTGCTGGCGGAGCATGCCGCGACGAAAGCCAGGGAAGCGAACACCGCGGCGGTGGCGCTGCGGTTGAGGGCGGTTCGTCGCGTCACGTCAGCACCTCTTGCACCACGCCGGTCGAATCTCCAAAGCTCGTCAAGGGCGCGCCCATGGCTTGGGCCAAGGTCAAATATAGATCGGTGGCGGGGCGATCGACTTCGTTGCGGACGACGCGCCCGGTCTTGAGCGAGCCGCCACCGCCACCGATGGTGACGAGCGGCAAATATTGCCGAATCCACGGCATGGGGTCGGGGTGGTAGCTGCTCGGGTAATCGGCGGAAGACAGGTTGTGGTACTGCCCGTCGCCAATTTCGCTGCACCAGTAGATGATGGTGTTGTCGATGATCTTGGTGCCGGGCGCGGCGGGGTCGTCGACCAGCAGCGGCTTGACCAGCGAGTCGACGATTTGCTGCGCGAACCAGCGCTGCGTGGTGGCAAAATCTTGCACGTCCTTGCTGGCGGGCGTGGTGATGTTGCTCTCGGGGCCGACGTGCGAAACCGCCAGGTGGTAGGCCTTGGGGATGTTCGCGAACGCGCAGCTGAGCTGCGACGTCGAGAACGACGACTGCAGCGTGATGATGGGCGCCGCGTTGCAAATCAAGGCCTGGGCCGCAAGCTCCATGTGGGCGGCGAAGATCAGCGGGAAGTTGGCGTTGTCGCCCTGGTAGTCGCCCAAGAACCAATTCGGCGTGCCTGACGGCGTTTCGTCCGGCATGTTCAGCGCGCGGATTTTTTCGACGTTCGGCAGGCTGGGCGCGGTCGTGCAGCTGACCTTGGCGCCGCTGGTGCCGTCGTCGGCCTGCAGAGCGCGGATGGCGTCGAGGTGCGCCTTCAACTTGGTTTGCTCCGACGTGAGCGACGAAAGCTCCTTTTGCAGGCCCTCGATCTCACTCGCCGTCAGGTCTAGCAGCGCTTTGCGGGCGGCGATGTCGGGGCTGGGCGCCGCGTCGCCTGAAGCCTTCAGGCCACCGAACACCTTGTCGGCGGCTTTGACCGGGTTCTTCTCGGCTTCGACGAAGCCGGTGCCGTCCCAGCTCACCTTCGAATACAGGTTCACCGACCCGAGCGGACGCGAGGAAGCGCCCAACACCAGTGGCTTGACCTTCAGCTTCTGGCCGATGGCGTGGTCGATGCTGAGGCGCGGCGAAACGTCGGAGATGTCCGAGTGATCGGTGAGAAAGTGCACGGCGTCGTAGTGCGGGCCGCCACCCTCGGGATACTTGAAGCCCTGGTACACGTTCACGTACTGCTTGTACGGTTCGAGCGGCCCCAGGATGCTGATGTTCGATTTGTCGAGGCTGAACTGAGTCAGGTCGCTCGCCATCACCTGAGGGTTGTAGTGAACGTGCGGCACGCCGTGCGGCATGTGGAAGATCAGCAGCCGCTTGGGCGCCGCCGTCGTGGCCGCCACGGCCAGCCGGCTGAGGTTGAGTGCGGCCGGGGCCGCTAAGCCCAGGGCAGCCGCCCGCAAGAAGACCCGACGCTGAATGCCTCTCGACGCGCGCAAGACCTGGCCGGACATTTTCGAAACGTTGCCTTCCTTTGAACCCAAGCGTGCCAACCCAAGTATGACCTAGGACTGGTTCCACACGGCTCTCAAGAAGTGTCATGTTTTTGAAAGTTTGCCCGCTTTTCTTTGTTCCCCGCGGACGATTTTGACACGCCTGGAGCAGCCGGTTACGGAGGATGAGTGCCAGGGCCGCGTGAACAAGTGCTCGCCGCGATCGGCCGTGCGTTGGCCAGCGTCGGGCACGAGCTCAACAACGTGGTGGGCGTAGTGCAAAGTTACGCCGCCTTCATCCAAGAAGGCGCCCGCGACCCAGCCATCGTCGCCGACGCGCAGGTCATCCGCACCAGCGCGGACAAGGCTGCGGCCATGGCGCGCCAGCTGTTGGCGTTCGGGCATCCGCGCGAGCAGGAGGCGGAGGCGCTCGAGCTTGGACCGTTCGTGATCGATCTTCAGGGCTTTCTCCGCCGGGCCTTCGGCGACGACTGTCCGGTGGAGGTGCAGGTCGGGGCCGAGCCGGTGGCGGTCATGGCCCGGCGCGCGCCGCTCGGGCGGCTGGTCCTGGATCTGGTGTTGGCCGCGCGCGAGGTGTCGGCGCTAGGCAGCAGCTTGCGTTTGGGGTCGGGCCTGCTGCAGCGCGGCGGCGCGCGCTTCGCGGAGCTTTGGGTGCGCGAGCAGCGCCTGCACGGCTTCCGCCCGCCCGAGGTCGAGCTGGGCGCGACCGGGCTCGACGTCGGCGCCTTGCAAAGCGCGCTGGCCGAGCAAGGGGGCGAGCTTCACGCCAGCTTCGAGCCCGCCCAAGGCGTCAATATCTCGCTCGTGTTCCCGGCTCTCGGTGCCTTGGAGACCGCCGGCATCGCCGCAGCGGAGCCGAGGGAAGCGCGCGGCTCCGAAACGGTGCTGATCATCGAAGAGAACGGCGCGCTGCGATCGGCTATCTGTCGGATGTTGGAAGCCGCCGGCTACCGCGCGCTCGAGGCCGAAGACCGCCGAACGGCGCGCAGCCTAGGGCTGGAGGGCGGGGTCGCGGTCGATCTGGTGCTCACCAGCGGCCAAGCCAGTGAGCTCGTCGGCGCCGAGTTGGGCGAAGAGCTGCGGCGCCTGCACCCGAATCTCGGCATCTTGCATCAGCGTCAACCCTTCTCCAGCGCCGAGCTGCAAGGCGCCGTGCGCGCTGCGCTCGACGACCGCGCGCGCCTGAGCGAGAAGGTACCGGTCGACGCCACGCGCGTGTTGGCGCTGGTGGTCGACGACGACGCGCACGTGCGCTTGGCGCTGTCGCGCATCTTGAGCGACGTCGGCGCCGACGTGGTCACCGCGCCGAGCGGGCTGCACGCCCTACAGAAGCTGCAAGTGCTGCCGGTCGACTTGCTGATCGCCGATCAGCTGATGCCGGGCATGGAGGGCACCCGTTTGCTCGAAACGGCGTACAAGACCTGGCCGCGCATCATGCGCGTGGTCTATACCGGCTATTTGTCCTCGGGTTTGTTGGTCGACGCCGTGAATCGCGCCAGCGTGCACAAAGTGCTCGCCAAAGACATGTCCCCCGAGTGGTTGCGCCAACAGCTCAGCGAATGCGTGGACGAGATCCGCGCCGGGCGAACCACCTGAGCTCACGGATTGGCCCGCAAATCACGCTGCTTCCGCGCCGCCTGGGGTCCGGCCGCCACGGTCCTGGTCAGCGCGAAACAAACCTGAAATATTCGCGAAGCT
Source organism: Myxococcales bacterium (assembly GCA_040348565.1). Classification (GTDB taxonomy): domain Bacteria; phylum Myxococcota_A; class Polyangia; order Polyangiales; family Polyangiaceae; genus PMG-095. Next base: position 581 of record JBEQSW010000233.1, on the reverse strand, counting down.
CGCTAGATGCAGCGGGCGCGTTTGGATGCCCGAGAAAGCAACGAAGCGGATGAAATTCCACGGCTACGACCCGCAGAACGGTCCGTTTTTCGACGAGATTTTCGAGGCGCCGGGCTCCCCCCGTCCCGGCTGCTCGCGGCTCGTCAACGGCATCAACGGCTTGCCCGATGGGGAGCTGCTCGGGCGGCAGGCGGCGGCCGAGCGCGCCCTGCTCAGCATGGGCATCACCTTTACCCTGAAGGGTGAGGCCGAACGGATTTTCCCGTTCGACATCATCCCGCGCATCATCAGCGCCAAGGAGTGGGAGCGGCTGGAGCGTGGGCTGAAGCAGCGCATCGAGGCGCTGAACCTGTTCATCGCCGACGTCTACGGTGACCAGAAGATCATCAAGGATGGGATCGTCCCCGACGAGCTGGTCAAGACCTGCGCCGACTACCGCCCGCAATGCGAGGGCGTGAAGCCACCGCGCGGCATCTGGTGTCACATCACCGGCACCGATCTGGTTCGCGATAAAAACGGCGAATTTTACGTGTTGGAAGACAACCTGCGCTGCCCGTCGGGCGTGAGCTACGTGCTCGAAA
>JBEQSW010000213.1:0-9891 GCA_040348565.1 Myxococcales bacterium | reverse complement strand
ACGCCCTGCTTCGGGGCGCCCGCCGCCGGCAACTTCTCCGGCGACGTCAGCAGCAAACGAAAGCGTGTTGGCCTAGCCTCCTCGAGCGTGAGCGACGCCTGAAACGCCACCCCCAACGCCTCTTCCAGCTGCTCGGACGAGAGGGTGAGCTTCACGCCGCCGGGCCAATTCGCTTCGACGTAACGCGCCAGGTCCGGCGGATAGGCATGCGAGCGAGGCATAGCCGCAGTATGCCCGATGGGAGTAGGGTTTGCCCCGGAGCAAAGCGATGGCCGAGAACGTCACGACCGCGAGCGTGAAGCTGAACGACGGGCACGAGATTCCTCAGGTAGGCCTGGGGGTGTGGCAGGCGGGCGCCAGCACCAAGCGTGCGGTGCTGGCCGCCCTCGCCGCCGGCTACCGGCACTTCGACACCGCCGCCATCTACGGCAACGAGGCCCAAGTTGGCGCCGCCATCGCCGAGTTCGGCATCCCGCGCGAGCAAGTCTTCGTCACCAGCAAGCTGTGGAACCAGGATCACGGCTACGACAAGGCCCTGCGCGCCTTCGACGTGGCCCTCAAGCGCATGCGGCTCGACTACCTCGATCTGTTCCTCATCCACTGGCCGGTGGCAGAGCTGCGGCTCGACTCGTGGCGCGCGCTCGAGCAGCTGGCCGGTGAAAAGCGAGCACGCTCGATTGGAGTCAGCAATTTCTTGGTGCCGCACCTGCAAGAGCTGGTGGCTTCGGCCAAGGTACTGCCGGCGGTGAATCAAATCGAGCTGACACCGTTTTTGCAGCGACGCGAAACGGTCGCGCTGTGTCGTAAGCTCGGCATCACCCTCGAGGCTTACAGTCCCCTCACCCGCGGCCAGCGCTTGACGCACCCGGTCGTGGTCGAGCTGGCGACGGCGCTCGCGCGTTCGCCGGCACAGGTGCTGCTGCGCTGGGGCCTGCAACACGGGTTCGTGGTGCTGCCCAAGTCGGTAACCCCGGCTCGCATCGAAGAGAACGCGGCCCTGTTCGATTTCACGCTCGACGCCTCGGCCATGCAGCGCCTCGACGCGCTGGAAGAGGGTCTCGTCACCGGTTGGAATCCGGAGACGCAGGCGTGATCGGGTCAGGTGATCATGGCAAGTCCACGAGCTCGAGCTCGGCTTCGGCCACGATGTACGGCACGTAGCGGAAGTCGCGAATGGCCGACACCCGACCGCCTTCGAGCTCGAGCAAGATGAAGTACGCCGGCTGCGCCTCGCCGGGCCGATAGACGGCCAGCGCCGGGCGCCCCTCCACGCGGGCCACGCGCGCCGACAGCTGCTCTTTTTCGTAGCGGGCAAGGTACTCGCCGACTTGTTTGCCGCGACGCTGAGATTTGGCCACCAAATCCAACCGGCAATCGTCGCTGACGAGCGCCCGGATGCCGTCCCAATCGCGGGCGTTGAACAAGCTGGCATAACGTTGAAGCTCGGCCGGCGACGGCGATGGCGAGACGGCGGCAGTGGCGGCGGCTTGCTGCAACAAGGTTTTACGTCCTCGCACGAGCGCGGCTTTGACCGCCATCACGGTAGTGCCCATCGTTTCTGCCGTTTCATCCAGGGAGTGACCGAGCACGTCCTTCAAAATGACGGCGCTGCGTTGCGAGACCGGGAGCGAGAGAAACGAGGCCAACGCGGCCCGCACCACCGCCGGCTCCGGTTGGTCGTCGAAACCGCCGAGCTCGTCCAAGTCGGCCACCGGCTCCACGTACTTTCTGCCGTGGCTCTTCAGGAAGTCGACCGCGGTGTGGTGAGCGATGCGAAACAGCCAAGGTCGCAGCGGCGGCACGTCGACGAGCAGGCTCAAGCCGTAGAAGGCTTTGGCCAGGGTATCTTGCACGATGTCTTCGCCCTCGATCACCGAGCCCGTGAGGCGAGCGCAGTAGCGGTGCAGCTCGGGGCGAACGTCGCCCACCAGCAGCAAGAACTGTTCGCGCGCATCAGCGAGGCCCGGCGGAGTTTCAGTCATGCCGCGAGCCTAACACCTCGCGCTCGAGCTCCTCGGGCGCGGGCGAGAGACCGTACGAGCCGAGCGCCAGAAGCTCGGTGATCTCGGGCGGCGCCTCGACCCGCTGCTTGATCTGTGACTGAAAGGCCTCGAACGCCGGCAGGTGTCGAAGCGGGTTCGGCTCGGCGTGGCTGGCGACGTGGACGAAGCTCACGCCGTCGGCCAAACGGTAGCTCGAGTAACAAAGTCCCGCCGGCGCGACCTTTCGCAGCTCTTCGAACACCGCGCGCACCAAGCTGGCGTTGGCCTCGGCGTGCTCGGGCTTCGTCTTGTAGCGAACCATGATCGTTTTCATCGGTGTCCTCGTGGAGAGAACGAATGACGGAAGACAAAGGATGCGCGGCCAGGCAGATTTTCCGCCCAGCGCGTGTAACTCTCCGAAATGATTCAGCAGCTCTTGCTCAGGACTGCAGATCGCGGTACCGGGCCGAGCCATGGCGGACGACGCTGCCGGCCCCGAGCCGGGCGAGCCCGAACCCGAACGCGAGCGCGACGTCGGCGCGAGCCCCGGTGCGACCGGAGCTTGGCTGCGTCAAAACCGCTCGCTGGCTTTGGGGCTTGGCTGCGTGGCTCTGTGCGGGGTGATTGGGCTCGACGTTTACTTCATGCTGAAGAGCGACGCGAAACGCGCTGCCCAGCAGCCGGCCAAAAGCGCCCCAGCGCTCAGCGCGGCCCTGCCTGCGCCACCCGCCGCCCCACCCTCCGGCGTTGCGGGCAGCGCGGCTGGGGCGGAAGGCGAAGCGCTGGACTACGAAAGCGACGACGGCGAGCCGCCCCCAGGCAAGGCCCCACCCGCACCCAAGCATTTCGACACCGTCCAACACGCGGCGGTCGACAGCTGTACCACCGCGAGCGTGGACGGTCTCAGCCGCCAAATCATCGCCCAAGCGCGCTGCATTCGCCCGAACGCCTTCGTACCGCTGCCCAGCCGGCCAAACCTGGTGATCGCCTCGCAGGTGTTTCCGTACCTGGAGTTGGAAGCGCGGGATCATTTGCTGAAGGCCATCGACGCCCACCCCAAGGCGAAGATGACCGTCAACAGCGCGCTCCGCACCGTCGCGCAGCAGTACCTGGTGTGGCGCTGGTCGGCGACGAAGCGCTGCGGCGTGCCCCTGGCCACTCCGCCCGGCGAAAGCAACCACGAGGTTGGCTTTGCTCTCGACATCGCCGAGGCGGCAAGCTGGCGCCAAGCGCTCGAAGCGCAAGATTTCAAATGGCTGGGCGCTTCGGACCGGGTGCACTTCGACTACAAGAGCGCAAGCTCGGCGGGCCGCACCGCGACCGACGTCTTGGCGTTCCAAAAGCTTTGGAACAAGAACAACCCGAGCGACAAGATCGCCGAAGACGGCCGCTACAGCCCCGCCACCGAGCAGCGCCTCAAACAAGCGCCAGCTGACGGCTTCAAGCTCGGTCCCAGCTGCAGCAAGCCCGGCGCCCCGAAGTGAGCGGTCGGCGTGCGCCTTGTCTCGTGGGAGGAGGCACGCGCCTCCTCCCCTCGAAAAGCAAAGCTTTTCGAGCCTCCCCTCCACGCGGCGGCTTCGCCGATTTAGATGGCTGGTGTTCCACACCAGCCTCCTAGGTGGCGTCTTTGAACTCGATCGCAATGTAGGGCGGCTCGCCGCTCGGGCTCACTTCGCCCGGCTCGAGCTTGATCAGTAGCTCGCTCGTGATGATGGTGCCCGAGATCACGCTCGACGCGCTGGTGCAGGTGCCGTTGGCGTTGGCCGTGCAGGTGCACTTGCCGGACGGGTCGAGGCATTGCTGGCGGGTGCCGGCCAGCGCCTTGAACGTGAACGCGGCAGGCTCAATCTGCTGCGCTTGCACGCAACTGGTGGCGGCGGTGGAGGCGCTGGGCATGCACTGCTGCGGCAGCGTCTGAGGCACCGCAAAACGCCCGTCCCACGGCACGTCGACGACCTGCCCCGGCGCCAGCGTGATGGTCGACGGAGTGGCGCAGGCCAGCGGGCACGCAACGGGCCCCGTTTGCATCAGCGCCTGACACGAGGTGTGGCACCCGTCGAGTGCTGGCAAGACGTGGCGCGCACCGTCCTCGACCTCGAACAAGCGCTGCACTTGGCAGGTCGAATCTTGCGGGCCGATGTAGAGCGTTGATTTGGAGCTATTTTTGATGTGAACAGGCAGCGTGTAGCCCGCCTCGTCCATGTAGCTGGAGCAGGCCAGGGCGCCGCCGGCGCTGCTGCCCGCAACCGGTTGAGCGGCAGCGCCGGAGCTGCCGCCAGCGCCCGCGAGGCCACTACCACCGGCGGCTTGGCCGGCAGCCGTGACGGCACTGCCACCACTGGTGGCCACACTCCCGCCCACGGCACCGCTAATCGGTGTTTGCTCATCCACGCTACCGCAACAAGGCAAGAGCAAGGCACACGCGGCAAGGGCAAGGCGTCCAAGCGGCCGCAACATCCCCTCATTGTTAGAAGCAGGCGCGGCCCGAGGCCAGCGCGAATTTGGCTTGGAAGAATCGCAACCCACTGCAAATGAGGCAAATTTGCCAGTTCGGCTGTCAAAATGGCGTGACGGCGTGACAAATACGCGATTGCCCCTGCGGCATGCCCAAGCAAGCTCGCCGGTGACGTCGCAGCTGCAGCGCCAAAATCAGACCAGCTGCGAACGCCCAAACACCGCGGTGTCGGGGGCCGGGTGCGCTCGACATGCTGCACGCGCCGTCGCGGGGCTGGAGCCGCCGAGCGAATTCCTGACGTAGGCGGCAGCATACGCTCGGCCTCGGTCAGGTTGCTGGCTCCATGCCGTCGATCAAGCGCAGCGCGAAAGCCATGCGCTCGTCCGTGGGCAAAACGTCGAGCGCGCGATACACGGCCCGCAGCGCTTGCCGCGCTTCGGGCGCGAACGCGATGGCGGCCGACTCGTAGCGTTCTTCTTCCGCCGAATCGACGAAACGCCGGAGCCACGCGCACCGCGCGCGAGCCGGGAGGACCTGGCGCGCCGTATGCGTCGCCAAGCGACCGAGCCAAGGCTCGAGCGCCGCCGGAGCTTTCAGGGTGTGGATCGCTCCGAGCGCCCGCGTGAAGACCTGTTGTAGGAATGTCGGCTAGCTCGGCGTCGAAACCGATCGCGTGCGTGATGATCCGCGCGCCCCAGCCGACGCGCCGCCGGAACAAGGCCGCCTTCGCACCCGGATGGTTGGCGCGCAAGGCTTCGACCAACGCCACGTCGTCACCCGAACCCGAGCGGCAACACCTTCGCCCTGGTGGGCTACGCGCGAAGGGTCATGGGTTGCTTCAAGGTCCGATTCGTCAGTCCCCGGTCGTGGCGCGGGCGGCTCACTTTTCGTTCGTTGGCCTCGCGCGGACGCTCGCCAGATTAGCGAGACCTTCTCAATAGTTAGAGGCGCCCCATCAGAACATCGCCCTCAGCGCGCCCCGGCTTCTGATTCTGTTGGGACGATGTCGGCCGTCCTCTCCGTCCAAAAGCGTCGGTCGCGCGACGTGGCCCGCTTCCGCCACGAAAGCTTCTGCAATGCAGGCTGCGATTTGGCAGCCCCCCGCCAAAAGCAAGGGCAGGCACGTTGCCGAAGTGTAGGTGCGCACCCACGCCGCGGGGTTTGACCGAAGCAACGCCGCGAGTTATGGCTTGTTGAACGGAACGCCTCCGGTTCCGATTTCGAAAGGTATGAGCCATGAGCTGGGAGACGCCGAGCTTCATCGAAATCGACATGAGCGCCGAGATCGGTTCGTACGAAGGCGAAGACTACGACGGACTGTGAGCGACGCCGCTCGTCACCCCGCCGGCTCGCACGCGAAGTGAGCGGCGGCACGGAGGTCCGAGGTTGTTGATTCGAGTTTTGGGTTCTGCCGCCGGCGGAGGTTTTCCGCAGTGGAATTGCGGCTGCCCCAACTGTAGTGGCGTGCGCACCGGCAGCATCGACGCGCGCCCGCGCACTCAAGAAACCGTAGCCGTCAGCGCCGACGGCGAGAGTTGGTTCCTGCTCAACTGCTCGCCCGAGATTCGCGCGCAGCTGGAGAGCTTTCCTCCGCTGCATCCGCGGACGCTACGCGACACGCCCGTGCAAGGCATCGTGCTCACCAACGGTGACCTGGATCACTGCCTGGGGTTGCTGTCGCTGCGCGAGTCGCAGCCACTGGCCCTGTATGCCAGCGACCGGGTGCGCCGCGGCTTCACCGAAGGCAACGTGCTCTACCGCACGCTGTCGCGCTTCGAAGGCCATACCACGTGGCACGCGCTCGACTTGAGCGAGCCGGGGCAAGCGGTACCGCTCCGGCGGCTGGACGGCAGCCCGAGCGGCCTTTCGCTGCGCGCCTTCGCGGTGCCGGGCAAAGCCGCGCTCCACCTCGATCAAACCAAGCCTGAAGCCGGTGACAACATCGGCGTGGTGCTGAAGGACGAGCGCAGCGGGCGCACGTTGGCGTACGCGGCCGCCGCCGGAGCCCTGTCACCAGCGGTGGCTGCCGCCGTGGCCGAAGCCGACTGCGTCTTTTTCGACGGCACCTTTTGGTCGAGCGACGAGCTGATTCGTTTGGGCGCTTCCGAGCGGCGCGCCGAAGACATGGCGCATTGGCCGATCGGCGGCCCCGAAGGCAGCTTGAAATTTTTGAGTAGCTTGACCCGCGCCCGCCGCATCTACATCCACATCAACAACACGAACCCCATCTTGCGCGAAGACTCGGCCGAGCGCGCCGCCGTGCACGCCGCCGGCGTCGAGGTCGCGTACGACGGCATGGAGCTGTCGCTGTGACGAGCGAGCGGGCGCCGCTGTCTCGCGACGAGTTCGTGGAGTGGTTGCGACGCGAAGGCGCCAGCCGCTACCACGACCAACACCCCGTGCACGTGCGCATGCACGAGGGGCAATTGAGCCAAATTCAGCTGCAACAGTGGGTGCTGAACCGCTACTATTACCAGACCCGCATCCCGATCAAAGACGCCATCATCCTGTCCAAGTCGGAAGATCCGGTGTTTCGCCGCGCCTGGATCCGGCGCATCCACGATCACGACGGCGACAAGCCCGGCGAAGGCGGCCTGGCCTTGTGGCTGCGGCTGGCCGAAGGCGTGGGCCTTCCGCGCGACGAGGTCGAGAGCTTGCGCTCCGTGCTGCCGGGGGTGAAGTTCGCGTGCGACGCCTACGTCACGCTGGTGCGCGAGCGCAGCCTCGTCGAAGCCGTGGCCTCTTCACTGACCGAGTTCTTCGCCCCCGACCTGATGAGCCGGCGCATCTTGGCTTGGGAGAAGCACTACCCCTGGGTGAGCAGCGACATGCTGGCCTACTTCCGTTCGCGCGTGCCGCGCGCGCGGGTCGACTCCGAGGAAGCGCTGGCTTTCGTGGTCGAGCACGCCACCAGCTTCGAGCTCCAAGAGCGCTGCGTCGCCGCCCTGATCCGCAAGACCGAGATCTTGTGGCACCTGCTCGACTGCGTCGAAAAAGCGTACGTCACCGGCGCTCCGAGCCGCGCATGACCGACGTTTCCGAGTCCGAGCTGCTCACGCGGCGCCCCCGTTTGGCGGCCAAGACCAAGCTGCGGCTCGACCCAAAAACCGGCCGGCACATCCTGCTTTACCCGGAAAAAGGCCTGCTTTTGAACCCAACCGGGGCCGCCATTTTGACGCTGTGCACCGGCGAGCACACCTTGTCCGCCATCGTGGCCACGCTCGCTGCGCAGTTTCAAAGCGAGCCCGCGCGCCTCCAGCCCGAGGTCGTTTCGTTCGTGCAAGGGTTGCTGGACCGAGGCCTGCTGCAGGCTGAGCCGTGACCGAAGAGCGGCTGTACACGCTGATCGCCGAGCTCACGTACCTGTGCCCGCTGCGCTGCGTCTACTGCTCCAACCCGACCGAGCTCGCGGCGCATCCGGACCGGCTGCAAACCGCCGATTGGTTGCGCGTGTTCGAGCAAGCGGCGCAGTTGGGCGCGCTGCAGCTCAACCTGAGCGGAGGCGAGCCGCTCTTGCGCAAAGACTTGGAGGCGCTGGTCGAAGGCGCGCACCGGCTCGATTTTTATACCAACCTGATCACCAGTGGCGTCCCACTCACCCGCGAGCGCTTGGCCGGCTTGAAGGACCGCGGCCTGAGTAGCGTGCAGGTGTCGATTCAAGATAGCCGGGAGGCGGAGTCGGATCGCATCGCGGGGCGGACGGCGTTCGAGCAGAAGCTGGCCGTGTGCGGCTGGGTGAAGGAGCTCGGGCTGCCGCTGACCGTCAACGTCGTTCTTCACCGCCAAAACCTGGGAAGAACGGCGGAAATCATCGCGCTCGCCGAGTCGCTGGGCGCTGATCGCCTGGAGCTGGCCAACACCCAATACCTGGCCTGGGCGCTCGCCAATCGCAGCGCGCTATTACCGACCCAAGCTCAGCTCGACGAAGCGCGAACGGTGGCCAAAGCCGCCAAAGAGCGGCTGAAGGGCAAGCTCGAGCTGTTGTTCGTATTGCCCGACTACTACTCGGATCGGCCCAAGGCCTGCATGAGCGGTTGGGGCAAACGTTACCTGCTGGTCAGCCCCGATGGTCTGGCGTTGCCTTGCCATTTGGCCCACACGCTGCCGGGCCTGACCTTCGACAACGTGCAGGAGCGCTCACTCGACGATATCTGGCACCACTCGGCCGCGTTCGCCGCCTTCCGCGGGGAAGCTTGGATGCCCGAGCCGTGCAAGAGCTGCGACCGGCGCGAGAAAGATTTCGGCGGCTGCCGCTGCCAGGCTTTTCACCTCACCGGCAACGCCGCTGCCACCGACCCCGCTTGCGCGCTGTCGCCGCAGCATTCGCTGATCACCGACGCGCGCGAGGCCGCGCAGCGGGAGCAGCTGGTTCCGCTGACCTGGCGCTACCGCGAACGCGCGTGAAGCGAGCCCGCGCGTTCCAGCAGCTAGCGCAGCTCGGCGACGATCTTTTCCGACCGCTCCCACAGCCGCTTGGCCAGCGCCGGATCGTTGGCGTCGGCTCGCGGCACAGCGATGTTGCAGTCGGCGAAGTATTCGCCGGACACGCCCGCGAGCTCGGGACGAGTCGCGACGTAGACCTCGGTCGCCGCCCCTTCGCCGACGCTTTTCAATGCCAGGGGGCCGAGCGCGGCCATGGTCGCCGCCAAAAACGGGTTCATGTGTCGCTGCAAGCTGGTGCGTATCACGCCCGGATGAACGGCATTTGCCGTGTTTTTGCTGCCTTGAAACCGTCGCGACAGCTCCTTGGCGAACAACAAATTCGCGAGCTTCGATTGCCCGTAGGCCGCCCACGGCGAGTAGCCGCGCGCACCGTTCAGGTTGTCGAAGTCGATGCCCACCTTGGGTGCCTGGCGGTGCGCGCTGCTGCTCAGCATCACGACGCGCCCGGCTTCGGCCAGCTGAGGCAACAGGCCCGTCACCAGCATGAAGTGTCCGATGTGGTTGGTGAAGAACTGCTTCTCGAGGCCGCAGACCAGCTCGAGCTGGGGCAGCGCCATCACTCCCGCGTTGCAGATGACGGCATCGAGACGAACGTCCTGAGCCTTCACGGTCTCCACGCATCCGCGCACGCTGGCCGGGTCCGAAAGCTCGCACGCCAGCGGCAGCGTGTCGGTCAAACCAGCGCAAGCGGCTTGCGCTTTTTCCAACGAGCGCGCCGTAGCCAAGACGCGGGCACCCCGCAGGCTGAGCACGCGCACGACCTCTGCGCCCAGGCCGGCATTGGCGCCGGTCACCAGCAGCGTCTTGCCGCTCAGCGATACGCCTTCGGTCACCTGCTCGGCGGTGGACGCATAGCCAAAACCACTCGGCCCGCGAGGCGAGAGCAATCCGTAAAGTGACATGAGCATGCGCTAGCACGCCGGGCTCGCCGCCCGGCGGAGGCATCGCTCTTCTTCACGAAAACGCCGGTGAGCAGCCGCTTTCAGCTGCTCACCGAGCCGTTGTCACTCG